>NZ_JBMRFR010000014.1:0-102305 GCF_049384845.1 Stenotrophomonas sp. CASM101 | reverse complement strand
GGCGATGAAATCCGCGCCAACCATGCAGCCGATAGGTCGCCACCCAGCGCCTGACCGTGGAGGCCTCCAGGCTGTGGCGACGAGCAACGGCTTTGACTGATGTGGAGGTCTTGCAGGCCTCTTTGGCGACCTGCAGTTTGAAACGAGCGTCGTATCTGTTCATGTATCCCTCGGGGTTGGATCTGGCGTCCAACTCCCGGGGGTCACTTCAGGGACGGGTTTACGGCGTCCCCGCAACCCGACACCGCCCCGCCCAACAAACAGAAAAGCCAGAGCCGACTGTTGCTCCGGCTCTGGCTTCGGCGGTTGCCTCTGCGGGTGCCGGGCCGCAGGCCCGGCCGATAAACTCAGACCACTGGTTCGCGCAGGGCGGGGTTGTCCCAGCCCGGGCGCGGGGCGAAGCGGTCGCCGTGGCGCTGCTGCAGCGCCTTCAACCGCTCGACGATCGCATCGGCACCCACCGCACGGATGTGCTGGATCGGGCCGCCACGGAACGGCGCGAAACCGGTACCGAAGATCACGCCCGCATCCAACAGGTCCGCATCGGCCACTACACCTTCGTGCAGGCACGCAACCGCCTCGTTCAACAGCGGCAGGATCAGGCGGTCCTCCAGATCGGCCGGGGCCTGGTAATCACTGGCCACGTCCGGCTTCTTCGGCTTGCCGTTCTCCCAGGTGTAGATGCCCTGGCCATCCTTCTTGCCGCGCTTGTCCTGTTCCACCGTCTGCAGGGCCGCCGGAATCTGCAGGCCGAGGAACGGCGCCAGTTCGCGGCCCACGCCCGCAGCCACGTCCAGCCCCACGGTGTCGATCAGTTCGATCGGTCCCATCGGCATGCCGAACTTCACGGCGGCCTTGTCGATCACCGGGCCCGGAATGCCTTCGGCATACGCGGTGGCCGCTTCCAGCATGTAAGGGAACAGCACGCGGTTGACCAGGAAGCCCGGGCTGCCGGCCACCGGCACCGGGAACTTGCCCAGTGCCTTGCAGAACGCGGCCAGGCGGCGTTCGGTTTCCGGCGCCATGCCGTCGTGATGGATGATCTCCACCAACGGCATCTGCGCGACCGGGTTGAAATAGTGCAGGCCGGCGAACTGCGCCGGGCGCTGGATGTGATCGCGCAGTTCCACCAGCGGGATCGACGAAGTGTTGGTGGTCAGCAGCGCGTCCTGCTTCATCTTCGGTTCCAGCGTCTGGTACAGCGCACGCTTGGCCTCGGGGTTCTCGATGATGGCCTCGATCACCAGATCGGCTTCGGCCACGCCGTTGCCTTCCAGATCGGCACGCAGGCGCGCGGCCACGGCAGGGCGCTTGCTCTCGTCACGCACCTTCTTGGCGAACAGCGCCTGCGCGCGTTCCATGGCCGGGTCGATGAAGCGCTGCTCACGGTCCTGCAGGGTCACGTCGAAGCCCTTGTAGGCGGCCCACGCGGCGATGTCGCCGCCCATCACGCCGGCGCCGACCACGTGCACGTGACGGATGCCGGAATCACCACCGCCCAGGCCCTTCAGTCGCTCGGTCAGGAAGAAGATACGGATCAGGTTGCGCGCGGTCGGTGTACTGGCCAGCTTCACCACGGCGCGCCGCTCGGCGTCCAAACGCGCCTGGATCGGCTTGCCGCCACTGCGTTGCCAGGTGCTGATCAGCGCATACGGCGCCGGGTACTGGTCCTTCTTCGCCTTGCGCGCCACCTGCTTGACCATCTGCGGGGCCAGCAGCGTGCGCGCCAGCCAGGTGTTGGTGGCCCAGGCCGTCGCGCGCTGCTTGAACGGGCGGGCGGTGCCGGACAGCGCCAGCGCGACGGCGGTGTCGAGCACCACCGCCGGCGCCACCACCTTGTCGACCAGGCCGATGCCACGCGCGGCCGAGGCCGACAGGGTGCGGCCGGTCAGCATCATGTCCATCGCCGCCGGTGCACCCACCAGTTGCGGCAGGCGGGCGCTGCCGCCCCAGCCCGGGAAGATGCCCAGCTGGGTTTCCGGCAGGCCGATGCGGGTGCTGCTGTCGTTGGAGGCCACGCGGTAGCGGCAGGCCAGCGCCAGTTCGGTGCCGCCTCCCAGGCAGTGGCCATGGATCGCCGCCACGGTCGGGCAGGGCAGTTCGGCCAGCTTCTGGTAGGTGGCCTGGCCACGCCGGATCGCGTCGTTGACAGTGCCGCGACGGTCGAACTCCTGGAACTCCTTCAGGTCGGCACCGGCAATGAAGCCGGCCTTCTTCAGCGACTGGATCACCACGCCCTTGGGCGGATCCAGCGCGATGCGCTCAAGCAGGTCGCCCAGCTCCAGCAGCACGTCCTGCGACATGGCGTTGACGCTGCTGTCCTGACGATCCAGGGAGAGAACCACCACGCCGTCGTCGCGGATCTCGGGGTGCCAGTGGCTGAAGCGGAGACCATCGAAGCCTGAGAGCATGGACGTTCCATCCGGTTGTGTATGGAGAAGCGGCTATGATCCAGAGGTTGTTTCCCCCGCGTCAAATCCCAATAGCAGGGGAGTGGCGCCCCCGGATCCATGGCCGTGGACCGGGACGCTAACGGAACGGTGGTTAAAAGCTGGTGCGGCGCCAGGTGATCGGCGACTGAACTTTTCCCGGGATTGGCAGTCTCATTGCCCGACGTCGGTTGGGCTGACAGGAGTGCGGCCCCTCATGGCCGAGGTTGATACACCACAGGAGCTGGATCTGGAACTGGTCCGGCGCGTGCAGCACGGCGAGAGTGCCGCCTTCGATGTCCTGGTGCGCAAGTACCAGCATCGGGTGGTGGCCCTGGTCGGTCGCTACATCGCCGACTGGAGCGAATGTCAGGACGTCGCCCAGGACACTTTCATCCGCGCCTACCGCGCGATCGGGAGTTTCCGTGGCGACGCCCAGTTCTCAACCTGGTTGCATCGAATCGCCGTGAATACCGCCAAAAACTACCTGGCTTCACACAATCGACGGCCGCCGACCGATGACATCGACATCGGCGACGCCGAACAGTTCGACACCGGTACCCGCCTGCGCGACACCGACACGCCCGAACGCGAGTTGATGCGCCAGGAGCTGGAACAGACGGTAATGAAGGCCGTCAACGCGCTGCCGGAAGAACTCCGGTCGGCAATCACCCTGCGCGAGGTGGAAGGCCTGAGCTACGAGGATATCGCGCAGAAGATGGGGTGCCCGATCGGCACGGTGCGTTCACGGATCTTCCGGGCGCGCGAGGCGATCGACACCGAACTCCGGCCGCTGCTGGACATCGGCAGCGCCACCCGTGAGAAGAGCCGCGTATGACCAGTAAACCGTTCAACGAATCGCAGAACCACCAATCGCCCGCCGGACAGCGCCTGGACCAGCGCCATCGCGAGCAGCTGTCGGCCCTGGTCGATGGTGAGCTGGGCGCCGACGAAGCGCGCTTCCTGCTGCGCCGGATGGAGCACGACCCCGAGCTGGCCGGATGCCAGGAACGCTGGCAGCTGCTGGGCGACGTGATGCGCGGGCACGCGTCGGCGCTGGCGCCGGCCGGCTTCAGCGCGGCCGTGGCCGCCGCCATCGCGGCCGAACCGGCGCCGCAGGTCGAGTCGCGTCGCCAGGTACGCCGCAGTGGCTGGCGGGCCTGGGGCGGCGGCGCCGCCCTGGCCGCATCGGTGGCCGCCGTCGCGCTGTTCATCGGCGGCGAGAAGCTGAAGGAGGCCACGCCGGGTGAACCGCTGGCGCCGCAGGTGATCGCCAGCCAGGCGGAGCTGGCGCCGGCGCCCACCACGCCGGCCCCGGTGACCGAGGCTTCGGTGGAGACGGCCGCGATGGCCGTGGCTGCTGCGCCGGCTGTGGCGATGGCCGCTTCCAGCCGTCGTCAGGACGCCCGCCGTGCCAGCGCCACGCGTACCCAGCAGGCTGCGCGTGCCGCCCAGCGCGACGAGGCCCCGCAACGGGCCGTCGCCGCAGCTCCGGCGCCGTTGACCCCGACCGTGCCGGCCAACGCCAGCCGCAACCTGCCGTTCGGCGAGGTGGGCGGACTGCAGGCCCGGCCGTGGCCGCGCTCCAGCCTGGCGCCCGCTGCCGGTGGCGCACTCAATGCCAGCTTCCCGGCCCATGCCGGCGGCGCGGCGTTCTATCCGTTCGAGCCGCGCCTGCAGGACGACCTGCCGGTGCCGCCGCGCCCGCGCGACTGAGCCGGGCGCTTTCACGCCCCGCCGCCGGCGGGGTCCGTATTCCTCTTTCCATCCGATCCGGAGGTTGCCGTCCGATGACTCCCCGACTCCGCACGCAGGCCATGGGTCTGCTGGCCCTGACCCTTCCCCTGGTGGCCTGCGCACAGGCCCCCGCGCCTGCCGCGCAGACCCAGCCTGCGCCAGCTGCAGCAGCGCGGGCACCGGCGCAGCCGCTGGTCAGCGGCCTGCCCGACTTCACCAATCTGGTCGAACAGGTCGGCCCGGGCGTGGTCAACGTCGACACCACCATCGTCCGCAACAACCGCCAGGTCGCCCGCGGCCCGATGGGCGACGATGACATGCCGGAGTTCTTCCGCCGCTTCTTCGGCCCGGACTTCCCGATGCCCGGGCAGGGGCCGGGTGGGCCGGATGGCGGCCCCAGCATCAAGGGCCGTGGCATGGGCTCGGGCTTCATCATCTCGCCCGATGGCTATGTACTGACCAACTACCACGTGGTGGCCGATGCCAGCGAGGTGAAGGTCAAGCTGGGCGACCGCCGTGAGTTCACCGCGAAAGTGGTGGGCAGCGACCAGCAGTACGACGTCGCGCTGTTGAAGATCGACGGCAAGAACCTGCCGACCGTGCGCGTTGGCGACTCCAACTCCCTCAAGCCGGGCCAATGGGTGGTCGCGATCGGCTCGCCGTTCGGCCTCGATCACTCGGTCACTGCCGGCGTGGTCAGTGCCCTTGGCCGCAGCACCGGCGGGCCGGACCAGCGCTACGTGCCCTTCATCCAGACCGACGTGGCGATCAACCAGGGCAACTCCGGTGGCCCGCTGCTGAACACGCGTGGCGAAGTGGTCGGCATCAACTCGCAGATCTTCTCTGCTTCGGGCGGCTACATGGGCATCAGCTTCGCGATCCCGATCGACCTGGCGATGAGCGCGGTCGAGCAGATCAAGAAGACCGGCAAAGTCACCCGTGGCCAGCTCGGCGCGGTGGTGCAGGAAATCGACGGCCTGAAAGCGCAGGCGATGGGCCTGCCGGACAGCCGCGGCGCCCTGGTCAACCAGATCGTGCCGGACTCGGCTGCAGCCCGGGCCGGGGTGAAGATCGGCGATGTGATCCGTTCGGTGAACGGCGCGCCGGTCAACAGCTGGTCCGACCTGCCCCCGCTGATCGGCGCGATGGCACCGGGCAGCCGGGTCACCCTGGGCGTGATCCGCGATGGCAAGCCACGCGACCTCAGCGCCACCCTGACCGCACTGACCGAAGATGCGCAGGCCAGTTCGCGTGGCCCGGCTGCCGGCAACAGCGATGCGGCTCCACAGGCCGGCGCCAACGCCCTGCTGGGGCTGGACGTCAGTGACCTGACCGCGCCGCAGCGCAAGCAGCTGGGCCTGGAATCGGGCGAGGGCGTGCGCATCACCGGGGTCAAGGGCCAGGGCGCGCGCGATGCGGGCCTGTCTCCGGGCATGGTGATCCTGCAGGTAGCCAGCACCCAGGTCGGCAGCGTGGACGCGCTGAACCGTGCGCTGTCCAGCTACAAGAAGGGCGACGTGGTGATGCTGCTGGTGCGCACCGGCAGCGGCAACAGCGCGTTCGTAGCGGTCAAGGCTGGCCAATAAGGCCGGTGCAGGGCCGCCCGGGCGGCCACGTGGTTCCCCCGAAGCCCCGCCCCGGCGGGGCTTCGGCCATTCCGGGCCCGGCTCGATGAGGCCGTTTTCGCGGGCGGGCGCCGGGCATGCGATAATCGACCGTTACCCTGACGACGCCGCGCGCCGCCGCCACCTATGTCTTCTGATTCGATGCGGAACATCCGCAACTTCTCCATCATCGCCCATGTCGACCACGGCAAGTCCACGCTGGCCGACCGCATCATCCAGCTCTGTGGTGGCCTGCAGGCCCGCGAGATGGAAGCGCAGGTGCTCGACTCCAACCCGATCGAGCGCGAGCGTGGCATCACGATCAAGGCGCAGTCGGTGTCGCTGCCGTACCTGGCCAAGGACGGGCAGACCTACCACCTGAACTTCATCGACACCCCCGGCCACGTCGACTTCTCCTATGAAGTCAGCCGCTCGCTGGCCGCCTGCGAAGGCGCGCTGCTGGTGGTCGATGCCGCCCAGGGCGTGGAAGCGCAGTCGGTGGCCAACTGCTACACCGCGGTGGAGCAGGGCCTGGAAGTGGTGCCGGTGATCAACAAGATCGACCTGCCCACCGCCGACATCGAGCGCGCCAAGGCCGAGATCGAGGCCGTGATCGGCATCGACGCCTCCGACGCGGTGCCGGTCAGCGCCAAGACCGGCCTGAACGTGCAGGATGTGCTGGAAGCGATCGTGCACCGCATCCCACCGCCGGCGCCGCGCGACACCGACAAGCTGCAGGCGCTGATCATCGATTCGTGGTTCGACAATTACCTGGGCGTGGTGTCGCTGGTGCGCGTGATGCAGGGCGAGATCAAGGCCGGTGACAAGCTGCAGGTGATGTCCACCGGCCGCAACCACCAGGTCGACAACGTTGGCGTGTTCACCCCGAAGCGCAAGGTGCTGCCGGCGCTGAAGGCCGGTGAAGTGGGTTGGGTCACCGCCAGCATCAAGGACGTGCACGGTGCGCCGGTCGGCGACACGCTGACCCTGGCCGGCGACCCGGCCCCGAAGCCGCTGCCGGGCTTCCAGGAAATGCAGCCGCGCGTGTTCGCCGGCCTGTTCCCGGTCGACGCCGAGGACTACCCGGACCTGCGCGAAGCGCTGGACAAGCTGCGCCTGAACGACGCCGCGCTGCGTTTCGAGCCGGAAAGCTCCGAGGCGATGGGCTTCGGCTTCCGCTGCGGCTTCCTGGGCATGCTGCACATGGAGATCGTGCAGGAGCGCCTGGAGCGCGAATACAACCTGGACCTGATCAGCACCGCGCCGACGGTGGTGTACGAGGTCCTGAAGACCGATGGCTCGATCATCAACATGGACAATCCGGCCAAGCTGCCGCCGGTGAACCAGGTCGAGGAGATCCGCGAGCCGATCATCCGTGCCAACGTGCTCACTCCCGAGGAGTACATCGGCAACATCATCAAGCTGTGCGAAGAAAAGCGCGGCAGCCAGATCGGCATCAATTACCTGGGCAGCCAGGTGCAGATCAGCTATGAATTGCCGATGGCCGAGGTGGTGCTGGACTTCTTCGACAAGCTGAAGTCGGTCAGCCGTGGCTATGCCTCGCTGGACTACCACTTCGTGCGCTTCGACGCCGGCCCGTTCGTGCGCGTGGACGTGCTGATCAACGGCGACAAGGTCGATGCCCTGTCGCTGATCGTGCACCGCAGCCATGCCGACCGCCGCGGCCGCGAGCTGTGCGAAAAGATGAAGGACCTGATCCCGCGCCAGATGTTCGACGTGGCCATCCAGGCCGCCGTTGGCTCGCAGATCATCGCCCGCACCACGGTCAAGGCCATGCGCAAGAACGTGCTGGCCAAGTGCTATGGTGGCGACGTTTCGCGCAAGAAGAAGCTTCTGGAAAAGCAGAAGGAAGGCAAGAAGCGCATGAAGCAGGTCGGCCGCGTGGAGATCCCGCAGGAAGCGTTCCTGGCCGTGCTGCAGATGGACAACAAGTAAGCCCGCACCGGCCCTGCGGGGCCGGTCGTCTGGTGACGTTGCAAAGGACCCTGAATGAAACTGTTTGAGATCCTCCTGGTCGTGCTGACCCTGGCCTCGGGCCTGATCCTGCTTGCGGACAAGCTGTACCTCGCCAAGCGTCGCGCCCAGCGCGCGGGCCTGCTCGATTCCGAGCCGGTGCTGGTGGATTACTCGCGTGCGTTCTTCCCGGTGCTGGCGATCGTGCTGGTCGTGCGCAGCTTCATTGCGGAGCCGTACAAGATTCCGTCCAGTTCGATGATGCCGAACCTGCTGATCGGCGATTTCATCCTGGTCAACAAGTTCTCCTATGGCCTGCGCCTGCCGATCAGCAACACCAAGATCCTGCCGTTTGGCGAGCCGTCGCGTGGTGACGTGGTGGTGTTCCACTTCCCCGGCCATGGCGAGAACGATCCGGCCAAGGGCGAGAACTTCATCAAGCGCGTGATCGGCGTGCCGGGTGACACCGTGGTCTTTGAAGGCGACGGCGTGATCCTCAACGGCGAGCCGCTGAAGTATGACAACAAGGGTATCTACGCCGGCCACAAGGGCCAGGCCGAGGGCGCCAACCTGCTGCTCGAGCACCTGCCGGGCCGCACCCACACGGTGCTGGAGACCGACTATCCGCGCGGCCAGGGCCAGTGGACCGTGCCGGCCGGCAAGTACCTGGTGATGGGCGACAACCGCGACAACAGCGATGATGGCCGGTTCTGGGGCCTGCTGCCGGAAGAAAACCTGCGCGGCAAGGCGTTCCTGATCTGGCTGAACTGCCAGGGCTGGTTGTGCAAGGATGGCTTCGAGCCGTCGCGGATCGGCTCGAGCATCAACTGAGTACCTTCACATCCAACGCGTATCTGGGGAGAACGCAATGAAGACGATGAACACGCAGCGTGGCATGACCTTGACCTCGTTCCTGACGGTCCTGATCGTGGTGGGCTTCTTCCTCTACATCGGCATGAAGCTGTTCCCGATGTATCAGGAGTACTACGCTGTGCGCTCGGCGATGAAGAGCCTGGCCAACGAGCCGGGCGTGGGCAGCATGGAGCCGGCGCGCATCCAGGACCTGTTCTTCAAGCGCCTGTACATCAACTACTCGGACAACGTGAAGCCGGCCAACGTGAAGTTCGACCGTCGCGACAATGGCTGGACCCTCAAGGTCAACTACGAAGTGCGCCGTCAGCTGATCGGCAACCTCGATGTGGTTGGCAAATTCGATTCTTCCCAGGACCTGACACGAAGCGGTGCCCAGTAAATTCATCCAACGTGGCGACCTGATCGGTCATGCCTTCAGCGACCCGGCGCTGCTCAAGCAGGCGCTGACGCATCGCAGTGCCGGTGCGCCGCACAATGAGCGGCTGGAGTTCCTTGGCGACAGCATCGTCAACATGATGGCGGCCGAGGCGTTGTACCGGCGCTGGCCCAAGGCCGACGAAGGGGCGATGACCCGTGCCCGCGCAGAGCTGGTGCGTGAAGGCGCGCTTGCGGTGATCGGGCGCAGCCTGGAACTGGGCGAGCGGCTGACCTTGGGCCCGGGCGAAATGAAGTCCGGTGGTCATCGCCGCGACTCGATCCTGGCCGATGCGGTGGAAGCCGTGGTGGCTGCGATCTACCTGGATGCCGGCTTCGAGGCCTGCCGGGCAGTGGTGCTGCCCTGGTTCAGTGCTTCGATCGAGGCGCTGCCGGCCTCGGGCCGGCCTGAGAAGGATCCCAAGACCCGCCTGCAGGAATGGCTGCAGGCCCGACAGAAGGCGTTGCCGCAGTACGAGCTGGTGTCAGAATCCGGTGACGACCACGCCAAGCACTTCCGGGTACGCTGCAACGTAGCCGACCCGGCCGCCAGCACCGAGGGCGAAGGCGCCTCGCGGCGGCTTGCCGAACAACAGGCGGCTGCGGCCGTCCTAGAACAACTGGATTCCAAGTGAGCGAACAAACTTCCCATCATTGCGGCAGCGTGGCCGTCATCGGCCGCCCGAACGTGGGCAAATCGACCCTGACCAATGCCCTGGTCGGCGCCAAGGTCAGCATCGTTTCCAACCGCCCGCAGACCACGCGCCATCGCCTGCTGGGCATCGCCACCTATCCGGAAGGACAGCTGGTGCTGGTCGACACCCCCGGCCTGCACAAGGTGCAGAAGCGGGCGATGAACCGGGTGATGAACCGCGCTGCGCGCGGCTCGCTGGAAGGCGTCGACGCCGGCCTGCTGGTGATCGAAGCCGGCCGCTGGGATGAAGAGGACAGCCTGGCTTTCAATGTGCTGCGCGACGCTGGCATTCCGGTGGTGCTGGTGGTCAACAAGATCGATCGCCTGAAGGAGAAGGGCGCGCTGCTGCCGTTCCTGCAGCAGGTGACCGAAGGTCGCGACTTCGCCGCCGTGCATCCGATCTCCGCGCAGAAGCGCAACGGCCTGGAAGCGCTGGTGCGCGATGTGCTGAAGCTGCTGCCGGAAGCCCCGCCAATGTTCGGCGAGGACGAGATCACCGACCGCAGCCAGCGTTTCCTGGCCGGTGAACTGGTGCGCGAGCAGCTGATGCGCCAGCTCGGCGAGGAACTGCCGTATGCCACCACGGTGGAAATCGAGCGTTTCACCGAAGATGGCAACCTGCTGCGCATCGGTGCGGTTATCTGGGTCGAACGTGAAGGCCAGAAGGCGATCGTGATCGGCAAGGGTGGCACCCGGCTGAAGGAGATCGGCGCCAAGTCCCGCCTGCAGATGGAACGTCTGTTCGGGGCCAAGGTGTTCCTGGAGACCTGGGTGCGCGTGCGTGAAGGCTGGTCCGACGACGAGGCCGCACTGAAGGCCTTCGGTTACGAGTAAGTCGTTGCGGTCGCTTCGATGCTGATCGAGGACGACACCGGCTTCGTGCTGCATGCACGGGCCTACCGCGAGACCAGCCTGCTGGTCGAAGTGCTGAGCGCGCAGCATGGCCGTATCGGCCTGCTCGCGCGTGGTGTGTCAACCGCCAAGGGCCAGGTGCTGCGCGCTGCCCTGCAGCCATTGCAATGGATACGCTTCAGTGCCCAGCAGCGCGGTGAACTGGCCCAGCTGCGCGGTGCCGAGGCGCTGGATGCCGCGCCACGCCTGGTCGGCCAGGCGATGTTGGCCGGCTTCTACCTGAGTGAACTGACCCTGCGCCTGGCCCCGCGCCAGGACCCGCTGCCCGGGTTGTACCTGGCCTACGGCGAGGCACGTGCGCGGCTGGCCGTGGGCGCCGGCCTGGCCTGGACCCTGCGTCGCTTCGAACGCGAGCTGCTGTCCGCGCTGGGCCTGGGTTTCGATCTGGACAGCGCCAGCGATGGCCAGCCGATCGACCCGGCGGCGCGCTACGAACTGGATCCTCAGGAAGGCGCGCAGCGACTGCTGAGCGAGCGCGGCGGGGAGCGCCGGGCGGCGGCCACTGGCTCGGCGCTGCTGGCGTTGGCGGCCGACGAAGAGCCCGCTGCCGCCGACCTGGCCAGCCTGCGCCTGCCGATGCGGCGGGTGCTGGCCCATCACCTCGGGCCGCGCGGCCTGAAGTCCTGGGAAATGCTCGAGCAGCTCGCACCCCGCAGGTAGGGGGTGTTCGGCAGGGCTTGCAGCCCTGCACCTGCCGAATCAACGGCAACGGCAAAAGCTGGCTACTCGTGGGTAGGCGGGGTGGGTCCGGTTGCGGGAGACGCCGTAAACCCATCCATGGGGGCTTGGCCGCGGCATCCATGCCGCGGACACTCCCGCAACCGGACCCACCCCGCCTTCGACAGTTTTCCGCGAGCTGTCGGAATGGCAATGGGGTCAGATCCGTTTTCCTTCGGAAAACGGATCTGACCCCCAGTTTGAATTTCGATATCTGACAGAGATTCATCCACGCATGGCGTGGATCTACCAGATCGCGGAAATCTGTCAGAGGCGGGGCGGTGTCGGAGTGCGGGGTGTCAGCCGCATGGATGCGGCTGCCAAGCCCCCATGGACGGGTTCACGGCGTCCCCGCGCTCCGACACCGCCCCGCCATCCCACGGGATGCCGGCTTTTGACGTTGAATTTGACGTTAGCTTTGGCGGGTGCAGGGCGCAGCCCTGCCGAACAACCCTCAATGCAGCAGGGCCGCCACCGCCGCGCGGAACCCATCCTGGGCCTGCCCGGACTCCGGCGCATGATGCAGCTGGCGTACCGCCCGGGCCAAGCGTGCCGCGCCCACGAACCCACAGCTCGCCTGCAACCGGTGCAACTGGCTGCGCAGCTGACGCTCATCATGCTGGTCCACCGCCTGCTCGACCGCGTCACGCACCCCCGGCAGCTCGGCCAGGAACAGTTCGCGCAGGGCGATCAAGTGGTTGCGCTGGCCATTGAGCGCGGCCAGTGCCGCTGTCTCGTCCCAGTCCTGTACCTGCAGCTCGACCGCTGCCGGGGCCGGGGCAACGGAGATCCCCGCCGGGCTGTTCACCAGTGCGCGGCGCACCGCCTTCAGCAACTGGTCGCGGCCCAGCGGCTTGACCAGGGTGTCGCTGAAGCCAGCTTCGCGCAGGCGGGCATGGATGGACGTGTCACCGTCAGCGGTATGTGCCAACGCCGGGGTGTCGGGATGTGAACGGCGCAGTTCGCGCAACAGCTGCGCGCCATTGCCGTCAGGCAGGTTGACGTCGATCAGCCACAGGTCGTGCGCGCCGGGTTCGGCGCTGGCCAAAGCGCTGGCCAGCGAATCTGCGGTGTCCACATCCGCCGGTAACGTTTCCAACGCCGCCTTGAAAAAACCGCGGCTGATGATGTCGTCCTCGACAAGCAGGAAGCGGGGCCGGCTGGCCCGCGGGGTCATCTGCATCAGGGCTGCCTCCATGTCAGCTGCTGCAATCATCAAGCACGGCGGCGGCGGGCGCAAGCGGGTCCGGACCCTGCCGGTCAGGATCTGCGACAATACGCCCCCATTTTTGCCCGCAGCCTGTTGCCACGTGGCCCGATCCCGCTCCCGCATCGACCGTACCCCGTTCCAGACCGAAATCCTCGACCTCAGCCATGATGGTCGCGGCGTCGCCCGCCGTGAAGGCGAGGGCGGCAAGGTCACCTTCGTCAGCGGTGCCCTGCCGGGTGAGGTGGTGACGGCCGAACAGACGGCCCGCAGCCGCCATTTCGACGAAGCGCGCACTCTGGAAGTTCTGCAGGCCTCGCCGCAGCGCGTGACCCCGAAGTGCCCGCATTTCGGCACCTGCGCCGGCTGCGTGCTGCAGCACCTGGACGAAGACCAGCAGATCGTCGCCAAGCAGCGCGTGCTGATGGACAACCTGGAGCGGATCGGCCATGTGAAGCCGGGCACCGTGCTTGCGCCGCTGGTCGGCGACAGCTGGGGTTACCGTCGCAAGGGCCGCTTCTCCGTGCGCCGGGTCGAGAAGAAGGACAAGACCTTGGTCGGCTTCCGTGAACAGGATCCGCGTTTCGTCGCCGACCTCAGCCAGTGCCTGACCGTGATCCCGGAGATCGGCACCAAGGTCGAGGCGCTGTCCACCTTCATCGAATCGCTCGATGGCAAGCGCGATATCCCGCAGATTGAGTTCATCGCCGGCGACCAGGCCGTGGTCCTGACCGTGCGCCACCTGCAGCCACTCAGCGATGCGGACCGTGCGGCCTGGGCTGCCTTCGGCCAGCAGCATGGCTTCGTGATCTACCTGCAGTCCGGTGGCGTGGACACCGTGCAGCCGCTGGACGGGCAGGGTGTGCCCCTGTCGTTCCGGCTGGCGCCCTGGGATGTGGAACTGGCATTCCGCCCGCTGGACTTCATCCAGGTCAACGCCAAGCTGAACGAGAAGATGATCGCCCATGCCCTGGATCTGCTGGAGCCGGGTGAGGACGAGCGCGTGCTGGACCTGTTCTGCGGCCTGGGCAATTTCACTCTGCCGCTGGCCCGCCGCGTGCGCGAGGTCGTTGGCGTGGAAGGCGATGCCGGCCTCGTCGCGCGCGCCCGTGAGAATGCTGAGCGCAATGGCCTGGCCAACGCCCAGTTCTTCAGCGCCGACCTGACCCAGGACCAGCGCAGCACGGCGTGGATGCGCCAGGGCTTCGACAAGCTGCTGCTGGATCCGCCGCGCTCGGGCGCGATCGAAGTGCTGCAGCAGCTGCCGCTGAAGCAGTTCAAGCGCATTGTCTACGTGAGCTGCCACCCGGGCTCGCTGGCACGCGATGCCGGCTATCTGGTCAACGAACAGGGCTTCACCCTGGTCAGCGCCGGTGCCATGGACATGTTCCCGCACACCGCGCACGTGGAAAGCATCGCGGTATTCGAGAAGCGCTGAGCAGGTGTCATCACCCGTGGCGCATAATTGCGCCATGGGCATCGAAATCGAACGCAAATTCCTGGTCAGCAGCGATGGCTGGCGCACCGCCGCGCATCGGGTGATCCCGATGGCGCAGGGCTACATCAACGACATGGGCGCGCTCGACCGCGGCACCCAGAACGCCTCGGTGCGCGTACGCATCGAAGGCGACCACGCCGCGCTGAACCTGAAGTCGCGCACCCTCGGCCATACCCGGCAGGAGTTCGACTACCCGATCCCGGTGGAGGACGCGCGCGCACTGCTGGCGCTGTGTGTCGGCGGCCTGATCGACAAGCGCCGCCATCTGGTCGAACACGCCGGCCTGACCTGGGAAGTGGATGAGTTCCTCGGTGACAACGCCGGCCTGGTGGTGGCCGAGGTCGAGCTGGAAAGCGCCGACCAAGCCATCGACCTGCCGGACTGGGTCGGTGCCGAAGTGACCGATGACGCCCGTTACTACAACGTTGCCCTGGCCAGCCGCCCGTATTCACAGTGGTGAACCCCCAAAAAGGGGACGGAGGGGATTAAGTCGTCTTTACCCCGCCTGTGCGGAAAGCGACTTAATCCCCTCCGTCCCCTTTTATCGAGGAAGGCGGTCCCCATGTCGTGGGGATGAGAATCGACATCTACTCCGACGTGGTCTGCCCCTGGTGCTGGATTGGCAAGCATCGTTTCCAGCAGGGCGTGCAGTTGCTGGGCGCCAATGCGCCTGACCTCGATATCCACTGGCAGCCGTTCCAGCTGGACCCGGATGCGGACGACACCCCGGTGCCGCTGCGCGAGGCCTATGCGCGCAAGTTCGGGGGCGTCGAGCGCACCGAGCAGATCCTCGGCCAGACCCAGACCACCGCACGCGCGGAGGGGCTGCCGATGGATTTCAACCAGGGCCAGGTGCGGGTGACCACGCTGCCGGCGCACCGAGTGCTGTGGCTGGCCGGCGAGCACGGCGTGCAGGATGCGGTCAGCGAGGCGCTGTTCCGCGCCCACTTCGAACATGGCCAGAACCTGGCCGACAACGCTGTACTGGTGAAGGCCGGCGTGGCTGGCGGCCTGGACGGTGGCGAAATCGCGCAGATGCTGGCCTCGGACCGTGGCTTGGCCGAGGTCGAGGCCAAGCTCGGCCAGGCCCATGCGCTGGGCATTTCCTCCGTGCCGACCTTTGTCATCGACGGGAAGTGGGCGATCTCCGGGGCGCAGCCGCCAGAAGGCTTTGCCAACGCGCTGCGCCAGATCGCGGCCGAACAGGGGCCCCCGGCCGCCCCGGCTGGCGACGACGAGGCCTGCGGCCCGGACGGCTGCAGGGTCTGAGCAGACCGGGGCAGAGCCCCCGCATTTCCCTTTTCCCCTTGACCACTGCGCCTGTCGGCCGGTTCTGCGACAATGCGGCACTGCGCCATGCGGGCGCGCGTTGTGGAGATCAACCATGCTGCTGATCGGCGTTGCCGGCACCGAACTGACCACCCAGGAACGTGACTGGCTGCAGCACGATGCCGTGGCCGGGGTAGTGCTGTTCAAGCGCAACTTCGCCTCGCGCCAGCAGGTAACCGATCTGAGCGCGGCGATCCGCGCCGCTGCGCCGCGCCCGCAGCTGATCTGCGTGGACCAGGAAGGCGGCCGCGTACAGCGCTTCCGCGAAGGTTACAGTGATCTGCCGCCACTGCAGGACATCGGTGCCCTGTACGCCAGCGACCCGCAGCAGGCCCTGTCGCTGGCCGAGCAGCACGCCTGGCTGATGGCCAGTGAAGTCCGCGCCAGCGGGCTGGACCTCAGCTTCGCGCCGGTGGTCGATCTTGGCCGCGGCAACCGCGCCATCGGCAACCGCGCCTTCAGTGAAGACCCGCAGGTGGTTGCGGCGTTCACCGCTGCCTATGTGCGCGGCATGCATGCGGTCGGCATGGCCGCCACGCTCAAGCATTTCCCCGGCCACGGCACCGTGCTGGAAGACACCCACGTGGATACCGCGATCGATCCGCGCGCGCTGGACGAGCTGCGCGCGCAGGACCTGGTGCCATTCCAGGCCGGCATCGCCGCCGGTGCCGACGCGGTGATGATGGCGCACGTGATCTACCCGCAGATTGCGCCTGAACCGGCTGGCTATTCGCCGCGCTGGATCCAGGACATCCTGCGTGGCGAGCTCGGCTTCCGCGGCGTGGTGTTCTCCGATGACATCGGCATGGCCGCCTCGCACAGTGCCGGTGGCGTGCCCGCGCGCGTGCACGCACACCTGGACGCCGGCTGCGACGTGGTGCTGGTCTGCCACCCGGAGCTGGTTGATGAAGCCCTGCACGCGGTGCAGGGGCGCTCCCTCAATACTGCTGCGCTGCTGGGCCTGCTCGGCCGCGGCGCGCTTGGCTGGGATGGCCTGCTGGCCGATGCCCGCCATGGCCACACCCAATCCCGTCTGATTGAAACCCTTGGAAGAACCGTCTGATGCCCAACCTCACCATTTCCCAGGCCCTGGCCCAGGCTGACCTGCTGGTCGACCGCCCCACCATCGACAAGGCCATCGCTGGTATCGCCGACGCCATCGCGCGCGATTACAAGGGCGAGGTGCCGCTGTTCCTGTCCATCATGCACGGTGCGCTGCCGTTCGCCGGCCAGCTGGCGCTGGAGCTGGGCGCGCGCGGCCAGGACGTGCAGTTCGATTACCTGCACGCTACCCGTTACCGCGGTGAAACCACCGGCGGCGACCTGGTCTGGAAGCACAAGCCGGCCACTTCGCTGTTCGGCCGCCGCGTGTTGCTGGTCGACGATATCCTGGACGAGGGCTACACCCTGCAGGGCGTGCGCACCTGGTGCCTGGAACAGGGCGCGACCGACGTGCGCATCGCCGCGATGACGGTGAAGAAGCACGACCGCGCGCTGCCGGACGTGACCGCCGACTACGCCGGCATCGAACTGCCGGACCGCTACGTGTTCGGCTTCGGCATGGACGTCAATGAAACCCTGCGCTGCGTGCCGGCCATCTACGCGATGAAGGAATAACGGCGCAGCCGCCCGCGGCGCGTCTTCTTCTGCCGCCGGCATCCTCGGGTGCCGGCGTTGGTCTTTTCATGGAGTGCTTTGAATGCAACAGATCGCCCTGGCCGTGATCGGCGGTACCGGTGTCTACAACCTGGCCAAGCTTGACGACGTGCAGACCCACGAGGTCGACACCCGCTTCGGCCGCCCGTCCGGCCCGGTACGCGTCGGTACGCTGCTTGGACACCGCGTGGCGTTCCTGGCGCGGCATGGCGAGGGCCATTCGCTGCCGCCGCACAAGATCAACTACCGCGCCAACCTGGCCGCACTGCAGCAACTGGGCGCGCAGCGCGTGCTGGCGTTGAACACGGTGGGAGGCATCACCGAACACTTTGGTCCGCGCGTGCTGGCCTGCCCGGATCAGATCATCGACTACACCTGGGGCCGCATCAGCACGATCTGTGAAGAAGAAGGCACCGACGTGGTCCACGTCGATTTCGGCCACCCCTATACGCCGATGCTGCGCAGCAAGATCCTGGCCGCTGCGAAAGTGACCGGTGTCACGGTCCATGACGGCGGCTGCTACGGCGCAACGCAGGGCCCGCGCCTGGAAACCATCGCCGAGATCGCCCGCATGCGCCGCGACGGCTGCGATCTGGTGGGCATGACCGGGATGCCGGAAGCCGCACTGGCACGGGAGCTGGGGCTGGATTACGCCTGCCTGGCGATCATCGCCAACTGGGCTGCCGGCTGTGGCGATGGTGAAGAGATCACGATGGCTGAAGTACTTGCCAACGTGCAGGCCGCCAGCAACGGACTTCCGGAACTGGTAGGTGAATTGGCACGGGGGTGATTGTCTTCGCCGAGCAAGCTTTGCATACTCAGCTTGTGCGCGGGTTCAGCGTACACCACCCATTCATTGCATAAGGTCTCGCATCACCATGCCGAACGGTACCGTCAAGTGGTTCAACGACGCCAAGGGATTTGGCTTCATCTCGCCGGAGGATGGCAGCGCCGACGTGTTCGCGCACTTCTCCGCCATCAACTCCAAGGGCTTCCGCAGCCTGCAGGAAGGCCAGCGTGTCACCTATGACGTGACCCAGGGCCCGAAGGGTGCCCAGGCTTCGAACATCACGCCGGCCGAGTGATCCACTCGACAGTGCGTTGAAAACCCCGCTCCGGCGGGGTTTTTTTTGCGCGGCATGCTCGCGGCCCGTTCGCGATCCACCCACCTCGGGCACAATGCGCCCATGAAGGAACGACTGCGCATCGCCGTGATCGGCTACGGCACCGCTGGACAGGCAGTGTCCATCCTGCTCACCCGTGACGGCCACGAGGTGGAGATCTTCGAACGCGTGCCCACGCCGGGACCGGTTGGCGCCGGCTTCCTGCTGCAGCCCAGCGGCCTGCAGGTACTGTGGCAGATGGGCCTGCTTGATTCCGTGCGTGCACATGCCGCGCCGGTGCACCGCCTGTATGGCGACACGCCGTGCGAGCGCGCGGTGATGGACATGGCCTATGCCGGGCTGGATGCACGCCTGCATGGGCTGGGCATGCAGCGCGGGGCGCTGTTTTCGCTGCTGGACCAAGCCCGCGATGGCGCCGGCCAGCTGCATGTCGGCACCACCATCGTTTCCGTCGACGCCGCACAGGGGCGTTTGCGCGACAGCGAGGGGCGCCAGCACGGACCGTTCGACCTTGTGGTGGCTGCCGATGGTGCAGCTTCAACGCTGCGCGGCGGCGTCGAGCGGGGCATCGCGCTGGACAGGGTTTACCCGTGGGGCGCGCTGTGGTGCCTGCTGCCGGCCGAGGACTGGCCGCACATGAGCGAGCTGCGCCAGCGCTACGTGGCCGCGCGCAAGATGATCGGGCTGCTGCCGGTCGGTACCCGCCCCGGTGATGACACGCCGCGCCTGAGCTTCTTCTGGAGCCTGCCACGCGCCGATTTCGATCGGTGGCAGGCCGAAGGTATGGCGCCCTGGCTGGATGAACTGCATGCGCTGTGGCCGCAGGCCAGTGCGCGCTTCGCCCATCTGCGCGATGCCGGCCAGATGGCGCGCGCCGTTTACCGTGATGCGGTGATGACACGTTGGCACCAAGGCCGCATGGTGCTGGCCGGTGATGCGGCGCATGCGATGAGCCCACAGCTGGGGCAGGGTGTGAACATGGCGTTGCTCGATGCGCTGGCACTGCGCGATGCCGTGCGCAGCCATGGCGGCAGTGCGGCGGCATTGCAGGCCTACCAAGCGCAGCGGCGCGCGCATGTGGCCGTGTACCAGCGCTGGAGCCGCTGGCTGACGCCACTGTTCCAGTCCGACCGCGACGCTTGGGCGAAAGCGCGTGATGTGCTGCTTGGCCCGATGGGGCGCCTGCCCGGTGGCCGTGGGCATATGCTGCGCATACTCAGTGGCACGCAGCATGGCTGGCTTGGCTCGCTCCAACTGGACCCGGCATTCGTCAACGAACTGGGCACGTCGATGGCAATGCCTCCCAGCAACGCGATCACGGCCAGTGCGTGAGGCGCGTCGTCACGTGAATTAACGGCTGCGTCACTACAGATATGCGAGAAGTGGGTTGCACGCGATTGCGCGTCGCCCGTTTTCCTTTCCGTGATCGACATCGCGCGTGGCCCGGGCGGCGCTGCCGTTGCGGCCTGTTGCGGCCCGGACGCGCCGCCTGTTGTTGAAGAGGAGGACGCCATGTTGTTCGCGGTCGAGGAGCTGGAATCGGAAATCTGCAAGCTGCGTGGTCTGCTGCAGATGCTGCACGAGGACCAGCCCGACGTACTGGAGGACGTGTTTGAATTCCATGTGGGCAGCCTGATCAGCCACGCGTCGCCGGAACACCATGCACGCATCCGCGCCTGCGCGCAGGAAATGCTGGCGAGGATCCAGGCCTTGCCGCGGCGGCGTGAAGGGGACACGCCCGAGTTCCAGTTGATGCCGCAGCTGGAGATCCGCCCCGCCTGATTCACGTCACGGGCAGTTCGACCAGGCTGCCCTCGACGCAGGCGACCCTCTGCTCGCCGGGAGCGGGAACAGGCACGATTCCCGCAGTGAACGCAGAGAAGGCCGGCAGGACCGTCATCCCGTCACGCAGCCAGAATACGGGGAAGCGCCGACGCAACGGCGACAGGGCGACCTGCGGATGCAGATGCCCAGCGATCACATGCCGTCCTGCATCGGCCACTGGCTCATGGCGAAGCATGAACGGATGCAGGTGTGCTTCATCGTGGATCTGTACCAGCAGCTGGGCGTGCGGCAGGTGGCGGTCGTGATTTCCGCGCAGGACATGCACGTCCAGCGCCGCGTTGCGTTCGCGCCATGCCAACCATTGCTGGTACCACGCGGCGCGATGCGCCGGTCCATGCAGGATGTCGCCCAGGATCCACAGCTCGCGGCATGCATACCTGTCCAGCAGCGCCTGCAGGCGATTGAGGTCTTCCCCGGTGCCACCACTGGGGAGCGCGATGCCGGCACGGCGGAATACGTCGGCCTTGCCCAAGTGCAGGTCGGCGATCAACAGCGCCTGCCGTGTGGGCCAGTACAGCGCGCGCTCGCCAAGCAGCACAAGCGATTCGCCCGCGCGCAGCAGCAGCAGTTCATCGGCCATGGCGGCGCTCCAGCTGCTTGGCCGCGCGTTGCACGCGGGTACGCCAGTCCTCGTTGCTGAACTGCCCACGCAGGCGTTCGGCCCACAGCGGGAAGCCCAGGGGCGTCAGCGACGCCGGGCATTGCACCGACAGCGCCTGCGTGCCGATCCTTGCCAGTACCTGCCGCAAGCCCGGCAGGTCAAGGCTGTCGTGCAGCACTTCGCGTTCGGCCAACGCCAGCAGCAGATGGCCCGGATCGTGCTCGCGCAGTACATCGAAGAGCAGGCCCGCCGACGCCTGCAACTGCCGCAGCGATCGCGGCATGCCACCGGGCAGGCTGGGTACCAGCAGGCCGGCCACACGTGCGATGCCGCGGAACTGGCGCCGCGCCAGCTCGCCCAGGTTCACTGCGGCACGCAGATCATCCAGCAGCTGATCGGGGGTGAACAATGCTCGCCATTGCGCTGCGTCCAGATCGATCGCCTGGGCCGGTGCCAGCACCAGGCCATGGTCGTTCACCGCGTAGCCGATGCTGTTGCGCTGCAGGCGGGTACAGCGCAAGGCCAGCAGGGCGGCCAGCGCCTCATGCACGTGGCGGCCGGCAAAGGGATAGACGAACAGGAACTGGCCTTCGCGACGCCGCACCTGTTCCACCAGCAGGTGGTCCGCGCCGGGAAGCGCCGACAACTGTTGCTGCAGTGCCAGCAAGGGCGACAGCCAGCGTGATTCGGCACTGTTGTCGGCGCCGGACAGTACCCACTCCAGCTCGCGACCGAGTGGCATCGACAGCGGCAACTGGCCTCCCTGCCAGCGTGGCACGACGCCGTCTCCGCGCCCTCGTGCCAACCGCACGAAGGCGGTCATGTCGCGCAGCTGCACCAGCTCCAGCAGGCGCCCGGCGAACTGGAAACGATCGCCACGTCGCAGCCGGCTGGCGAACTGCTCCTCCACGGCGCCCAGGCTGCCGCCGCGCAGGAACTGCACGCGCACGCTGCCATCGCTGCTGATGGTGCCGATCGAAAGCCGATGACGCAGCGCCTGGCGGCGGTCATGCATGCGGTACCACCCATCGGCATCACGCACGACCTTGTGGAAATCGGGGTACTGGGCCAAGGCCTGCCCGCCCTGCACGATGAACGTGAGCACGGCCTGCCATTGGTCGTTGCCGAGCGACGCGAAGGCATGAGTACGCCGGACCTGTTCCAGCAGCGCAGTGCTGTCGAAGCCGCCCGCCAGCGCACGGCTGACCGCGTGCTGGGCCAGCACATCCAGCGACAGCGTCGGCGGCCTGCGCGCTTCGACCACGCCTTCAGCCAATGCACGGCGCACCGCAGCGTACTCGGCCAGTTCCAGCGCATGGCTGGGCACGCACAGGATGGCGCCGCTGGCACCCGGGCGGTGGCGTGCGCGTCCGGCGCGCTGGCGCAGGCGCGCCACGCCCTTCGGGCTGCCCAGCTGCAGGACCTGTTCTACTTCGGGGAAGTCCACGCCGAGGTCAAGGCTGGAAGTGGCAACCACGCAGCGCAGCGCGCCCGCGCGCAGTCCGTCTTCCACCTGCTGGCGCAGCGCCGGATCCAGCGAGCCGTGGTGCAGCGCAAGCGTGTCCAGTTCCTCCGGCCACACCGCGGCCAGCGCCTGATGCCACAGTTCTGCCTGTGCACGGGTGTTGGTGAACAGCAGGCTGCTGCGTGCCTGCATCAGCGCGTCCAGCACGCGTGGCAGCTGTGCCAGGCCCAGATGCCCCGCCCATGGGAAGCGTTCGCCGGGGTCTGGCAGCAGGCTGCGCACGCTGAGTGTGCGCGGCCGTACGCCCTGCACGATCGGTGCTTCCGGTTGACCAGGCAGCAGCACGTCGCGCGCCTCCTGCAGATTGCCCAGCGTGGCCGACAGACCCCACAGCTGCAATGCCGGCCTGGCATCGCGCAACACCGCCAGGTTCAACTGCAGCAGGACGCCGCGCTTGTTGCCCAGCAGTTCGTGCCATTCATCCACCACCACGCAGCGCAGCTGGCTCATGCGCGGCAGCGTGTCGGGATAGCTCAACAACAGCGCCAGCGATTCGGGCGTGGTCACCAGTACGTCGACGCGGCCCTCGCGCGCCTGTCGTCGTTCGCGGTTGCTGGCGTCGCCACTACGCAGGCCGACACGCCATCCCAGCCCCAGCCCATCGACCACGTCCTGCAGTGCGCGTGCGGTATCACTGGCCAACGCGCGCAAGGGCGTCACCCACAGCACCTGCAGTGGGCGCACCGCGCTGGCCCGACGGGGCAAGGGCGGCGGATCGATCATGGCCTGCAGCAGGGGCCCGCCGAACATCGCCAGTGTCTTGCCGCTGCCCGTGGGCGTATGCAGCAACCCGGATTCGCCCGCCAGGTAGTGGCGCCACATTGCGCGCTGGAACGGCAGTGAGCGCCAGCCTCTGGACGCAAACCAGTCTTCCAGCCGGCGCAGCGCCTGGCTGCGGGTCATCGCGCCAGCGCCTTCAGGCTGGCCAGCTGATCGGCCTCGCTGGCGGGCTTGTCGTGGCGCCAGCGCAGGATGCGCGGGAAGCGCACGGCGATGCCGGACTTGTGCCGGCTGCTGCGGTTGACTGCTTCAAAGCCCAGCTCGAACACCTGTTCGGCGCGTACGCTGCGCACCGGCCCGAAGCGCTCGCGGGTGTTGGCGCGGATCCAGCGGTCGAGCGCGAGGATCTCCTTGTCGTCCAGGCCGGAATACGCCTTGGCCACCGGCACCAGCGTGTCGCCGTCCCACACACCAAAGGTGTAGTCGGTGTACAGCGTGCTGCGTCGGCCGTGCCCGGCCTGTGCGTACAGCAGCACCGCGTCTATCGTGAGTGGATCGACCTTCCATTTCCACCAGTCGCCGCGTCGTCGCCCCGCCTGGTAGGAGGACGTGCGCCGCTTCAGCATCAACCCCTCCACGCCGCGTTCGCGCGCCACATCGCGCATCGCCGCGGCCTGCGGCCAGTCGCCGGCGGCAACGTCGGGCGACAGCTGGATGCGCGCATCGCCCAGTGCACCGACGACCTCGGTGAGCCGCGCGCGCCGTTGCTGCAATGGAACTTCGCGCAGGTCCGCGCCATCGAGTTCCAGCAGGTCGTAGGCGAGCACGCGCACCGGCGTGTTGCGCAGGGTGGCCGCGCCGGGTTTGCGGCGCTGGATGCGGGTCTGCAGCGCGGTGAAGGCACGTGGCAGGTCCGCGGCTTCGTCCCAGGCCAGCAGCTCGCCATCCAGCACGCAGCCATCGGGAAGCGCCATCGCCGCCTGTTCGATTTCGGGGAAGCGACCATCCAGCCGCTCTTCGCCACGTGACCACAAGGCGACCTCGCCGCGCCGACGCAGCAGCTGCACGCGGATGCCATCCCACTTCCATTCCAGCAGCCAGTCGTCGATCGCACCGAGTCGTTCGGCAGGGCTGCCCTCCAGTGGCGAGGCGAGGAAAAAGGGGTAGGGCTGCTGCCGGTCCAGCGGCAGCTCATCCGGCGACAGCAGCTGGGCCAGCAGCCCGGGCGAGGGCACCCACTCGCCCAGCATGCGCTGGGCGATGCGGGCAATATCCAGGCCGGACCACTCGGCCAGCGCCTGCTGCACCAGCCGTTGCGAGGCGCCAACGCGCAGGGCTCCGGTCAGCAGCTTGTTGAACACCAGGCGTTCGCTGCTGCACAGCTGCCGCCAGCCGGCGACGACCGCCGCACGGCGCACCGCCTCGGGTTGGTTGGCCACCGCCAGCAGGTGCTGTTCGATCCATTCGGCCAGGGGGCGGTCAGGCGAGGGGTTTGGTGGGTCGTCCAGCAGCAGGGTCAGCGTTTCGGCCAGGTCACCGACCTGCGCATAGCTGTCGTCCACCAGCCACGGTGGCAACCCTGATTCCTCGGCGATCCAGGCGCGCAGTTCGCCACTGGCGGCGATCTTCCGGCGTGCGCCGCCCACCTTGCCACCACTGAGGAGGTACAGCGCCCACGCCGCATCGTGCGCGCCTGCCTGGCCGAAGTAATCGACCAGCGCCGCTCGCTTGTCCAGCGTGGCAGTGCTGCGGTCCAGGCGTTGGTAGAGCGCTGCGAAGGCTTTCATTCCTCGCTCCCGAAATCGGTACGGAAGGCTTCGGCAGCCACGCCGCGCTCACGCAGGTAGGGAATCAGCGCATCGGTATTGCCATGGGTGGCGATCACCCTCTGCGCGCCGGTCTGTTCGATCGTCGTCAGCAGTGCTGGCCAATCGGCGTGATCGGAAATGACGAAGCCACGATCGACGTTGCGTCGGCGCCGGTTGCCGCGCAATTGCATCCAGCCCGAGGCGAAGCCCAGCTGGTGGCGCCCGAAGCGGCGCATCCAGGGCGTGCCCGCAGCCGAGGGCGGGGCGAGGATCAACTGGCCGGCGGCATCGGGTTGACGGCCCTGTTCGGCCACGGTGAGCGTCTCCAGCATCGGTACGCCGGCCTGCCGGTACACCGCTACGCCATTGGCGATGGCGCCGTGCAGCCACGCGGGGCGGTCGTCCAGTGGCAACAACTCGGCCAGCACCCGTTGTGCCTTGCCCAGTGCATAGCACAGCAGGATCGCCGCCTCGCCGCGCTGTTCGCATTCGCGGCGCCACGCCACGATCTCCGCGGCGACTGCCGGCGTGTCCGGCCAGCGGTAGATCGGCAGGGCGAAGGTTGCCTCGGTGATGAACGTATCGCAGGGCACCACTTCGAACGGCGCGCAGGTCGGGTCTGGCTGGCGCTTGTAGTCGCCGGAGGCCACCCAGACCTGCCGCCCGTCGTCGATGCGCACCTGCGAGGACCCCAGCACGTGGCCGGCTGGATGCAGTGATACCTGCACCCGGCCCAGGCGGAACGGGGTGCCCTCGGCATGCGCCTGCACCGGCACGTCGCCCAGGCGCCAACGCAGGATCGGCAGGCTGCCGTTGCTGCAGTGGTATTCGCCCATGCCCGGGCGAGCATGGTCACCGTGGCCATGGGTGATGACCGCGCGCGGCACCGGCCGCCAGGGATCGATGTGGAAGTCGCCCGCAGCGCAGTACAGCCCCTCGGGGCGCAACACCACCAGATCGTCATTGCCTGCCATGCCATCACTGTGGCCTGCGGCTCGTGCACGGGGTGAGAACCGGCCTGAACACGGGCTTGGCAGGTCATGCGGCACAATCGGGCCGCACACTTCTTGCCGCCAGGATGGACCGGATGAGTGGACCGAGCTTCAGCAGCAACGCGCCCTACGAAACCCATGTGGTACTGAACCAGCCGCCGCCGTTCGCGGGGCGGCAGTTGTGGACCGACGACGCGGCGCTGATGGAAGCCGTTCAGCGCGAAGGCGCTGGCAGCTTCGCGCCACGATTGGCGGTGTATGGCGCGCTGGCGGGTGATGAGCTGTACCGGGTCGGCTTCGATGCCAACCGCGATCGGCCACGCCTGCGCACGCATGATGCGCAGGGCCATCGCATCGACACGGTGGAGTTCCATCCGGCCTATCACCAGTTGATGGACACGGCCAAATCGCACGGGGTCGCAGGCTTGTCCTGGCATGAGCCGCAGCCCGGCGCGCACGTGGCACGTGCGGTGTTGAGCTACCTGCATCACCAGGCCGAGGCGGGCACCAGTTGCCCATTGACGATGACCCATGCAGCAGTAGCGGTGCTGCGCACGCAGCCGCACCTGGCCGAGTGGGCACGCAAGGCCGCAGCGCCGGTCTATGACCCGCGCGACGTGCCGGTGGCGGACAAGGCCGGCATCACCCTGGGCATGGGCATGACCGAGAAGCAGGGCGGCTCGGATGTACGTGCCAACAGTACCCGCGCCGAACCGATCGATGGCGAGCGCTATCGCCTGGTCGGCCACAAGTGGTTCTTTTCCGCGCCGATGTGCGACGGCTTCCTGGTGCTGGCGCAGGCGCCGGGAGGACTGACCTGCCTGCTGTTGCCGCGCCGCCTGGCAGACGGTGACCGCAATGCGTTCCGCCTGATGCGGTTGAAGGACAAGCTTGGGGATTGGGCCAATGCCTCCAGCGAAGTCGAGTTCTGCGGCGCGCAGGCGTGGCGGGTGGGTGAAGAGGGCCGCGGCGTGGCCACCATCATCGGCATGGTGATGATGACCCGCCTGGACTGCATGCTGGGCGCCGCAGCGGAGATGCGCATGGCGCTGGCGCAGGCGCTGCATCACGCACGGCATCGCCGCACCTTTGGCAAGCTGCTGGTCGAGCACCCGTTGATGACCAACGTGCTGGCTGATCTGGCGATGGAGTCGGAAGCGGCCACGGTGTTGGCGATCCGCATCGCACGCGCGGTGGATCGTGCCGGTGTGGATGCCAATGAAGCCGCGATGGCACGGTTGGGGACGGCACTGGGCAAGTACTGGCTGTGCAAGCGTGCGCCGGCCTTCGTCAATGAAGCGCAGGAATGCCTGGGCGGCGCGGGCTATGTGGAGGAGTCGATGCTGCCTCGCCTGTACCGGCAGGCACCGTTGAATTCGATCTGGGAAGGCAGCGGCAACATCCAGTGTCTGGATGTGCTGCGTGCATTGGCCCGTGAACCGGAGGCGATGGCGGCATTGCGCGGCGAGCTGGCGGCGGTGGCCGACCGTGATGCGCGCTACGCAGCGGCATTGCAGCGCTGGGCAGCGGCACCGGCACCGGAGGAATCACAGGCGCGACTGTTCTGCGAGCGCACTGCGCTGTTGTTGCAGGCAGCGCTGCTGCTGCGTGCGCGCAGCCCGATCGCCGAGGCGTTCGTGCGCAGCCGGCTGGAAGGAGAGCACGGGCTGGCATTCGGGACGCTGCCGGCGGGCCTGGAGCTGACCGCGATGCTGGCGCGCGCGCTGCCGTAGGCAATGGCCAACGGCGGTGCCCCTCGTGGTGGGCGCTGATACTGATGGATGGGCCGCGCGGGTAGGTCGCGCAGGGGGCGCCGTGAATACGTCCTTGTAGGCTCGGGCGCGCCATCCATGGCGCTTACGCCCCTGCGCAACCTACCCGCGCGGCCTTGGACGGTTTCCGTGCCGTCCACCACGGAATCAACAGAAAGAGCGGCGAGCGAAAAGCAGTAAAGCCGCAGCCATGCCGCGGCTTTTCCTGTAGCGCCGAGCCGGTGCTCGGCTGCCGGTAAGGCTCAGTGCTTGGCTTCTTCCTTGGCGGCGTTGGCCTTGGCGTCATTGGCGACATCGCGCGCCTTGTCGGCGACCTTCTGCGCGGCGTCGGCAGTGGCGTCGCTGGCGTGCGCGGCCGCGTCGGTGGCGGCGACCTTGGCCTGGTCAGCGGCATTGGCGGTGGCGTCGGCGGCCTTGTCCAGCGCCTGCTGGGTATCGGCGGCGGCCTGCTCGGAAGCAGCAGCGGTCTTGTCGGCGGCGTCGCGGGTTGCGGCAGCGGCCCGGTCGACGGCATCGCGGGCAGCGACGCCAGCGCTGTCGGCGGCCTGCTGCGCGTCCTGCTTGGCCTGTTCGGCCTCCGGGCCCTTGCAGGCGGCCAGGGCCAGCAGCAGGGAGCCGGCCAGCAGGGTGGTGGTGATCGGACGAATCTTCATGGCGGTCTCCGGTACTGCAATGGATGGGGACGCCAGCCTATTCATGCCGTTGTGAAGACGGGGTCGCGGAGCGCGCTGAGTCGCGATCCACGGGCGCAAAGAAAAAGCCGCTGGCGAACCAGCGGCTTTTCCGGAACAGCGTGAAGAAAGAAGTGATTACTTCTTGGCTTCTTCAGCAGCGTCCTTGGCCTGCTCAGCGGTAGCTTCGGCAGCCTTGGCGGCGTCCTTGGCTTCGCCAGCAGCGGCGTCGGTGGCAGCAGCGGCGGTGTTGGCAGCAGCGTCGGTCGCAGCGTCGGCAGCGGTGGCGGCGGTGTCAGCGGCCTGCTGGGCAGCGTCGGCGGTCTGGGCGCCAGCAGCGGCGGCCTGGTCGGCAGCAGCCTGGGCTTCGGTGGCGGCTTCGTTGGCCGAAGCAGCGGCGTCCTGGGCAGCTTCCTGCTTCGAGCAGGCGGCCAGGGCCAGAGCCAGGGACATCGCGACCAGCAGCTTGTTGATGCTCATTGTGTAAATCCTCGTCGTTAGAATTAGGCAACGCGCATGCTGCGCGCCGACAACATGATGACAAGCCAAGATTGGGTGTCAAGCGATCCCGCATTCATTTTTGCGAAATCATCGTTAAATCCATTTAAATCAATTCGATGGCGATCGCGGTCGCTTCGCCACCGCCGATGCACAGGGTGGCAATGCCGCGCTTGCCACCGCGCGTGCGCAGGGCATTGACCAGGGTCACCACCAGGCGTGCGCCGGAGGCACCGATCGGATGGCCCAGTGCACAGGCGCCGCCATTCACGTTGAGCTTGTCGTGCGGAATGCCCAGTTCGCGCATCGGCGCCATCGCCACCACAGCGAAGGCTTCATTGATTTCGAACAGATCGACCTGATCCAGCGACCAGCCGGTCTTGTCCAGCAGCTTGCGCAGCGCGCCGATCGGGGCAGTGGTGAACCACTCCGGTTCCTGCGAATGGGTGGCGTGGCCGACGATTCGGGCCAACGGCTTGATGCCGCGCGCAGCCGCATCTTCCTCGGTCAGCAGGACCACTGCGGCAGCGCCGTCGGAAATGCTGGAAGAGCTGGCGGCGGTCACACTGCCGTCCTTCTTGAAGGCCGGGCGCAGGGTCGGGATCTTGGCGATGTCCGAACGGCCGGGCTGCTCGTCGGTGGTGATCTCGACCTCGCCCTTGCGGGTGGCGACCTTCACCGCGACGATTTCATCGGCGAACGCGCCGTTGGCCTGGGCTGCCTGCGCGCGCTTGACCGATTCGATGGCGTAGGCGTCCTGCTCTTCGCGGCTGAACTGGTACTTGTCCACGGCGCATTCGGCGAATTCACCCATCGCCTTGCCGTCATAAGCGTTGACCAGGCCGTCGTGGGCCATGTGATCGACCGCCTGGAAGTTGCCGAAGCGGTTGCCGGTGCGCGAGTTGGGCAGCATGTGCGGCGCGTTGGACATCGATTCCATGCCGCCGGCGACAACGATGCTGGCCGAACCGGCCTTGATCAGGTCATGACCGAGCATGATGGTCTTCATGCCGGAGCCGCAGACCTTGTTCAGCGTGGTGGCACCGGTCGACAGCGGAATGCCGGCAGCGATCGCCGCCTGGCGGGCGGGCGCCTGGCCGAGGTTGGCCGGCAGCACGCAGCCCATGAGGACTTCGGAAACGTCGCTGGCCGGGATGCCCGACTGCTCCAGTGCGGCGGCGATGGCGGCCGCGCCCAGGGTCGGGGTCGGCACGCCGTTGAACTGGCCGAGGAAGGAGCCGATGGCGGTGCGCTTGGCGGCGGCGATGACGATGTTGGACATGGCAATCTCGTTGATGCGTAAGCAATGTTCGGAAAGGAGACCGTGGGCCGTTGGAAGCGCCCCGGTTTCCCGGCAGACTGCGTGGGGGTCGGCCCAAGTATAGAGGGTCGGGGAGGGCCGCCGCTGGACGGCGCCGCATGCCTGCCGGGACAACGACGGGCCAATGTTCATGGGAAGGAATCGATGGAACGCACGACGACGGTGAAATCTGCCCTGGCAACCGCGCTGGCACTGGCGCTGACAGCCTGTGGCGGAGGTGGCGGGGGCGGCAACGTGCGCATTGACACACCGCCACCACCGCCGCCACCCACGACCCCGCCACCGACGCCGCCGCCGCCGGCAAAACCGCAGGAGCCGGCCTTCGACGCGCATCTGTCGGTCACCAATGCGCGTGCCGCACAGGCCGCCGGCCTGTGCGGCCAGAACGTGCGCATCGGTATCGTCGATTCGGGCGTGCAGCGCGACGCGGTGGCACTGAACGGGCGGGTGGTGGCCAACCTCAACTACATCGATCCGTCGCGCAACAACCTGCAGGTGGACGACGTGGTGGGCCACGGCACGGCGGTAGCCAGCCTGGCTGCCGGCGCGCCGGTTGGGTCCTGGCCAGGCGGCATCGCCCCTGGTGCGCAGATCGTTTCGGCGCGGATCATCGCCGACAAGCCGCCCGCCGACGATGGCAGCGGCAAGGGCAATTCCTTCAGCGGACCGCTGGGCGTGGCCCAGGTGCACCAGGACCTGATCAGCTACAACGTAAAGGTGATGAACAACTCGTGGGGCGGCCTGTACTGGACCGACCTGCCGACCACCGCGCAGGTGGCCGCCGAGTATCGCCCCTTCGTGGTCAACCACGGCGGGCTGGTGGTGTTCGCAGCGGGCAATGACGGCCGCAGTGAACCGAGCAGCCTGGCCGCGCTGCCCAGCCAGCTGGGCGTTGCCGGCTCGCTGCCGGCGGCAGATCTGGAGCGCGGCTGGCTGGTGGCGACCGCGGTGGATCCCTATGCACCGGGCACGTTGGCCAGCTACGCCAATGGCTGCGGCCAGGCCGCGCGCTACTGCCTGGCAGCGCCGGGCAGCGCGGTCTATCCCGATGCAAACGGGGGCAGCTACTACTGGAACTACGGCACGTCATTCGCGGCGCCGCTGGTGTCCGGCGCCGCTGCGCTGGTCTGGCAGCGCTATCCGTATTTCAGCAACGACCTGGTGCGGCAGACCCTGCTGGGCACTGCCAAGGACATCGGCGCCCCGGGCGTGGATCCGGTGTTCGGCTACGGCCTGCTCGACATCGGTCGTGCGATCAACGGTCCGGGTCGCTTCGACTGGGGGGATGTGGTTGCCAACGTGGATGTGGCCTCCAGCGGTTCGGCGTGGCGCAACAACATCGTCGGCAGCGGCGGCCTGGTCAAGCAGGGCGGGGGCACTCTGGTGCTGGCCGGCAACAACAGCTATACCGGTTCCACCCGCATCGAACGCGGCATCCTGGCACTGCAGGACGGTGGCGTGATCCGTTCCAACGTGACCATCCTCGGCCAGTCCGATCCGGATTCGACCGGCCTGCAGTTCAATGGCGGCGCGCCGCGCGTGATCGGCAACGTGGTCAACGGCAGCAGCGTATTCCTCACCACCGGCAACACCACCGGCACCATCGAGGGCGACTACGCCCAGCAGGCGGGCGCACAGTTGATGATCGCACTCGGCGCCAATGCGCTGCAGGTCACCGGCAAGGCCACCCTCGGCGGTGGCGTGCGCGTGCATGGCTTCGTCTCCGGCTACGTGCCACAGAGCGGCACCCGGCAGGACCTGATCCATGCGGACGGCGGACTCAGTGGTGCCTTCAGTACGCCGGCCACCTCCAGCGGCCTGCAGGGACTGTCGCTGTTGCAGAGCAGCTATGGCTACGACAGCAACAACGCCTGGTTGAACCTGACCCAGGTCAGTGTCACCGGGGCAGCCAGCGGCCTGGGGGCTTCCGCCCAGGCGGCAGCACAGCGGCTGGAGGGTGCATTTGCCGCGCTCGACAAGAATGCAGGACTGCAGGGATCGGCCTTCGGTACGGCCGCCGGGGCGCTGCAGTGGACCGGCGGTGGCAGCAACGGCCTCGAGGCTAGTCTGCAGAGCCTGTCCGGGCAGGCGCACGCGCGGGCCGAAGCGGTCACCTTCGACAGCATCGACATGTCACGCCGTGCCATCGCAGAGCGCTTTGATCGCGTGCAGGCGGCGCCGCGCCTGCGCGGGGCCTGGCAGAGTGCGCTCGGCCAGGCCGGGCAGGGCAGCTTTGCCGGCAACGCCGCCGACAGCCGCGGTTGGATGGCCGGCCAGGACCTGCCGCTGGGCAGCACCGGGCTGATGGGTGTGGCCTTCGGCGAGACCCGCAGCAACGGTGGCAGCAGCTTCGGCGGCGATCGCGGGCGTGATCGCCAGGCGCAGGCACAGCTTTACGCGGGCTGGAATCTGGGCCGGGGCTATGCGCTGGCCCAGATCGGCAGCGGGCAGTTCACCCGGGCGCTGGATCGCCAACTGCTGCTGGGCGCGGGTAGTTACGGTGTTTCGGCCCGCTATGGCGGGCGCTTCAGCAGTGCCAGTGTCGAAGGCGGCTATCGCTTCGGCCGCGCGGGTGCCTCGTTGACACCGTATCTGGGCGCCAGCACCACGCGCGTGGATACCGATGCGTTCAACGAACTGGGCGGGTTCGGCTTCGGCCTGCGTGGCGATGCCAACCGCGTGCAGCGCAGCCAGATGCTGGCCGGCATCCGCGGCGAGCGTGGCTGGGGGCGCTGGACCCTGCGCGGGCATGCCGAGTGGCAGCAGCGGCTCGAGGGTGCCGATGCGGCGTGGCAGGCCAGTTTCGTCGGCGTCGATGCCTGGGCACCACTGGCGGGCTGGAATGCGCCGCGCGGCAGTGCGCTGATCGGCATGGCGCTGGAATCGTGGTGGGGTCGCAGTGGCCGCCTGAGCCTGGGCTTCGACCAGCGCGTCGGGGGCGAGGGCGCGCGCCAGGCGGCGTTGCGCTACAGCACCGGGTTCTGAGTGACAGTCGCGCCGGGACGCCAGCCCCGGCGCGACATCGACGCGCTCAGCCGCCGCGCAGGTTGCCCAGGCGCGGGGTGCTGCGGCCCAGCGGCATCTTCAATTTGCCGATCGACAGGATGCGGCTTTCGGCGATGCGGTCGGCCGCTCGCTGCGGCGCGATGTTCTCGCGCTGCGACAGTTCGAAGATGCGGGTGAGGTTGTGATAGATGCTGCGGATCAGGCGCATCGCGCGTTCGCGGTTGTAGCCGTCGATCTCCAGCGACACGTTCATCACGCCACCAGCATTGACCGCATAGTCCGGCGCATACAGGATGCCGCGCGCATGCAGTTCGTCGCCGATTTCCAGGCTCGACAACTGGTTGTTGGCGGTGCCGCAGATGATCTTTGCCTTGATCCGCGGCAGGGTGTCGGCGTTGATCGCGCCTTCCAGCGCACACGGTGCGAACACATCGGCATTCACTTCATGGATCTCGTCCGGCTTGACCGCTTCAGCGCCGAAGTCGCTGACCGCGCGGTCAACCAGCGCGCTGTCCAGGTCGGTGACATACAGCTTGGCACCGCGGTCACGCAGCAGCTTCACCAGTTCCATCCCGATGTGACCCAGGCCCTGCACCGCGATGCTGGTCTTGCCCACTTCCTCATGGCCGAACTTGAAGCGCATCGACGCCATCAACGCCTGAAGCGCGCCGTAGGCGGTGAACGGGGCCGGATCGCCGGAGCCGCCATGGACCTGGTGCACGCCGGTCACGAACTGGCTCTCCAGGTAGATGTTCTCCATGTCGTTGACATCGGTGCCGACGTCCTCGGCGGTGATGTAGCGTCCGCCCAGCGAATCGACATAGCGGCCGAAGGCACGGAACAGCACTTCGGTCTTGTCCGCTTTGGGGTCGCCGATGATCACCGCCTTGCCGCCACCGACGTTGAGGCCGGCCAGTGCATTCTTGTAGGTCATCGTCCGGCTCAGGCGCAGCGCATCGGCCAGCGCCTCGTCGGTGCTGGCGTAAGGACGCATGCGCACGCCGCCCAGGGCCGGGCCAAGGGTGGTGTTGTGGATGGCGATGATCGCCTTCAGGCCGGCGTCGTGGTTGTGGCAGAACACCACCTGTTCGTGGCCGGTGGTGGCGAGGGTTTCGAATAGCATGGCGTCTCCGATGGCGCGATCAGCGGCGAACTGCAGCGAACGGCCAGTGAACGGTAGGGTCCCAAAACAAAAAAAGCGACGTCGTCGGTGCAGGGGGACGGGTCGCGCGGCGCCATTCTAGTCCATTCCCCCGGCCGGTGCCGTCGACATCGCATGCCTTCCGGTTAAAGAAGATGAAAGTGCGGCCGATGCTGCGACGACGGCGGGTGGCCGGATTCGCGTGAAGAGGCAGGCGGTCAGTGACGGCAAGGGCACCACAACGACAGGGCAGGCGGCGATGACAGCGGCCTGGTGGCGATCACTGCGCGGCTGGCTGGCGCGCTCGACCGGGGCTGCGCCGTCCCGCTTGGCGGCGGTATCGCGACAGGCAGTGGCGGCAGCGGCTGCGAGCCTGCAGGGTGAGGCCCTGCCGTCTGCGGAGATCGCCGCACATCTGCAGCGCGGCCTGCACGCGTTGGCGTTGTACCAACGACTGGCCGGTGAGCCGGCGCCTGTACAGGATCCGGCGTTGGGGGAAGCGGTGGCACGCGCGCTGCAGGACCGCGACTGGGCTACCCGGCAGTTGCCGCGCCGTCCGCAGCTGCTGCCGCAGCTGATCCAGACCGTCAACGACGATGCCGCCTCCGCGCGGGTGATGGCCGCGATCATCGGCCAGGACCCGGTGCTGACCGGCAACCTGCTGCGCATCGCCAACAGCCCCGCCTACAAGGTGCACGAGCGGCCCGTGGAAAGCCTGCAGCGGGCGGTGACCCTGGTCGGTACCGAAGGCGTTCGGCAGATCATCAGCGCGGTACTGGTACAGCCGGTGATGCAGATGCAGTGCGATGCGTTCCCGCAGTTCAGCACGATCATCTGGGAGCACGCACTGCTGGCCTCGCGCGCGGCTGCAGACCACGCACGCACGGTTACCTTCGGTGATGCTTTCGCCGCGCAGTGGCTGGGCCTGGTGCAGGGCCTGGGCGCGGCGCTGGTGATGCGCCAGCTGCTGCAGGAAGCCCAGGCGCGTGGTGAAACCGTGGAGCCGGCGCTGGCACTGCAGCTGCTTCAGCAGTGGTCGTTACCGCTGGCACAACGGGTGGCGGCTGCCTGGGAGCTGCCCGAGCCGGTGCATCAGGCGCTGTTGCCGGAGGCCGAGGGCCCGCTGGCCGACAGCCTGCGCCTGGCCAGCGCCGCTGCGGCGGCCAGCCTGCTGTGCCGCCATGGGCATGCCAGCCAGAGCCGCATGCTGGCCCTGCTGGAACAGCTGCCTTCGGCACCGCCGCATGCATTGCGCTGGATCTGGCGGCGACTGCATGGGCGCAGCGTGGAAACGCTGGATGATGCCGGGCAGGAAGCCACCGATCCGGGGCGCTGAGCGTTACAGCTGCGATTCCAGCGGTAGCCAGCTGATCACCCGCGACAACCAGCGTTTGCGCGCCGTTGCCCCTGGCTCTTCCTCCGCCCAGTGCGGTGGTGGTTCGCGCTCCAGCCAGCGCAACCGGCGACGGTCGTCCAGCGCCAGCCACCAGCTGTGCCTGGGATCCGCCAGGCGCAGGTACTCGCCGCGCAGCTGTGCACCCAGCAATGGATCGTCGAACAGCACACCCATTTCAGTGTTCAGGTAGGCCGAGCGCGGATCGAGGTTGAATGAGCCGACGAAGCCGCGGCGGTCATCGACCAGGAACGCCTTGGTGTGCAGGCTGGCGCCGCTGCTGCCGAACACGCCCGCATCGCCGGACTGCCCTTGTGCCTTCAGCTCATACAGGTGGACGCCGGCTTCGAGCAACGGCACGCGGTAGCCCATGTAGCCGCCGTGCACCGCGGCGACGTCATTGGCAGCCAGTGAGTTGGTGACCACGCCGACCTGCACGCCCCGCCGGGCCATGGCCGAAAAGCCATCCAGGCCCTCGTTGCCGGGCACGAAGTAGGGCGAGATCAACAGGGCCTTGTGCCGGGCGGCCTGCAGCTCGCTGGTCAGCGTCGAAACCAGCCACGCGCCGCGATCATCGTCGCGGTGCTTCATCGGCGGGTCCGAGACGATGCGCACTGCACGGCTCCAGCGCAATGGCTCGGGACTCGGGCGCTGCCGCCTGCGCGATTCGGCCACGCGCGCAAGGTAGGGCTGGGCCACGTCACGCTGGGCCTCATGGTCCGATTCGCGTACCAGCAGGCGCAGCTGGGCATCGGTATGGAAGGCAAGCGCCGATACCGGAATGGCGGCCTCGCTGTTCCAGTAGTCGTCGAAGATCCGGCTGGCCTGCTCCACGGCAGGGCCGGCGACCAGCAGGTCCAGGTCCTGGAAGTTCACATCGGTGCGCGCGCTGAAGTATTCCTCGCCGATGTTGCGGCCGCCGACGATCGCGACGCGGCCGTCGGCAATCCAGCTCTTGTTGTGCATGCGGTGGTTCACGCTGAAGAACCGTTGCACCATCTCCACCATGCGCAGCAGGCCGGTCCGGTTGCGGAACGGGTTGTAGAGGCGGATTTCAATGTTGGGGTGCCGGTCCAGCGCCATCATCAGGGCGTCCTTGTCCTTGGCGTTCATGTCGTCGAGCAGGATGCGCACGCGCACGCCGCGTTCGGCGGCGTCGTACAACGCCTTGGCCATCAGGTGGCCGATCAGGTCGTCGTGCCAGATGTAGTACTGCAGGTCCAGGCTGCGCCCGGCGTGGGTGGTGATCATCGCGCGCGCGGCGAAGGCATCCATGCCATCGCTGAGGAAGGCCACGCCGGACTGGCCGGGATGGGCCTCCTGCAACGGAACGATCTGCCGGTCGATCCGCGTCTGTGCCGGCTGCAGCGGCAGCACGTGCGAGGGCGTGCCCCGTGCCTGCGGGGTGAGATGGTCGGCCAGCAGCAGCCCGGACAGGACCAGCAGCACCAGTGTGGCGAGGATGATTGCAGCAACGCGAAGCAGACGTCGCCACAGGGGCTTGGGCAGGCTCATGCGCCGATGGTAGATCCACGCCACGCGTGGATCAAAGGCAGACGGTGCATCGCAGAAGATCCACGCCATGCGTGGATGACAGGGACTTCCCTGTCAGAACCGCTCGTCGCTGCCCAGGTAACGCCACTGCCCCGCAGGCAGCGGTCCCAGTGCCACGCGGCCAATACGCAGCCGACGCACGGCCGTCACCTGCAGGCCGGCCGCGGTGACCGCCACGCGCAGGCCCTTGGCGGTCAGGCCCTTGCCCGCGAAGCGCAGGCGCTGCTCGCTCTGCCAGCTGACCTTGGCACCGCCGGATTCCTGCTGCAGGCGTGCCAGCAGCCATGGGCCACGCTCGGGGCCGCCTTCGGCGACCTCGATCAGGTATTCCTGCTCGGTGCGTCCCAGGTTGCGCTGAAGATGGGCCAGCGTGGCCGGGTCCTGGCTGACCACCACCAGGCCGCTGTCGCTGGCCGGAAGGGCGGCCGCCAGCTGCAGTCCGTGGAAGTGGCGCTGCAGCGGGCGGATGTCGCTGGCGTCCAGCTCGCTGCGGCTGTCACTGCTGACCAGCGCGCACAGGGTTTCGGCGGCAACGCCAGCCGGTTTGTGCAGCAGCATGCTGACCCGCTCGGCCTTTTCATCGCTGGCCTGCTCGGCCACCACGATCACCGCGCTGTCATCGACCGGACGCTGCGGCTGTTCCACCACCTCGCCATTGACCGTGACCCAGCCGCCTTCGATGTAGCGCCGCGCTTCGCCGCGCGGAATGCCGAGCAGGGCGGACAGGCGTTTGTCGAGACGGATCGGTTCCATGGCAGGCAGGTCGGGCAGTGGGCGCGCAGTGTAGCTGCTGCGGCCGGTCAGCGCTGGCCGCGGTTGGCCAGCTCGGTCAGGTACAGGCGGGTATCGAATTCCAGCTGCAGGTAATCCGGCTCCATGTGCTGGCACAGCTGATAGAAGGCCTTGTTGTGGTCGGCTTCCTTCAGGTGGGCCAGCTCATGCACCACGATCATGCGCAGGAACGCTGCCGGTGCCTGGCGGAACACGGTGGCGATGCGGATCTCGCGGCTGGCCTTGAGGCGGCCGCCGTGAACGCGCGAGATGGCGGTATGGGTACCCAGCGCGTGCTTGATCACTTCCAGCGTGTTGTCGTAGCAGACCTTGTTGAGCGGCACCGACTTGCGCAGGTAGCGGTCCTTCAGCTCCTGCGTGTAGTCGTACAGCTGGCGGTCGCTGCGCACGGTGTGCGGGTCGGGGTAGCGCTGCTGCAGCCATGGGCCGAGCTTGCCCTGTGCCAGCAGGTCGCTGACCTGGGCGACCAGGGGTTCGGGATAGCCGGTGAGGTACTTCAGGACTGCCATGCAGGGGTGGCGGGGCGTCGGTAGAATGGGGACATCCAAGATTACACGCGGTACACATCGACCATGGCAAAGCCCAACGCGCTGCAGGAACAATTGCTCAAGGCCGGCCTGGCCAAGAAGTCGCAGGCCAGCGCCGCCGCGCGCGAGCAGGCCAAGGCGCGGCAAGGCAAGGCCGAATCGACGTCGGCCGAGGTCCAGCGCGAGGCTGAGCGTGCCCGCGCCGAGAAGGTCGAGCGCGACCGCGCGCTGGCCGCCGAGCGCAATGCCCAGGCCAGGCAAGCTGAACAGAAGGCGCAGGCGAAGCAGATCATCGCGGCCCATGCCGTGCCCCACAAGGGCGATGACGAGTACCGCTTCAGCGATGGCACGGCGATCCGCACCCTGCTGATCGACCCCAAGCTGCGCAAGGCGCTGTCGGTGGGCGTTCTGGTCATCGTTGCCCATGGTGACGGTTACGCCGTGTTGCCGCGTGCTGCCGCCGAAAAGGTGCGTGAACGCGCGCCCGAAGCGATCATCGTCGACCACGGCCAGCCGGGCTCGACCGCCGAGATCTCCACCGGCAACGCCGAGGACGACGCCTACTACGCGCAGTTCCAGGTACCGGACGACCTCATCTGGTAAACAAAAAGGGGACGGAGGGGATTAAGTCGCAATCGGATTGATCGAACCCATCCGTGCTCTGTTCGTCTTCCTGAAGAGCAGCCGAGCGTCGCTCGGCTCTACATTAAGGCGTGCCTTTTTGCCGGGGTGTATCGTCTCCATATCAGGCGACACACCTGCGGAGGATGGCCATGGCTACCGGTTGGGCGGGAGACGGCGCGGTCCAGGACCAGATCGACGCCACCGTCGACGATGCGATCGCCCGCGCGCGGCGCCAGCTGCGCGAGGGCCCGGGTCTGGAGCACTGTGAGGAATGCGACGCGCCGATCCCGTTGGCGCGGCGCCAGGCCGTGCCCGGTGTCCGGCTGTGCGTGGCGTGCCAGCAGGCGCATGACGACGAAGAACAGGCGCATGCCGGCTACAACCGGCGTGGCAGCAAGGACAGCCAGTTGAGGTAAAGGTTGTTGGGCAGGGCTGCACCCTGCACCCGCCGAAGCCTTCAAGCCAAGGCAGCAGCAACAGCAATAGCTGGCATTCCGTGGGGTGGCGGGGCGGTGTCGGAGTGCGGGGACGCCGCAAGTACGTCCTTGTAGGCTTGGCAGCCGCATCCATGCGGCTGACACCCCGCACTCCGACACCGCCCCACCTCTGACAGATTTCCGCGGCTGTTGGTAGGTGTCGACCTTGGTCGACACATCTGTCAGATATCGAATGAGTCATCCACGGATGGCGTGGATCCACCGTGTCGACCAAGGTCGACACCCACCAGAGCAATGCGTCGTTCCGACAGCTCGCGGAAAACTGTCGAAGGCGGGGTGGGTCCGGTTGAGGGGGCGTGAGCCGCATGGATGCGGCGACCGAGCTTACATGGACGTACTTGCAGCGTCCCCCTCAACCGGACCCACCCCGCCTACCCACGGATAGCCAGCTTCTGCCGTTGACGTTGACGTTGATTCGGCAGGTGCAGGGCTGCAAGCCCTGCCGAACACCGCGCCTCAGCCGTCGCCCTGGATGCCGCCAGGCGCCTGTGCCGGGTCGCGCCAGCGGCGCACGGTGCGCTGGAAGAACAGGTTGTTCGGCAACTGCAGCACCGTGCCCTCGTGGCCGTCGCCGGTTTCCTGCAGCGTGGTGTAGATCAGGTTCACATCGATCACCCGGCCCTTCAGGCCCGGCTTCTCGCCGTTCTCCAGCACCTCGATGTAGTCATGCAGGCGGAACGGGCGCGTGGTGAAGATCAGCAGCGTGCAGAAGATGTTGGAGAGCACGCTCCACGCCGCGAAAAAGGCCACCGCACCCACGGCGGCAAAGCCGGTGAACGCCGTCCACAGTACCGAAGGCGACGCGCCCAGCAGGCTGAGGATGTACAGCAGGGCGCTGAAATAGACCACGAAACTGGTGATCCGCCGGGCGCCCATCGCCATCTCCGGTGGCAGTGTGTAGTGCTCGGCGAAACGCCGGATGAGGCGCCGTGCAAGGACCCGCAGCAGCCACGCGGCCAGCAGGGTCAGCAGGATCTTCACGGCGATACCCACGTCATGCAGCCAGGGGTGGGTCCAGGCGGGGAGATGATCCTTCAGCGACAACATCATGGCGCGACAACAGGTGGCAATAACGGCCCTTGATGTTACCCGGCGCCTGCCGTGGATTCGACTGCCGGTGCCCAGGCCAGGCACACCAGTTCCTGGCGATGCTGCTGCAGGCAGGCGCGGCCACTGTCCGTGCGCAGCTGCAGGGACAGGCCCAATGCCTGCAGCACGACGCAGGCGGCGATCACCAGCACGGCGGCGCAGGCGGGGCTGGACATGACTGGACTCCCGGAGGTGTTTTCTCGAAGACCTTTCATGGATGCAGCCATCGTCGAAAAGGTTGCATGTCCGTGATCGCCGATCACCTCTAAACCTTTTTCCGGGCCGCCGCATCCAAGCGATATGCTCGACACCACCATGCCAGCGCTGCCTGCCGCCAACGACCCCGTCGACGAACCCGCCCTGGTGCGGGCGGCCGCTGCGGGAGACACTGCTGCCTACGAACTGCTGTACCGGCGTCACGCGCCGCGTGTATTCGCTGTGCTGTGGCGGTTGTGTGGCGGCCAGCAGGCACGTGCCGAGGATGCGCTGCAGGAGGCCTTCCTGCAGGCCTGGAAAGCGCTGCCGGGGTTCCGCTTCGAGAGCAGCCTGTCGACCTGGCTGCATCGGCTGGGCGTCAACGCCGCGCTCATGGAGCTGCGTGGCCGGGCGGGCGGGCAGGATCACGACAGTCTGGACGACGTCGACGGGGGCCTGCAGGAACTGGCGGTGCGTGACCGCTGCGCCGGCACCGAGCGCGACCTGGAGCGCGCGCTGTCGACACTGCCACCACGGGCGCGTGCGGTACTGGTGCTGCACGACATCGAAGGCTGGAAACACCAGGAAATCGCCGAGCAGCTGCAGATGGCCGTCGGCAGTTCCAAGGCACAGCTGCATCGTGCGCGCGGCCTGTTGCGCGCACGGCTGGGAGACATGACATGAGCATGAGTACGCACGAACACGATTTCGATCACGACCTGCTGGCCCGGCTGCGTGCGCTGCCGAATGAGCGCGAAGTGCCCACTGATGGTTGGGCACGCCTGTCTGCCCGGCTGCCGCCGCGTGAACCACAGGCAGCACCTGCGCCAACGGGCAACGTGGTGGCCTTGGCAACGCGTTCGCGGCGCCGCTGGTGGTTGCCGGCCGGCGCTGCCCTGGCTGCCAGCCTGGCGATCTACGCGGTGGCCCCTTGGTGGCATGCGCAGCCGGATACACCGGTGCCGTCCACGCTGCAGTTGCAGGCGGCTGCGATGACCGAGCAGTACCAGCAGGCCGTGGCCTCGCTGCCCGATGGGCGCGCGCCGGAATGGCAGCCGGCCCTGCACGAACTGGATGAAAGCGCGGCGCAAATCCGTGCCGCACTGGCGCAGGACCCGCGCGCGCCGCACCTGCTTGGCCAGCTCAAGCGCACCTATGCGCTGCGGCTGGAACTGACCCGGCAGGCGGCCTATGCCGCCGAGTCCGGCCTGACGACCTGAGGAGACCCCCATGACCCGAACCCTGATTTCCTGCTGTGTCGCACTGCTGCTGTCCCCTGCCGTGGCGCTGGCCGACACCCGCATCGACGAGCGCCACACCTTGGCTGCGGGCGGTCGCATCGAACTGAGCAACGTGGCCGGCAAGGTGACCGTGCGTGGCTGGGACCGCAATGATGTGCAACTCACCGGCACGCTCAGCGATGGCCTGCAGCTGCGCCAGGAAAAGAGCGCCAACCGGGTGCGCTGGGAGATTGAATACCCGCGCCGCAGCAACAATGGTGGCGCGACGCTGGTGCTGAACGTGCCGCGCTCGGTGGAACTGCTGTTGAGCACGGTCAGCGCCAGCCAGGACATCAGTGGCATCGACGTGCGACGGCTGCAGGCCGACACCGTCAGCGGCAGCCTCAGCGCGGCTGGCCGCAGCGGCGACAGCAAACTCAACACGGTCAGTGGCAGTGTCAGCGCACGCCTGCAGACGCCGAAGCTGGACGTAAATACGGTCAGTGGCCGGATCGAGGCCGGCGGCGGCGTGTCCGGTGATATCGGTGCGCAGACGGTATCCGGCCGGGTTGCGGTGGAAGCCGGACGCGTGCAGCGGTTGGCGGTGGAGACCGTCTCGGGCAGCATCGATCTGGCAGCAGCCGGGTTGGCGCCCGGTGGCCGCATCAATGTCGAATCGGTCAGTGCCCCGGTCACGCTGAGCCTGCCGCGCACGGTGTCGGCACAGCTGTCGGTGAACAGCTTCAGCGGCTCGATCAACAGCGATGCCGGGCAGGTGGAGCGGCCGCGCTATGGGCCGGGCAGCCATCTCGACACGCGTCTGGGCGGCGGTGATGGAGACATCCGCATCCAGTCGCACTCGGGCAGTGTGAGGGTACGCCTGGATCGCTGAGCGCGGTCCGGCAGGCCGCGGCGGCAGCGCCGCCGCGGTCGGTGCTGGGTCAGCTGGCTTTCTTCAGCGCCCAGGTGGTGCCGAGGACTTCGATCTTGCCACCGGCCTTGCGGAACGCTGCCAGGTCCGAAGCGATCGAATCGCTGCTGACCACGGTGCTGGCGGCCGCGCCCTTGCGTTCGCTGCGGATGCTGTTGCTGGCCTTCGCGGGGGTCTTTGCCTTGCGGGGCATGGTTGCTCCTGTCAGGTGGAAGGGGAGGAAAGCGACCAGGCATCAGCCTGGCGCAGGTAGTCCTGCCGCTCGCGGCGGCAGTCATCGCCGCCCATCGAAAACTGGCGGCAGATCGCCGGGCGCTGCGAATAGATCGTGCAGCGCAGGTGATAGGGATCGATCGCCGCGCACCAGCCTTCCTCGTTGCGCGCCATCACGGCACGGCCGTGGGAGTCGCGTGACAGGAACTGGCCAGGCACGTGGTCGCCGGGCTGCAGCAGCACGGGCAGCCGACAACAGACCGCGTCACAACGGCGGCAGTCGATGGGTGCAGGTGCTGCGTCAGGTTGTAAGGCCACAGGGGCCTGGCGGGTGCCCAAAGCGGGTCTCGATGGCGGCTCAGGTGCTGCGCGGACCATGAACGAGCCAGGAAGGCATGGCCGCTAGGCCCGCAGGCGGGCCAGGCTGCACCGTGGACACACACCGGCGTGGCCAGTGGAAGGTGCAGCGGGGTTCTAGCCGACCAAGAGTAACTTAGACCGCGTAACGTTTTGTTAATCCGGGCTGGCTGCCGCCAGTGCCAGGCCCTGGACCACGCCCAGCGAGGGCTCGCCGTGGACCATGCGGGCGCCCGGGAAGGCCTCGGCCACGGCCTGGCGCAGGTAGCCGGCGCGGGACATGCCGCCGGTCAGGAACACCGCATCCGGGTCGCCGCCAATGTCGCTGCGGACCTGGGCCAGCAGCTCCCGGATCTGTTCCAGGTAGCCGTGAGCGGCAGCGGCCAGGCCGGCGGCGCTGCTGTCGGCATGCAGGTCGCGGGCAATGTAGTCCAGCGTGCTGCGGTGCTCGCTGGCGGCACTGAGGGCGATCTTCGCGCGTTCCACATCGCGGTACAGGCGGGCGGTATTGCCGGTGTCCTGCAGGGCCTGCAGGCGCGCGCGCCACGGATCGTCGACGTGATCGTATTTGTGCTGGCGGAAGTCACGCTGGCGGGTCATGTCCTGCACCGTGGCCGCTTCCACGTAGTGGTGGGCGGGCACGCGGGTGATGCCGCGGCCGAACAGCGGCATGTAGCTGGACAGGCTCAGCGCCAGGTCGATGTCGGTACCGCCGCGGGCAATACCCCACGCGCGGTGGATGCGTGGCGCAGCATCGCCGCCGACTTCGGCATGCGCGATGTCAGTGGTACCGCCACCGATGTCGACGATCACCGCCTGGTGCCGCTCGCGGCTTTCGGCGTGGTAATGCATGGCCGCCGCGGCCGGTTCCTCGAGGAAATCGATCTGGTCGAAGCCGGCCTGGGTGGCGGCCTCGCGCAGGATGTCCAGCGCCTGGTCGTTGCCGGCCGCGCCGATCGAGCTGCGGAACTGCACCGGGCGGCCGAGCAGGGCGGCACGCAGCGGCTGGCCGAGCTGGGCGCTGGCAGTCAGGCGGATGTGCTCGAGGATGTGCGCGGCGATGCCGGTGATGGTCTGCTTGGCGCGCGGGTGCAGGTTGTAGCCGAGCATCGACTTCGGGCTCTGCACCAGGTTGCCTTCGTGTTCCTCGAAATAGGCTTCCAGCGCGTCATCGCCATAGACCGCGTTCTGCAGCAGGTCGCTGGCGCTGCGTTCCTTGCCGGCGCGCGCTTCCATCCACTCCCGTCGCAGTGCGCGCAGGGCTTCGCGGCGCAGTGCCTGTGGCGTGCGTTCCTGGCCGGCGGCGCGGGCCGCGCGCGCAGCGCTGTCGATCATCTGCTGCAGCTGGTGTTCCTGCCCATCATCGAGCTGGAAGTCATCCGGGTCGGGCACCACGCCGGGGAAGTACACGCTGGTGCGGAACTGTTCGGCGTCGCCGAAGCGGATCGGCAGCAGCTTTCCCTCATGCACGATGGCGGCGGCGGAGTTGCTGGTACCGAAGTCGATGCCGAGGCGCATGGGAAGTTCCGGGGTCGATCAGGGGCCGCGCACTCTGCTGCAGTTCGCCGCCGACTGCAAGTTCCGGGGGCGTGCCGTTGTGTGTCGGGCCAGGTGCGCAGCCCGGGGCCTGCCTGGAAAAGGGGCAGGGAAGCCAGGCGGTTACAATGGCGGCTGTTGATTCACTTTGAGGTACTTGCTGATGTCTTCTGCCCCCGCCTGCCCGCAGTGCACCCTGGAAAACACCTACGCCGATGGTGCGCTCTGGATCTGCGCCGACTGCGGCTTCGAATGGACCCCCGAAGAAAGCGCGGGCTCCACCCTGGTCGTGCGTGACAGCAACGGCAATACCCTGCAGGCCGGCGACACCGTCACCGTAATCAAGGACCTGAAAGTGAAGGGCTCCTCGATCCCGCTCAAGCAGGGCACCGTGATCCGCAACATCCGCCTGGTCGAAGATGATGCCGAGCACATCGAAGGCAACTCGGACAAGATCAAGGGCCTGGTCCTGAAGACCTGCTTCCTCAAGAAGGCCTGATCGCCTTCAGCGCCTGGCCTGCTGCTGCGCGCGCCAGCGGGCCAGGCTGTCCAGCTTGGCCTGGTAGCGCGCCTGCTCCGGCGCGCCCCCCAGTTCCCGTGCACGCAGCAGTTCACGATCGGCGCGCTTGAGCTGGCCAGCCAGGAAATAGGCGCGTGCCAGCCCGAAGTGGAACTGATGCGCGGTGTCGTACAGGCGCACGGCCTGCCGGTAATGGCGGATCGCCTCGTCCAGTTGGCCGGCGCGTTCGGCCTTGGCGCCGAACATGTACTGCGCGAACGGGTCTTCGCGCTGCACCGACTTCAGCCGGCGCTCAAGTGACTGCGCCTGTGCGGTCAAGCCCAGGCTGCGGAACAGCGCAGAGGCATTGGTCAGTGCGGCATCCTGGCGGCCGTCCAGCTGCAGCGATCGGTCCAGCGCCTGCCGCGCCGCCTCGGTGTTGCCTTCGCGGTGGGCGAGTACGCCGAGGTTGTTCCACACCGGAGCGAACCCGCTGTCCTGGCCCAGGGAAGCGTCGAAGAACGCACGCGCGCCGCCGAAGTCGCCGTCGGCGAGGCGCTCCGCACCCCGGTTGTTGTAGAAATGCGCCAATGCCCGCGCACGGCTGACCGGAACCGGCCCACGGCGGTCATAGAGCACGTTGCGATCCAGATCGACGGTACCGAAACGCCCGCCGACGTCGACACCGGCGTTGACGTGGCCGACGCTGTAGACCACGCCCGCGTCCTGGTCCTGGTACCAGGACACTACCTGCCCCACTTCCTGCACGCGCGCCTGGATGCCCGCCTCCCGCGCAAGCGTCACGAACAGCAGGGTGAAGGCCAGGCAGTTGGCGCGGCGGTGCTGCCAGATATCGCTGACGGTGTAGGTCGCATTGGCGTCGTACTGCAGGTCCAGCCCGTGCTGGCCGAAGATCATCTCGACGAGCGCCTGCAACCGCTGGTCGCGGGAGTAGCTGCGCTGGATCACCTGCTTCTGGAGCATCGCACGCAGGTCTGCGGGAATGGCGAACACTTCTTCCGGGGTCGGCACGCGTGCGGCTGACACGGTGATGGTCGGGGTCGTCACCACATCGGCGGGCGGTGCCTGGCCTGCGCCGAAGGCAGGAGCACAGAAGGCCAGCAGCGAAAGGGTGAGGCAATGGGCGGCAGAACGGTACATGACGGTTCCCGGCAGCGGCGGGCGCTCCCGCCTGTGGCGAGTGTATTCCCATGGATGTCAGGCTGCAGCGACCGTTGGTCGGCGCCGCGGTCATCCACAACCGATGTGGACCAGCGCTCGACAAAGCTGTGGACAACTGGCTCCGGGCCCCGCCCGGCAAGCGTTGTGAGTGCGTGGTGAAAAAACCGCCAGCTTGCCCGGCGCCGGCACAGGCGGGATGATCCGGGCATGGACTTCTCACCGCTGACGCTTGCCCCGGCGCAGTGGCAGGCGCTGCAGGACAGCTATGCAACGCCGCCACGGGCCTACCACCACTTCGGCCATGTACGCGCCGTGCTGCAGCACTGCCAGGAGGTGGCCGACGGCCCTGGCTGGACCCAGCCGGCCGAGATCTATCTGGCCGTGCTCTACCACGATGCGATCTACCACGCGGGGCGCAAGGACAACGAGGCCCGTTCGGCGCAGCTGGCCCTGCAGGCGATCGCACAGGCACCGGAGCTGGCCGCAGTGGATGCCGCACGCGTCGGGCAGTTGATCCTGCTGACCGCCCGCCATGGTGAGCTGGGTCCGCAGGATGTGGATGCCGAGGCGGCGCTGTTCCTGGACTGCGACATGGCGATCCTGGCCGCGCCGGAGCCGGTGTTTGCCGCCTATGACCGTGGCGTGGCCGACGAATACAAGGGCGTGGTGCCGGGCTTCCTGTACCGCGCCGGCCGCCGTCGGTTCCTGCAGGGCCTGCTGCGGGCGCCGCGGATTTTCCTCAGTGACTTCTTCCACCAACGGCTGGATGCGGCCGCTCGGGAGAACCTGCGCCGACAGCTGGCCCGCTGAGCCAGCCCGGTACACTGGGGCCTGCTTCCACTGATCGTCGCTTCCGACCGTGTCCGTCTCTGATCCCGATCCACGCCCGCTACCACCGGAAGAACCCGGTCCCAACGAATGCTGCGGCAGCGGCTGCCCGCTGTGCGTGCTGGACCTGTACTCCGAGGAGCTGCAGCGTTACCGCAAGGCGTTGGCCGAATGGAAGACGCGGCATCCTGAGGACGCAGCATGAGCCGTGCGCGTCCGGTGGCGGTGCTGGCACTGGTGGCGCTGCTGCTGTTCGTGGCAACCGCGCTGTGGACCCAGGTTGCGCGCAGTGATCTGGACTGGGCGCGGGCGACGTTGAGCCTGTATCTGCACGGGCCGTGGGGGCTGGCGTTGCGCGCTGCCTACTGCGTGCTGGCGCTGGCCATTGCGGCACTCGGCGTTGCGCTGTATCGCGGCAGCATCGGCCCACGGCGCAGTGCGGCCGCACCGCTGTTGTTCACGGTTTCCGCCCTGGGCCTGGCGACGGTGGCGATCGGCGACAGTTGGCTGCCTGAAGCGACCCCGTTGCTGGCGCCGTTCATCCACGGGCTTGCAGCCAACACGGCGTTCCTGTGTGCCTGCGTCGGCATGCTGCTGCAGGCGTGGTACCTGCGCCGGGAACCGGGTTGGCAGCCCGCCGCTGACCTGCTCTGGGGCTGGGCATGGCTGGCCTTCGTGCTGCTGTGGCTGCACGTGCTGTGGCGCGCTGGGCCACCGCGCGGGCTCGGACAGAAAGTGGTGATCGCAGTGATCGTCGGCTGGCTTCTGTACCTGGCGACGGCCCTGTATCGTCGCAGCCGCCAGGCCGCGGCCGACTGAATCCCCAACGGCCTGCGCCGGTACGTGCCGTGCACGCGGCGGCGGCGTATCGTGTGCGCATTCCATCGGGGATGCGACATGAAGCGTGCAGGGCTGGGCAGGGCAATGGGTGTGGTATTGGCGCTGGCCACGCTGCCGGCAACGGCGGCGGTGACCCCGCAGCAGTTCAGCCATGGGCGGTTCGAGCAGATTCCGGTGCACATGCCGGCCGGCACGCCGCAACGGGTGGTGATCTGGTTCCACGAACCCACTGCCGGCGGTGACACCAGCCGCCTGCCGATCGAGGCCCTGCGTGCCGACGGCGCGCTGGTGGCGGCAGTGGACATTGCGCATCTGCGCGGTGTGCTCAAGCGCGAGGGTGACCCGACCTGTTCGTTCGGTTCCGGTGACGTCGAGAATTTCTCGCGCTGGCTGCAGGCCTCGCTGCATCTGCCCGGCTACCACCTGCCGCTGGTCGGCGGTGATGGCGAAGGTGCCGAAATGGCCTACGCGCTGGCAGCGCAGGCCGACACCCAGGTTTTCGCCGGTGTGCTGACCACCGGCTTCTGCCCGGACCACAGCCACCAGCGCATGGTCTGCGGCGATGGCGTGAAGCGCGACAGGCTGCAGCCGGCCGAACTGAATTTTCCGTGGTTGAGTGCGGCAGGTGACAACGGCTGCAGGGCGGGCCAGGCCAGCCGGTTCGTACAGCAGGTGGCCATGGCGCGTGAGTTCAAGCGCACTGCGCGCGGTGATGCATCACCGGGCCTGGTGGCGGCGGCGCGGGTGATTGGCGCGCAGGCTGGCGTCAGCCTGGCACCGCCGCCTGCTGCACTGAAGGGCCTGCCGGTGGTGGAAATGCCAGCGGCCACCAGCGGCGATACGCTGGCGGTGTTCGTCTCCGGTGACGGTGGCTGGGCGGGCCTGGACAAGAACGTGGCGTCGTCACTCAACGCGCATGGCGTGGCGGTGGTGGGCATCGACTCGCTGCGCTACTTCTGGAGCCAGCGCACACCGAAGGGCTTTGCCGGCGACCTGCAGAAGATCATCGACCACTACCGCCAGCAGTGGCACCGAGACAAGGTGATGCTGATTGGTTTCTCGCAGGGTGCCGATGTGTTGCCTGCCACCATCAACCAGCTCGATGCCGGTACCCGTGAGGGGCTGGAGCGCATCGTGCTGCTATCGGTGGGCAGGAAGGCCGACTTCGAATTCCATGTCAGCAACTGGCTGGGCGGTGGCGGCGATGGCTTGCCGATCGCCCCGGAAGTGGCCAGGCTGCCGGCAGAAAAAACGCTGTGCGTGTTCGGCGACAAGGATGAGGACGCATTGTGCCCGGACCTGCCGGCCAATGACGGGGTGAAGCGGGTGAAGCTGCCGGGCGACCACCATTTCGGCGGTGACTATGATCGGCTGGCCGAGGTGATCCTCAAGGGCGGGGCGTGAAGCGGAGAGCGTGCGAACCAACGGTTCGCACCCACCAGGATGAGCCGCGGTAACGCCGGGCCACGCCCGTCAGCGTGTTGGCGCTGGCGTGTCGACCAAGGTCGACACCTACCGAGCAGCGGGTAGCGTCGAGCCATGCCCGACGCATCGCGGCTTCAGTTCCGCCGCGGATCCAGCGAGATCAGGCGCGTGGCATCCAGCAGCGCGGCCGGCAGATGCATGCCGCCGGGCGCCGCGAGATAGCGTGGCCGCCACTGCGGATCGAACTTCGACTTGAAGCGGCGCAGGCCACTGAAGCCATAGAAGCGTTCGCCATGCCGCGCCAGCAGGCCGGCCAGGCGGTTCCAGCGACCGGCCAGCCGATGCTGGGCCAGCCCGGACAACGGCGCCATGCCCAGCGAGAACCGCGCATAGCCCTGCGCGCGGCCCCACAGGAACAATTCGATGAAGAGAAAGTCCATCGTCCCCTTCGGCGCTTCGTTGACGTGGCGCATCAGGTCCACCGACAGCTCGGCACCGGCCGGTGCCTGCCACAGGTTGGCGAATGCCACGATCTGGCCCTCGGCTTCGACCAGTGCCACCGGGAAGCGCACCAGGTAATCCGGGTCGTAGCTGCCCAGCGAAAAGCCCTTCTCATCGCCGGCCTTGTCCTCCAGCCATGCGTTGGAGATCGCATGCAGACGTGGCAGCAGGCCGGGAACCTCCTCCTCCGGTGCCACGCGGAACGACAGGCCGCCGCGCCTGCCGCGGTTCCAGGCCTGGCGCAGATCGGCGCGTTCGCGGCCTTCCAGCCCAAAATCGTGCAGCGGCACGATCGCTTCCTCGCCCAGCTTGACCAGGCCCAGGCCGAGGTCGAGATAGGTCTGCCAGTAGGTCTCGCCCACCTGGTAGAACACCGGGCGCAGGCCGAGCCGGTCGGCTTCTTCGCGGAAGCGCCAGATGAGTGCACGGGCCACGTCCGGCGGGCCGACCGGATCACCCATCGCGATCAGCGAACCGCCATAGCGCTGCATCATCACGAAGCCCTGTTTCGCATCATCGTGCAGCACCGCCTTGTCGGCGGTCAGTACCAGGCAGGCCTGGGTATCGGTGGCCCCGGCCAGCACCGGTGCCAGCGACTGCAACGTGGCCTCGTCAGCGGCCGGCAGCGGGCTGCGCGTACTGTGCAGCAGGCGGGCCAGGCCGAACATCACCAGCGCGATCGCCACCACCAGCAACGCACGCAGCGCGCGCGGTGCGTTGCCGGACAACGCGAACTGCCACCACAGCTCGTTCTGGTATTCGACATGGCTGTAGGTGAAGAACAGCAGCCAGGTGACCGCGACCAGCACCAGACCCAGATTGCGCAGCCACGGCCACGACCAGGCTTCATCCAGCAGCGCGCCCTGGCGGTAGAACTCGCGGCGTGCAGCCCACAAGGCCATCGCCACCAGCACCGCTGAGACGGCGATCAATGGTTGCCCGCCGCGCAGCCACAGCGGCAACGGGGTGACAACGCACACCGCCATCGCCAGCATCCACGCGGCGTGGCTGCGCCGGGCCAGGCCCTGGCCGATCAGCAGCAGCGCGACGCCACTGAGGCTGCCGATCAGGTGTGAGGTTTCCAGGATCGGCAGCGAGGCGTTCACCAGGTGACGGCGTGGCGTCGGCAGCGTGCCGTCGATGACCAGCGCGGCGCCGATGCTGAACACCGCCAGCGCGATGATCTGCGGCAGCCACGGGCGCAGCGCGTTCCAGCCGGCACGGGTTGCCCCTGCGCTGGCCTGCAGCGGCTGACGCAGGGCCGGCGCAAGGGCGAGCAGGGTGGCCAGCACCAGCGGCAGCACGTAGTAGGTGACGCGGTAGATCAGTGCTGCCGCCAGCACCGCTGCCGGTGCCACCTGCGGCAACAGCTTCAGCAGGCTCCACTCGAACACACCCAGGCCTGCGGGCACGGTGGAGACCAGGCCGGCCAGCACTGCCACCAGGTAGAGGCCGACGAAGCCCGGCAGGCCGGTTGGCGTGGAGTCCGGCAGCAGCACGTAGAACGCGGCACTGGCCAGCACCAGCTCGATGACGCTGAGTACGGTGACACCGATCATGGTGCGGCGATCGGGCAGCCACAAGGCGTGACCGAGCACACTGAACTGCCGTCCGTCGCGGCCGACCAGCAGCACGGTGCCGAGATAGGCGAGCAGGGCAATGATGCCGACGATGCGCACGGCATCGGGATTCAATGGCAATGCCAACGCTGCCGCGGCGGGTTCCATGCATAGGGCCACGCTGATCAACAGCCATGCACCGAATACGAAACCGAGCGTGCTCATCAGCACCACCTGGCCGATCTGCGCCAGATCCAGGCCGGCGCTGCGGTAGCCGCGCAGGCGCACCGCGCCACCGGTCAACGCGGCAAAGCCCACGGTCTGGCCCAGCGTGTGCGCAAGGAACGCGGTGATGCCGACGCGCGCGGGGTGCACGCGGATGCGGCTGCGACGCAGGCCGATGGCATCGAAGCCGATCAGGCAGGCGTAACTGGCCAGGCCGAGTACCACGGTGAGCGCGATCTGCGTGCCGCTGAGCTGCCGGAACGCCTGGCGGATCGCACGATAGCCGTGCTCGTCGAACTCATTGGCCAGGCCGTGCAGGGCCAGGGCGAGGATCAGCAGCGGGATGACGATGGTGGCAACCCGCTTCCAGGTTGGCGTGGAAGGGACAGTGGCGGAATCGACGGGGGCGGTCATCGGCGCAAGGGTGCGGCAGGAGGGGCGAGGGCGGTGTCAACGCGGGCGTGGCGCATCGTGCGCCTGTCATCGTCATTTGACCAGTGGGACCGTCGGAGCCCGGTAGTGACGTGTCGCGGAGGGTACCCGTGCACCCACCGTCGACCGGTTTGGAGGACAATGCAGGCCTGATCAACCGCAGGAGCCACGCCCATGATGGAGCGTTACGACGTCGGACCGCGCATGTCCGAAATGACCGTATACAACAAGGTCGCCTACCTCTCCGGCCAGATTCCGGAAGACACCAGCCAGGACATCACCGGCCAGACCCGGCAGGTGCTGGCGGAGATCGACAAGCTGCTGGCGCTGGTCGCCAGTGACCGCCAGCACGTGCTGCGCGCCGAAGTGTTCCTGGCCGACATGGCCGACTTCGACGGCATGAACAAGGCGTGGGACGAGTGGGTGGTTGAAGGCGCGACCCCGGCACGTGCCACGGTCGAGGCCAAGCTGGCCCACGCCGACTGGAAGGTCGAGATCGTGGTGACGGCGGCAGTACCGTAACGGCAGGCAAGGTCACCTCCCACCAGGGAGGGGGTAGAGTCGACTGTTGGCCGACTATCGCGCGCAGCGCGCGGTTTTGCGCCGCCGGAACGAAGAGCAGTCGACTAACAGTCGACTCTACCCCGCCGCTTCACTGCCGGTTGGTCCGTTGGCTACGCTGGCACCAGCTCGATGCAGTCCACCGGGCATGGCGGGATGCACAGCTCGCAGCCGGTGCACAGGTCGGCGATGACCGTGTGCATGTACTTGGCGCCGCCGACGATGGCGTCCACCGGGCAGGCCTGGATGCACTTGGTGCAGCCGATGCAGTCGGCTTCCACGATCAGCGCCACCTGCGGCGCCTTGTGCTCGCCGCGCGATCGATCGAAGGGAATGGCAGGTACTCCGAGCACCTGCGCCAGTGCGCGCGCGCCGGTATCTCCGCCCGGCGGGCAGCGGTCCACGCCTGCCTCGCCGCGCGCCATCGCCTGCGCATACGGGCGGCAACCGTCGTAGCCGCATTGCCCGCATTGGGTCTGCGGCAGCAGGCGGTCGAGGCGTTCGGTCAGGGGCGGGATCAGGCTCATGCGTGGCGAAGGCTGCGCGTTGGGTTATTTCAGGGGCTTGCCGCGGAACCAGCGCTCGTGGGCCAGCGCCAGCATCGGCTTGTCTTCGGAACTGTCACCGTAGGCATGGATGCGCACGTAGCGCGACAGATCGAACTGGCGGCGGATGTGCTCGACCTTGCGCGGGCCGCAGTCGCCACCAGCGTAACGGCCGGTCAGGCGGCCATCCTGGCTTTCCAGGCGGTTGCAGATCAGCTGCAGGCCCAGCTGCTCGCACCACGGCCGCAGGTACAGGTCCAGCGAGCCGGACACGATCACGACGGTGTGCTGCTGTTCCTTGTGCCAACGGATCTGCTCCAGCATTTCCGGGCGCACCACGTCGGGCAGGAACTCGCGCGAGAAGCCTGCGGCCAGCGTGGCGATGTCATCGCTGTGGCGGTCGCTGAAGGTCAAACGGGTGACGCGCGCGCGGATGCGTTCGGCCGAGATCAGTTTCAGCCTGTACGCGGCCAGCCACGGGCCGACTTTCCACCATGCCTGTGCCAGCTGTTCGGCGGTGGCCACGCGGCGCAGGAAGCGGCCATAGGTATCGCAGGTGGTCACGGTGTGGTCGAAGTCGAACAGCGCCAGTTCCATTGCGTTGCTTCCCATCGCGTTGCCTCCCGGGGCCGGAGCTGCCGGCGGGCGTGGCGGTGGCCGCGCCCGCTGCAGGCATCAGCGCACCGGCATGCCCGGCTGCGCGCCGCTGTCGGCGTCCAGCAGCGCCAGCGCGCCACCGTCGAAACCGGCCGACAGGATCATGCCTTCGCTCAGGCCGAAGCGCATCTTGCGCGGGGCCAGGTTGGCGATGAACACCACGTTGCGGCCCACCAGCTGCTCCGGCTCGCCGTAGCTGCCACGAATGCCGGAGAAGATCTGGCGCTTGCCCAGTTCACCTGCGTCCAGTTCGAAGCGCAGCAGCTTGTCCGAGCCTTCCACGAACTCGCACACCAGCACCTTGCCGATGCGCAGGTCGAGCTTGGCGAAATCGTCGATGCCGATGTAGGCCGGAGCATCGGCGCTCTTTGCTTCGTCCTTGGCCGGGGCGGCCGGCTTGACCGCTTCGGTCCTGGCGGCGGGGGCGGCGGCAGCGGCCGGCTGCAGGGTGTCCTTGGAGGCGTCGATCATGGCGTCAATCTTCTTCGGGTCGATACGGGTGAACAGCGGGGTGTAGTCGGCGATGCGGTGATCCAGCAGCGGCTGCGCCAGCTCGGTCCAGTCGTTCACCGGCGCGGCCAGGAAGGCCTCGGCCTGCGCGGCGGTGGCCGGCAGCACCGGCTTCAGTGCGGTGACGAGCACGTGGAACAGGTTCAGGCCCTGGCTGCACACGGCCTGCAGCTGCGCGTCGGCGCCTTCCTGCTTGGCGATGACCCATGGCTTGACGTCGTCGATGTAGCGGTTGGCTTCGTCGGCCAGGGCCATGGTCAGGCGGATCGCCGCAGCCGGGTCGTTGCGCTCGTAGGCTTCACGGATCGGCGCCAGGCCGTCGACGAAGCGCTGGTACTGCGCGGCATCAGGCAGCTGCGCGGCCAGCTGGCCGTCGAAGCGCTTGCTGATGAAGCCGGCGCAGCGGCTGGCCAGGTTGACGAACTTGCCCACCAGGTCGGCGTTGACGCGGGCGATGAAGTCACCCAGGTTCAGGTCGAGATCGTCGACGCCACCGCTGGACTTGGCGGCGTAGTAGTAGCGCAGTGCCTCCGGTTCCAGGCCCGCGTCGAGGAAGGTACGGGCCATCACGAAGGTGCCGCGCGACTTGCTCATCTTGGCGCCGTCCACGGTCAGGTAGCCGTTCACGTGCAGGCGCGTCGGCGCACGATGGCCGGTGCCATGCAGCACGGCCGGCCAGAACAGGCCGTGGAAATTGACGATGTCCTTACCGATGAAATGGTGCAGCTCGGTGGCGGTGCCGGCGCGCAGGTGCGCGTCGAAGTCCTCGCCGATCCTGCCGCACAGGGTCTGGAAGCTGGACAGGTAGCCGATCGGCGCGTCCAGCCAGACGTAGAAGTACTTGCCCGGCTGGCCGGGAATCTGGAAGCCGAAGTACGGCGCATCGCGCGAGATGTCCCACGCGCGCAGGCCACCCTCGGCATTGAGCCACTCGCCCAGCTTGGCCTTCACCCCCGGCAGGGCGACGTCGCCGGCCAGCCATTCGCGCAGGAACGCATCGAAGTGGCTTACCTCGAAGAAGAAGTGTTCCGAATCGCGCATTTCCGGCGTGGCACCGGAGATGACCGAACGCGGCTCCTTCAGGTCGGTCGGCGCATAGGTGGCGCCGCACACTTCGCAGTTGTCGCCGTACTGGTCGGGGCTGCCGCAGTTCGGGCAGATGCCCTTGACGTAGCGATCGGGCAGGAACATGCCCTTGGCCGGGTCGTAGAACTGCGCCACCGAACGGCGGCTGATGTGGCCGGCTGCCTCCAGCTTCAGGTAGAACTGCTCGGTCAGCGCCTTGTTGGCCGCCGAGTTGGTGGAGTCGTAGTGGTCGAAGGCCACGCCGAAGGCGGCGAAGTCACGTTCGTGACTGGCCTGGATGTTGGCAATGAAGGTTTCCGGGGTGACCCCGGCCTTTTCCGCGGCCAGCATGATCGGCGTGCCGTGGGTGTCGTCGGCGCACACGAACCAGGCCCTGCCGCCGCTCATTCGCCGCGCACGCACCCAGATGTCGGCCTGGATGTAGCCGACCAGGTGGCCCAGGTGCAGCGGGCCGTTGGCGTAGGGCAGGGCGGTGGTGACGAGCGCGGTACGGGTCATGGTCGCGGGGTGAAGCCGAGGGGAACCGCAGAGTATCGCATGCCCGCAACGAGGTGACCCGGCCGGGGCCGGGTCACGGGGCTTAAGCGGGGGCCAAGGCGCTTATTCGCGCTGCCAGGTCTGCGCGCGGCAGATGAAGGCGATGCAGCCGGACACGTCCAGCCGGGTGCCGCCGGGCTGCAATTCCATCTTCGACTTGTAGGTCTTGCCATTGGCCGGATCGAGGATGGTGCCGCCGGACCACTTGTTGGCGCCGTCGGCCTTCAGGTTCCAGAGGATGGTCATGCCCTTCACCGGCTTGTTCCTGTTGGCGCCTTCACAGCCGTCACAGACCGGGTTCGGGCCCTTGTCCGAGTGCAGGATGTCGACCACCTTGCCGGTCAGCGTGCCGTTGGGGGCCTGGGTGATCTCGACGATCGACTTCACCTTGCCGGTCTTGTCGTCGATGGTCTTCCAGCGGCCGGCGGCGCCATCGGCGGCCTGCGCCGAGAGCGCGGCCAGGCACAGCGGCAATGCCAGCAGCAGGGTCTTGAAGGTGTTGCGCATGGTCCCCTCCCAGGGTTCATTCCGGCACGGTGCCGGCATGGGTCGACTGTATACCCATTCGGCGGGGTATGGGGAAGGGGGGCTTTGCAGGGCTGCGCCCTGCACCCGCAGAGGCAACAGCAACGGCAACGGCAAAAGCGGCCATTCCGTGGATGGCGGGGTGGGTCCGGTTGCGGGGGGCGCTGCAAGTACGTCCCTGTAAGCTCGGTCGCCGCATCCATGCGGCTCACGCCCCCGCAACCGGACCCACCCCGCCTTCGACAGAGTCCTGCGATCTGCCGGAATGGAACGGCCTGCTCTTGGTGGGTGTCGACCTTGGTCGACACGTAGATCCATGCCATGCATGGATGAATCACGATTGAAAAACGCTCAACCGACTTCGTACAGCTCCAGCGGCAGGCCATCCGGATCGGCGAAGAAGGTGAAGCGGCGGCCGGTGTATTCGTCCACGCGGATCGGTTCGCAGGCGACGCCATGCGCGGCCAGGCGCTGGATGAAGGGTTCCAGTGCAGCCACCCGGAACGCGAGGTGGCGCAGGCCCTGGGCTTCGGGGCGGCTGGGGCGCGGTGGTGGTGAGGGGAAGGAGAACAGCTCCAGCTGGCCGCCGTCGGGCAGGGCCAGGTCCAGTTTCCAGGAATCGCGCGCAGCGCGGTGGTTCTCGGCCAGCACGCGCAGGCCGAGGATGCGCACGTAGAAGTCCTTCGAGCGTGCGTAGTCGCTGCAGATCAGTGCGGCGTGGTGGATGCCCAGCAGGGCGTCGGAACCGGTGTTCATTGCAGAGTGTCCAGCCAGCGCTGGGCGATCTTCTGCGCCAGCGGGTACGGTTCGGGATCGTTGCGGTTGGTCAGCACGATCACGGTCAGGTGCTTTTCCGGGTGGCGCACGATCACGTTGCGGAAGCCGATGCTCTCGCCGCTGTGCCATTGCACCGGGCCGTTCAGGCGCCAGCCGAAACCGTAATGCGGCACGTCCGGTTCCGATGTGGCCGTGGCCGGGCTGAACATCGCGCGGCGAGAAGCCTTCGACAGCAGCCGGTCGTCATACAGCGCGGCGTCCCAGCGGGCGAGATCGTCCAGCGAGGAATAGATGCCGCCATCGCCGAGCACGGCGCTGGTGGTGCTCTGGTCGGTGCGCTGCCAGCGGCCGTCGATCCGGCTGTAGCCATAGGCGCGCGCGGCGACCGTGTCCACGCCGTCCTGGTGGGCCACGGTATGCGCCATGCCCAGTGGGCGGAAGATGCGCTGCTGCAGGAAGGCGGCGAAATCCTGGCCCGACGCGCGGCCGACGATCAGGGCCAGCAGCGCGTAGCCGCTGTTGCTGTAGCGGTACTGCGTGCCGGGTGCGAAATTCAGGCGGTCCTCGCGCGACAGCAGGGTCAGCACGTCGGCGTCATGCACCTGCCGCGTGTCAGCCGGGTCCATCAGGTCTTCGTAATCGAGCAGGCCGCTGGTGTGCGAGAGCAGTTGGCGGATCGTGATGGCCGCTGCAGCCGGCGGCAGTTCGGGCAGCCACTGTCGTGCAGGCTGATTCAACCCCAGCCGTCCATCCTCCACCAGCAGCAGCACCGCCGCAGCGGTGAACTGCTTGCTGACCGAGGCCAGCCGGAAGTTGCTGGCGGCAGTGACCGCAGTACCGTCCTCCACCACTGCCAGGCCGTAGCCACGGCGGAACACCGGCTGCCCGTCATGCAGCACCAGCACGGCGGCGCCGGGCACCCGGCCATCGTAGGCCTGCATCAGGCCGTCGATGCCCGCATCCGGTGGGGTCAGCACCGGCGCGGCGGAGCCCGCCACTGGCAGCAGGCCCAGCACGACGGCGAACAGGGCGACGGCAGGGCGCATGGCGGCTCCGGAGGGGTCAGGGTGAAGGGGCAGGTGTGGCGCTGGCGGGCTGCGCCATCCAGCGTTCCATCTTGCGGTCCAGCACGTCCAGCGGCATCGATCCGTCCTTCAGCAGTTCGGCGTGGAAGCGGCGCAGGTCGAAGGCGGCGCCCTGGCGGCTCTTGGCCTTGTCGCGCAGGGCGACGATGGTGGTCAGGCCGGCCACGTTGGACAGCGCCTGGCCGGGCTGGGCCATGATCCGCTCGACTTCGGCGTTGGCGTCGTCGCTGCTCATGTCCACGGTCTTCTGCAGGTAGGTGACGGCCTGCTGCTTGCTCCAGCCCTGTGCGTTCACGCCGGTGTCGGCCACTACGCGGGCGGCGCGCAGCAGGCGCGAATACAGGTAGCCGATGCGGTCGTAGGGATCGGTGTAGATGCCCAGGTTCTCACCCAGCGTTTCGGCATACAGGCCCCAGCCTTCGACGAAGGCGAGATCGCCACCGAGGCGGCGGAAGCGTGGCAGCTTGGCCAGTTCCTGCTGCAGGCCCAGCTGCACGTGGTGGCCGGGAATCGCTTCATGCAGGTACTGCACCGGCACGTTCCAGCGCTTGCGGCTGGGCAGGTCGCGGGTGTTCACGTACAACACGGCCGGTTGTCCGGCTGCGGACGGCTGATAGGCCGCTGCCGCGGCGGTGAGCGCGCGCTCCGGCTCCACCGCACGGACCTCCAGCGGTGCCTTCGGCAAGGTATCCAGCACCTGCGGCAGGCGTGCGCTGACCTGCTGCTGCACCTGGCGGTAGCGGTTGATCAGCGTGTTGGCGTCGCCGTACTGGAACTGGCGGTCGTTGCGCATGCTGCGCAGCAGCTTGGTGGGAGAGCCGCGCAGCTTGGCATCCTTCATCACGGTGGCGATCTGCGCCTGCAGTTCCTGCACGCGCTGTTCGCCCAGCGCATGCAGTTGTGCGGCGGTCTGGTCGCTGGCGGTGGTCTGCACGATCAGGTTGGCGTACCAGGCCTGGCCATCGGGCAATGCGCCCAGGCCGCTGCTGGTGCGTGTGGCCGGCAGGTATTCGGTGGCGATGAAGCCGCGCAGGGCGCGGTAGGCCGGCATGATGCGCAGCTCGATCATGCGCTTGTATTCGGCGCTGATGCGCGCCTTGTCCTCAGCCGGGATGGTGTTCGGCATGGTGCGGATCGGCGACCAGAAGATGCTCTCCTCGGCGGTCGGCTTGATCACCGCATCCAGCTGCGGCAGCACTTTTTCCATCAGGTCGCGTGGTTGCACCACGCCGGCCTTCATGCCCTGGCGCATGTTGTCGATGGCCTGGTCGAACAGCTCGGGAATGCCCAGCGAACGGCGTGACCAGGTGTCGTAGTCCTGCACGGTGTTGAATGGCTGCGCGCCCGCACCGGAGCCGAGGATCGCCATGATGCTGCCGATGTTGTAGTACTGGCTGATCGGCATCATCCAGCTCGGGTAACGCTCGGCGGCCAGCGATGCGCGCGCGTCGCGCACGAAGATCTCGTAGCTGAGCAGGTCCTGGCCCTGCAGGCCGTCACTGCCGAGCTTCTCGACCTTGCCCAGCCATTGCGTGGTGAAGTCGTGCGACTGCTGGCGCCAGGCGGCGGACAGGATGTTGGGCAGCTGGTCGTTGTAGCGCGGTTCGCCCTGGAACGTGGCCTGCAGCGGGTTCAACCGCATCGAGGCATCCCAGTACTCGTCGTACAGCCGTTCCAGCTGCACCTGCTTGGGCACGGCACGGGCCGGGGCGACCGGGCGGGGCGCGGCGCGGCGCGCCGAGCTGCCACGCGCCGGCGCGGTGGCGCGGGCGGGCCTGGCCTTGGGCTTGGCAGCCTGGCGGGTCTGCGCAGCGGCAGGGCGGCTGGCCTTTTTCTTCGCTGCTTCAGCCGACGGCACGGCACTGAACAGGAACAACGCGGCAATGGCGGCGGCCAGGGCGCGGGTGGGATGCGGCATCAGGAGCTTCCGTGGAACACAGACCGTGGAGCTTGCACGATCCGGCCGCGTACGGCCAGCGTGAAGGCGCAGTCAGCTTTTTGCCGCTGGGGCTTCAGTCAGCCGCAGCCGCGGCGCGCAGGGCGGCGGCCCTGTCGGCGCCCAGGTAGCGGGTGATCGCGCGCCGCATCAGGTACAGCAACGGGATCAATGCGATCGCAAAGCCCATCTTGTAGATGTAGTTGACGCTGCTGACGGCCAGGAACAGCGACGTCGGCCAGTGCTGCGGACCGAGCACGAAGGCGATCCAGATCACCACGAAGCTGTCCACCACCTGGGAGATCGCGGTGGATCCGGTCGCACGCAGCCACACGTGGCGCTCGCCGGTGGCCTGGCGGATGCGATGGAACACGGCCACGTCGATCAGCTGGCCGAGCAGGAAGGCCACCAGCGAACCGGCGATGGTCCACATGCCCTGGCCGAACACCGCGGCGAATGCCGCCTGGTAGTCCGGCACGCCGTGGCCGGCCATCGAGGTGACCCACCAGCTGGCCGGAGCCAGCGAGATCGCTGCGAAGGCGAACAGGAAGCCATAGGCGATCAGCACCACGGCCAACCACGAGATGAAGCGCACGCCGCGCTTGCCGAAAAACTCGTTGATCGTGTCGGTCATGATGAACACCACCGGCCACAGCAGGGTACCGGCGGTGAAGCTGAGCGAGCCGGTCTGGCCAAACAGGTTCCAGTTCAGCGGATCGATGCCCAGGGTGTCTTCCAGCGCGAAGATCTTCACCCCGATCAGCTCGGCCAGCACCGCGTTGCCGCAGAAGAACGCGGCCAGCACGATGAACAGCAGGACCGCGCGGTCCTGCAGCGGGCGCTCGATCGGCGCCGGTGTCATTCGGTGCGTTCGCCAGTGCGTTCGCCGGCGCGGGTGAACGGCACGCTGGACGGTGCCACGGCACCGCCGGAGATGATGAAGCTCATTGCCTGATCGACGGTCCAGTCGGTCGGGGTCAGCAGTTCCACCGGCACGATTTCCAGATAGCCCGAGGTCGGGTTCGGCGTGGTCGGTACATACACCGCGGCCAGCTCACGGTCGGTGCCGTGTTCCTTGATCACGCGGGTTACCAGGCCGACCGATTTCATGTCGCGATGCGGGAAGTCGATCAGCACCACGCGCTGGGTGCTGCCCGGTTCGGTCTGCAGCATGTCCAGCAGCTTCTTGGCGCTGTCGTAGATGATGCTGGCCAACGGAATACGCTTGATGACCGCGCCGACCCAGCGCAGCAGGCGCTGGCCGAGCACGCGGCGGCTGGCCACGCCCACCGCTAGGATCACCAGCAGGGTGGCCAGCAGGGCGATGGTGTCCTGGATCCACTCGGCGCGGACCCAGCCCAGATAGTGCGGGAAGCTGGTTGCGATCTGTTCGGACAGCGGCACCACCAGCGGGCTGGAAATACCCGACAGCAGCACGAACACGAACTTGACCACGACCCAGGTCAGCCAGATCGGCAGCAGGGTCAGCAGGCCGGTCAGGAACAGGCGCTGCAGGGAGGGGCGGGGGACCAGGGCGGGGGCTTCGAGCGACATGCGCGCATTGTAGCGGTCACGGCCGGTCGATTACGCTGGGGAATCGACTGCGGCAACGGCACATGGAAGGGAAGCTGTGTTGAAGATTCTGCGCGGACTGGGCTGGACCCTGGCAGGCCTGCTGGTGCTGGCCATCGTGGTGTGGTGCGCCTCGCGCATGTGGCCGGTGCCCGAATCGCGCCTGCAGGCGCAGCAGCGACTGGAAGCACGCCTGCCGGTGAGCGGCCGCAATGGATATGCACTGTTGTGGACGCTGCCGTTCGACGATCTGGATGCCCAGCAGCGCGAGCAGGCGCTGGCCGAGGATGTACGGCGCTGGGAAGCCGATGCACATGGCGGAAGCAGCGGCCGGACACACCTGGTAGCCAACCATGCCGAGCTGCACTCGCGGCCCGGGGCCAGTTGCGGGCCGGCCGCCAGCGGCTGTCTCGCCCAGGTCCGCGCGGACCCGCAACGCTTCGTGGAGGCCCACGCCGGGCACCAGCAGTTGCATGCGCGGCTGGATCAACTGGCCGACGCCGACTACTTCGCGTCGCCGTTCCCGCCGAAGGGCGAGGGCATTCTGGTCCCGTTGCCGGCCTATGGCGTAGTGATGGACGCCACCAGTGCACGCGCGCTGGCCTATGTGCAGGGTGACATTGACGGTGCCCTGCGTGGTGCCTGCCGTGGCCTGCAGCTGGGCCGGCGGCTGGTGCCCGGCAGCAGTTATCTGGTCGAGAGCATCATCGGTGCCAGCCTGGTGCAGGCCAATGCCCAGCTGCTGGCCGACATGCTGGTTGAACTGCCTGCCGACCACCCCCTGCCGGCCGAGTGCGAACAGGCCATGCAGCCGTTGCGGGCCGAGGAACAGAGCCTGTGCCGTGCTATGCAGGGCGAGTACGCGATGAGCCGGGCGGCGATCGAGTCCTCGGCCCGGGAATTTGGTGGCGTCCTGGTGCTTGACCGGCGCAGCACGTTGGCGCGCGTGGCCGGCAATCTTGGCTGGGCCTGTGGCGCAGCCGCCACGGCCGCGCTGGAGGCCGATCGGCCGCTGCCGTTACAAGCGCCGCCGCAGCGGGATTTCGGTTGCCTGTCCAATGTGATGGGGTGCGTGCTGACCGAGATTGCCGCGCCCGTCTATCCTGCGTATTCGTCACGGTCCCAGGACGCGGCGGCGATGCTGCGCCTGCTTGGCGCCCAGCGCTGGTTGCGGCAGCAGGCGCAAGACCCGGCTGAGGCGCTGCAGCGGTTGCCTGCGGAGTTCCGGTCGCCGGTGCGGTCGCCGCGGCTGTCCGTCGATGGCCGCCATCTGCTGGTGCCGCGTCGTTCTCCAGCGCGCAGCGCTGATGAGAACCCGTGGCTGACGGTACCGCTGCAGGCGGAGCCAGCTTCGGCTGCGTTGGCGCGCGATTGAGGCGCGCTCAGCGTGCGTGTGGCTTCAACCGCAGGTAGACCTGCTTGCGCACCTGGGCGACCACTTCGCCGCTCTCATCGACCACGTCGTTGCTGAACCAGCGCAGCACCTTCTCACCACTGGCTGCTTCCGTGCGCAGTTCATCCAGCAGCGCGTCGTCGATGCAGAATGACGTGCGTACGGTGCCGCGGCCGGGCTTGAGGAAGTCGATGGCGCCTGCTCGGTCCCACACGTAGTAGTCGCGCCCGAGGATGTGCAGCAGGCCCAGCATCCAGAATGGATCGGTCATCGCGAACAGGCTGCCGCCAAAGTGCGTGCCGACGTAGTTGCGGTTCCATGGCCGCAGGCGCAGCTCGACATCTATCTGCCGGTAGTCCGGCGTGATGCGGGTGACATGGATGCCGGTGAACAGGAACGGTGGCCAGAGATTGATACCGAAGCGGAACAGGTGGGCGTTCATGCGGGTGCGGGTGCGGGGACGCAGGGCGAGGCGCCCAGTCTAGCCATTCGCATGCGTATGTTGCACCCCGGCGGCGGCGAGGGTCACGCCTTGTCGTCGATCACATACCCGTCGCGGCCGTTGGCCTTAGCCTGGTACAACGCGGCGTCGGCGCCTTCGACGAAATGATGCGGTTGCAGCGTGCCGTCAGGCACGCGGGTGAACACGCCGATGGTGAGGGTGACGGCACCGTCGCTGCCATCACCGGGGGCCGGCAGTACACGCACGCAGGCGATCAGGTCCTCGACGACCTGGCGTGCGCCTTCGGCCGGGGTATCCGGAAGCACCAGTGCGAACTCATCGCCACCGTAGCGCGCGGCCATGTCGCGTGGGCGCCGTGCATGCGCACCGATCAGCCGTGCAACATCGCGCAGCACGCGGTCGCCGACCTGATGCCCGTGGCGGTCGTTGTGGCGCTTGAAATGGTCGACGTCGATCAGTGCCAGGCTCAAGGACCTGCCACTGCGGCGCGCGGCATCGCATTCCTGCTGCAGTGACTGCTCGAAACGCAGGCGATTGCCGAGGCCGGTCAGCGCATCACGGTTGGCCTGGCGGTGCCAGGCCGAGATCCGCCAGATCGCCCAGGACAGCAACACCAGCAGGATGCCCAGCATTGCGCTTGCCGGTGCCCACCACAGGTCACCGGCACGCAACAGCAACCAGCTCAGCAGCGGTGGAAGCGGCAGCGAGCACAGTGCGGCAAGCCATGGCAGGCGCAGGCCGAGCAGGAGCACGCACAACGCGGCCAGCACGCCGCTGATGGCGTGCTGCCAGAGGCGTGGCAGCAGATCGATCTGCTTGTGCTGCAGCAGCATCGACGCGATGTTGGCCTGGTATTCGCTGCCGCTCATCCAGTACTCGCGGGTGGTCGGGGTCAACAGCCGCGGTGCGATGCCGCTGGCCGTCATGCCCACCACGATGCGGCGGCCATGCAGCATCGCCGTGTCCACGTGACCATCAAGTACGTCGGCATAGGACACCTGCGGCAGGCGCTCGGGCGGCCCCGCATAGCGCACGCGCACGTAGTCGTCGCGTCGCCACTGATAGGGCGAACCGATCTGCGGATCGGGATCGGGCAGGCCGTGCACCGTGCCCGGCGGCAGGTCGGCCAGCGCCAGGCCCAATGCCGGCCAATGGGCCTTGCCGATGCCCGCATGCAGATACACACCGCGCGCGACGCCATCGCCGTCCACTTCCACATCGGTATGGCCGATTGCCGCAGCACTGCTCGCGATCTGCGGAATCGGCAGCATTTCCTCGGCCATGCGGTCGCCGGCGGCCGGCGCCGCCAGCACTGGCAGCACCACCCGGCCACTGCGGCGGATCGCTGTGGCCAGTTCATCGTCCTGCTGGCTGTCGCGTCGATCCGGCTCAGACAGCATCAGGTCCAGTGCGATGCGCTCGGCGCCGGCGTCGGTCAGCCGGTCCAGCAGGCGCGCATGGACCGAACGGGGCCAGGGCCATTGGCCGATGCGCTGCAGGCTGCCCTCGTCGATGGCCACGATCAGCACGCTGGGGTCGGGGCGGTACTCCCAATTCCCAACCATGGCGTCATAGGCGGCTTCGTCCTGGCGCCACAGCCACTGGCCGTGGCTGGCGATCACCGTCAGCACGCCGGCCAGCAGTGCCAGCAGAATCCGCTTCGACCACGGCAGCGGCGAGCGCCTCATAACAACAGCAACAGCAGCAGGGCGCCGCCACCAGCGCCGTAGCACAGACGGCAAGGCAGCTTGATCTGCTGGGCCGGCGAGTACTCGCCCGCATGCCCGTCGTCGTCGATGTACTGCACGCGCACATGCAGGGTGCCGCTCCACGGCTGCTTGAAGCTGACCTGCGGCTCGCTTACGGTCCGGTCGACCAGGGGGGCCCGGAAGTCGCCTCGACGGTCCACCTGCACCCGGTACCGCTGGCCTTCGCTGCCGGCCTGCCAGCGGAGGGTCAGTTCGCCACGCGTGGCCTCAGGCGGCTGCAGGGCCGGGTCGACCGGTTCATTGCTCAGTTGCAAGGGCAGGGCCTGGCCATAGCGGCCCTGGTGGCCGTTGCCATCGCGCGAGGCCACCCGCCAGAAGTACTGGCCGGGCGGCAGCGGCTGCGCCAGGCGCAGGTCGGTGCCCGGGGTGCTTTGTTCCTGCAGCGGTTGCTCGAAGTTCGGCTCGGCGGCAATCTGCAGCACGCTGCTGCGCGCACCGGGCGCCTGGCTCCAACGGAAGCGCGGTCGGTCGCTGTTGATGGTCTGCCCGTGCAGCGGGGCCACCGTCAGTGGCGGCGGGGGCTGGTCGCCGAGTTCGAAATCGGCGCTGGCGTCGAGGCCTTCCACACCCTGCGCATCCACGGCGCGCAACAGGATGCGCAACTGGCCGGGGGGCAGGTCGCCGATCGCCAGCCGGGTATCGGTGGTGGTGGCGGCAAACAGCAGGATTTCCGGCGTTGCCGACAGCACCACTTCAACGCGGTAGCGGGCGGCGCCGTCGACGGGGTCCCAGGCGAGGAGGGCCGGCAAGGGCGCCAGGCGCATGCCGTCGCTGCGCAGCTGCGGTGCTGGAAGAAGGGCGGAGACAGCATCCGGCGCCGTATCGGCGCTGCTGCTGAGGCTGGCCTGTCCAGGCTGGACCAGGCGCTTGCCGTGGATGTTGCCGACCTGCACCTTGCCCTGCAGCACTTCGGTGGCAGCCACGTGGCCGGCGTCACCGGCGCTGACCCGGAATACGGTACCGCGTACGCTGCTGGTCGCCGTAGGTGCATCAATGATGTAGCGCGAGGCGGGGCCACGGGCAGGCGTCACCCGGTTGCTGGCGCGGCCCTGCTGGAGGCGCACGCGGGTATCGACCATGCCGGTGTGGCCGTAACGGCTGAGCTGGTCCAGGCGCAGCCGGGAATGCTCGCGCAGCTGCAGGCGGGAAGCGTCGGCGAATTCAAGCGTGACGCTGGAGTCGCCCTCGGTCTGAACCGTGTCACCGATGCGAAGCTGTTCCCCGGCCAGTAGCGCGCGCGTGGCGCTGCCATCGGCGCCGGACAGTTCGACCTTGCCCCTTACCGACAGCACGCGGGCGGGGGCTGGTTCGATGCGCAGCCAGCTGATCGGGAAGCGCAGCAGCTGCCCCGGCGGCAGCTGGTAGGGGTTGTCGATGCGGTTGTGCTGTTGCAGCTGCTGCCAGCGTACCGAGGGCTTGAGATACAGGCAACCCAGGTCCCACAGGGTATCGCCGGGACGGACCCGGTAGTTCCAGTCCTGGGCCGCGGCAATGGCCGGCAGGAAGAGAAGAGCGCAGAGCAGCGCGCCCTGGAAGCGCATGGCGAACGACAGCGAGCGGACGAAGGTCACAGTTTGCAATCCCGGCAATGCGGGGGCGCAGCTGCAAGACCCCATGGCCCCGACCTCATCCCCCCGAACGGATCGTGGCGGCCGCACGGCCGCCATCCAGTGCATTATTGCCCGCGTTCAGTGCAGGGATTCTGAACGAGGACGGCTCCCGTTCAGAACAGCAGCGAGGCCATCCGGCGACGGTACTGGCCGACCAGGTCCTCGTCGGAGATCACATTGAAGGCGTCGATCAGGGCCTTGCGCGGCAGCCCTTCCTCGAACGTGCGGTCGATCCGCAGCATTTCCAGGAACTGGGCCAACGCAGCTTCGTCATGGCCCCCGAGCAACAGTTGCACGCCGCGCAGATGGCGGGCCTTGAGGTCCTTGCCATCGGCGGCGATGCGGGCGTCCAGCACTTCAGCGGCCGGGGCATCCTTCAGCGCGGCGGCGAAGGCCAGGCGGGCGCGGGCACGCACGGCGCGGTCGTCGGTGGCCAGATTGGCGGGCAGGCCGTCGATCAGGGTGCCGGCTTCGTCCACGCCACCGATCTGCAGCAGGGCCAGGGCCAGGTCGAGCTTCAGTTCGTCCTTGTCCGGCTCGGCGGCGATCTGGGCACGCAGCACATCGACCTGCGCCTGCGGGTCCAGCGGGGCGTCATCTTCGGGCGCGGCGTCGCCGACATCGGCCGGCACGATGCCGTGCTGGGCCAGGAACTCACGCAGCTGGCCTTCCGGAATCGCGCCCGGGAAGCCATCCACCAGCTGGCCGCCCTTGACCAGGAACACGGTCGGCACCGAGCGGATCTGGAAGGCCGCTGCGATCTGCTGTTCCTTGTCGACATCGACCTTGGCCAGTTCGAAGGCGCCGTTGTACTCGGCGGCCAGTTTTTCCAGCATTGGGCCCAGGGTCTTGCACGGCCCGCACCAGGTGGCCCAGAAGTCGACCAGCACCGGCGTCTGCAGCGACTTCTGCAGGACTTCGGCCTCGAAGGTCGCAGTGGTGGCGTCGAATACGTAGGTCGTCTCGGTCATGGGGGAGGCATCGTTTGGCGTCTGGAGTCCGATTCTATGGTGACGATCGATGCCGGTCTCAACCCGGGTTGTGGTAAATGCCTGACAATGCAGTCTTCCTCTCGCCGTACTTTCCGGAGTCTGCATGTCGTCCCTGTCACCGTTGCTGCGCCTGCCTGGCCTGGTCGCCGCGCTGCTGTTTGTACTGGCGGTGATCGGTTTCGGCGCCGGCCTGGACGGCTACGCACAAGCCCGTCATCCGGTGGCACTGCTGGGCGCGCAGGGGGTGCCGCATGCGCTGGCCTTCAATCTGCTGGGCTTCGTGCTGCCGGGCCTGCTGGCGGCGATCGTGGCCGAGTGCCTGCGCCGCGGGCTGCCGGCAACCGCCGGCTGGGCGCCACGGGTGGGCAGCCAGATGCTGCTGCTGGCCGGGTTGGCCTTCGCCGCGATGGGGTTGCTGCCGCTGGATGTGGATGACCTGCACGGGCCGGCCAGCCAACTGCATGCCAGCGCCTGGATGATCTGGGTGCTGGGTTTTGTCGCCGGAACCCTGCTGCTGGCCGTATCCGGTCTGCGCCAGGTGCATGGCCGCGCGCTGGGCGTACTGGCGCTGGGCTGCGGCATGCTGGCCGCGCTGGCCGCGTTTGCCCTGCAGGGCGTACTGCCGGCGCCGCTGGCACAACGGCTGGCGTTTGCGTGCTGGGCAGTCTGGCTGGGGGCGGCCCTGCCGCTGTCGCGCCCACGCTGAGACGCCTCCCGGGGCGTCGCGGCGCCTGCCTCCGGCGGGCAGGATTGGAGACGTTTGCCGCACTGCGGTACGCTGTACCGCTTTGCCGCCGCATCCGCGTGTTCCATGACCAGCGCTGAAACCAACGCCTACGACCCGCAGCAGGTTGAATCCGCCGCCCAGCAATACTGGGACGCTACCCGTGCCTTCGAGGTCGACGAGACTTCGGACAAGCCGAAGTACTACTGCCTGTCGATGCTTCCGTACCCGTCCGGTGCGCTGCACATGGGCCACGTGCGCAATTACACGATTGGCGACGTGATCAGCCGCTACAAGCGCATGACCGGCCACAACGTGCTGCAGCCGATGGGCTGGGACGCGTTCGGCCTGCCGGCGGAAAACGCCGCGATCAAGAACAAGACCGCGCCGGCGGCGTGGACCTACAAGAACATCGACCACATGCGCAGCCAGCTGAAGTCGCTGGGCTACGCCATCGACTGGTCGCGCGAGTTCGCCACCTGCCGCCCGGACTATTACGTCCACGAGCAGCGCATGTTCACCCGCCTGATGCGCAAGGGCCTGGCCTATCGCCGCAATGCGGTGGTGAACTGGGACCCGGTCGACCAGACCGTGCTGGCCAACGAGCAGGTCATCGACGGCCGCGGCTGGCGCTCCGGTGCCCTGGTCGAGAAGCGCGAGATCCCGCAGTGGTTCCTGCGCATCACCGACTATGCCCAGGAGCTGCTGGATGGCCTGGACGAGCTGGACGGCTGGCCGGAATCGGTCAAGACCATGCAGCGTAACTGGATCGGCCGTTCCGAAGGCCTGGAAATCCAGTTCGACGTGCGCGATGTCGACGGCAGCGCGCTGGACCCGCTGCGTGTGTTCACCACCCGCCCGGACACGGTGATGGGCGTGACCTTCGTGTCGATTGCCGCCGAACACCCGCTGGCGCTGCACGCGGCGAAGAACAATCCGGAACTGGCCGCGCTGCTGGTCGACCTGAAGCAGGGGGGGGTGTCCGAAGCCGAGCTGGAAACCCAGGAAAAGCGCGGCATGGATACCGGCCTGCGCGCGCTGCACCCGGTGACCGGCGAGCCGGTCCCGGTGTGGGTCGCCAACTTCGTGCTGATGGGCTACGGCACCGGCGCGGTGATGGCGGTGCCGGGCCATGACCAGCGCGACAATGAAGTGGCCAACAAGTACGGGCTGCCGATCAAGCAGGTCATCGCGCTGAAGGATCCGCGCACCGACGAAGAGCGCACCTGGGACGGCAGCCGTTGGCAGGACTGGTACAGCGACAAGAGCCGTGCCTTCGAGCTGGTCAACTCGGCCGAATTCGACGGCCTGGACTTCCAGGGCGCGTTCGAAGCGCTGGCCGAACGCTTCGAGCGCAAGGCCCAGGGCCAGCGCCGCGTCAACTACCGCCTGCGCGACTGGGGCGTGAGCCGCCAGCGCTACTGGGGCTGCCCGATTCCGGTGATCTACTGCGCCAAGTGCGGCGCGGTGCCGGTGCCGGAAGAACAACTGCCGGTGGTGCTGCCGGAGGACGTGGCGTTCTCGGGTACCGGTTCGCCGATCAAGACCGACCCGGAATGGCGCAAGACCACCTGCCCGGACTGCGGCGGTGCGGCCGAGCGCGAGACCGATACCTTCGACACCTTCATGGAGTCGAGCTGGTACTACGCCCGTTACACCTCGCCGGGTGCCCGTGACGCCGTCGACAAGCGCGGCAACTACTGGCTGCCGGTGGACCAGTACATCGGTGGCATCGAGCACGCGATCCTGCACCTGATGTATTTCCGCTTCTACCACAAGCTGCTGCGCGACGCGCGGATGGTGGACAGCAACGAACCGGCGCGCAACCTGCTGTGCCAGGGCATGGTGATTGCTGAGACCTACTACCGCCCGAACCCGGACGGCTCGAAGGACTGGATCAACCCGGCCGATGTGGAAGTGCAGCGCGACGAGCGCGGCCGCATCACCGGCGCCACCCTGATCGCCGACGGCCAGCCGGTGGTGGTCGGTGGAACCGAGAAGATGTCCAAGTCGAAGAACAACGGCGTGGACCCGCAGGCGATGGTCGGCAAGTACGGCGCCGACACCGTGCGCCTGTTCTCGATGTTCGCCGCGCCGCCGGAGCAGTCGCTGGAGTGGAACGAGGCCGGCGTGGACGGGATGGCCCGCTTCCTGCGCCGCCTCTGGGCCCAGGTGCAGAAGCATGCCGCCGACGGCGCCGCCCCGGCGCTGGATGTTGCAGCACTGGACGCCAACCAGAAGGCGCTGCGCCGCAAGACCCACGAAACCATCGGCAAGGTCGGTGACGACTACGGCCGCCGCCACAGCTTCAACACCGCGATCGCTGCGGTGATGGAGTTGATGAACGCACTGGCCAAGTTCGAGGACGGCAGTGAGCAGGGCCGTGCGGTGCGCCAGGAAGCGCTGCAGGCCATCGTGCTGCTGCTGAACCCGATCACCCCGCATGCCAGCCACGCCCTGTGGCAGGTGCTGGGTCACGCGGAGACGCTGCTGGAAGACCAACCGTTCCCGCAGGCCGATGCCAGTGCGCTGGTGCGCGACGCGCTGACCCTGGCGGTGCAGGTCAACGGCAAGCTGCGTGGCACCATCGACGTGGCGGCCGACGCCGCGCGCGAGCAGGTGGAGGCACTGGCGCTGGCCGAGCCCAACGCGGCCAAGTTCCTGGAAGGCCTGACGGTGCGCAAGATCATCATCGTGCCGGGCAAGATCGTGAACATCGTCGCCGCCTGATGTATCCGCACCGGCGCCCGCGAGGTGGCCGGTGCCATTCCGGTGCAGGGCCAGGCGTCTGATGGCCCTGCATTCACGCGGCTTCGGGCAGGCTGTGTGTTGCCGTGATCGCCCGGCTCCGCCAGACTGTCTCCATGACCCGAATCCTGCTTGCCCTCGTTCTTGTCCTCGGCCTTGCCGGCTGCGGCTTCCATCTGCGCAACAAGCTGATGCTGCCCACCGACACCGCCCCGGTGAAGGTGGTATCCACCGCCCCGTACAGTGAACTGGTCAAGCTGCTCAACCGCAGCCTGCTGGCTTCCGGTGCCAGGCTGGCTGATGAGGACAGCAACGAACCCAGTACCCAGTTGCAGGTGCTGTCCGAGCGCTGGGGCGACCTGCCGATCGCCATCGACTCGCAGGGCCGCGCCCAAGAGTACAGCCTGCGCTATGCGGTGATCTTCATCTTCCGTCGCGAGGATGGCAGCGAACTGGTGCCGCAGCAGGTGATCGAGCTCTCGCGTGACTACGTGTCGCCACCGACCGACGCCACCGGTACCACCACCGAACGCGAGATCCTGGCCAACGAGCTGCGCCGGGAAATGTCCGCCTCGATCATCCGCCGCATCGACAGCGTGGTGCGTGCCGAGCTCGAGAAGGGCGGCAGCCTGTCGGCGCCGAAAGCCAAGCCGATTGAAGGCGCGGTACCGGCCGAGCCGGTCCCCGCAGCCAAGCACTGAGCCGCGGCCATGGAACTGCGTCCGGAGCAGCTGGCCAGCCAGGGCGCTGATACCGCGCTGGCGCCGGTCTACCTGATTGCCGGCCCGGAAACCCTGCGTGTGCTGGAGGCAGCTGACGCCATCCGCGCACGCGCACGCGCTGCCGGCATCGGCGAACGTGAAGTGTTCGACGCCGATGGCCGTGATTTCGACTGGAACCAGCTCGACGCCAGCTTCAACGCGCCCAGCCTGTTCAGTGCCCGCCGCCTGGTTGAGGTGCGCCTGCCCAGCGGCAAGCCTGGCAAGGACGGGGCCGAAGTGATCAGCCAGTTCTGTGCCAACCCGGCGCCGGACGTGGTGCTGATGATCACCGCAAGTGAATGGAGCAAGGCCCACCAGGGCAAGTGGGCCGAAGCGATCAACCGCATCGGCGTGCTGTCGGTGGCCTGGGCGGTCAAGCCGCATGAATTGCCGGACTGGATCGAGCGCCGCCTGCGTGGCAAGGGACTGCGTGCCGATCCTGCCGCCGTGCAGCGCCTGGCCGAGCGGGTGGAAGGCAATCTGCTGGCTGCTGCCCAGGAAATCGACAAGCTGGCGTTGCTGGCCGATGGCCAGCCGCTGGACGTGGAGCGCATGGAGTCGCTGGTGGCCGATGCCGCCCGCTATGACGTGTTCCGGCTGGTGGAAGCGGCCTTTTCCGGCCAACCGCCGGCGGTGCTGCGCATGCTGGCCGGACTGCGCGGCGAGGGCGAGGCGGTGGCTGCGCTGATGCCGATGGTGATCCGCGAGCTGCTGGCGGGCGCTGGCCTGGCCCGGGTGCAGGCCCGTGGCGGCAACCTGGCGGCTGAAATGAAATCGCGCGGTATCTGGGAATCGCGGCAGGCCCCGTACAAGCGCGCGCTGCAGCGGCATCCGGAAAGCAAGCGTTGGGAACGCTTCGTGGCCGAAGCCGGGCTGGTTGACCGCATCGCCAAGGGCCGCGCCGAGGGTGATGCCTGGCTGGCGCTGGAGCGCCTGCTGGTGGTGGTGGCCGAACCGCGTGCCGTGCGCCTGTTGGCGCGGGCCTGAGCAATGAGCCTGCGGATCTATTACGGGGGCACCTTCGATCCGGTGCACCTGGGGCACCTGGCGATCGCGCGTGCGGCCCGTGATGAACTGCAGGTCGCCGTGCGCCTGCTGCCGGCCGCCGATCCGCCGCACCGCGCGGTGCCCGGTGCCACCGCTGAGCAGCGCTGCACGATGTTGTCGCTGGCCATCGGCGACGAGCCGGGGCTGTTGTTGGACCGCCGCGAACTGGATCGTGCCGCCCGCTGCCCCGGTCGTCCGTCGTACACCGTCGACACCCTGCGCGAGCTGCGTGGCGAGCTGGGCCCGAGCCGGCCGCTGGCCTGGCTGGTGGGCGCCGACAGCCTGCTGGGCCTGTCCGGCTGGCACGAATGGGAGGCCCTGTTCGACCTGGCCCACTTCGTGGTGGCCGAACGGCCGGGCAGTCCGTTGCAGGCGTCGATCGATGGCGAGCTGGGGCGTGCCCTGCAAGGGCGCTGGGCCGACAATGAGCAGGCCCTGTTCGCCAGCCCGGCCGGGCGCGTCCTGCGCCTGCACCACCCGCTGCGCGAGGAATCAGCCAGCGCCGTGCGCTCGCAGATTGCCGCTGGCGGCCCCTGGCGCGCACTGCTGCCACCGGCCGTGGCCGACTATGTCGCTGCACACGGGCTGTACCGCCCGGCCACGGCGTGAATGGCGCGGCCGCGCCATCCCCGTATAATTGCCCCCACGTTTATCGAGTCGATCCACTTTGAGCAACCAGACCCAGCCCCAGACCATCAAGGTCGATCTTCCCAGCCCGCCGCCGTCCGTGCCGGAACTGCTGGCCAGCGTCCGCCAAGCCACCGAAGACCTGAAGGCCAAGGACCTGGTCGAGATCGACGTGCGCGGCCGGTCCAGCGTTGCCGATTACATGATCGTCGTTTCGGGCACCTCGACCCGCCACGTCAAGTCGATTGCCGATGAAGTCGTGCGCTTCGCCAAGAACCTGGACGTGATGCCACTGGGCGTGGAAGGCGAGCGCGAGGCCGAGTGGGTGCTGGTCGACCTGGGCGACGTGATCGTCCACGTGATGCTGCCGCGCGTGCGTGAGTTCTACGCCCTCGAGCGCCTGTGGACCGTCGGCGACCAGCCGCCGTCCAGCGACGACGAAGTGGCCTGAGCCACACGATGATGCATCCCTTCGACGGCGCCGATGGCGCCGTCGACGTTTTGGAGGACCGCTGATGAAAGCCCGCCTGATCGCCACCGGTGAACGCGCCCCCAGCTGGGTCGCGCAGGGCTTCGCCGAGTACCAGAAGCGGCTGTCGCACTGGCTGCCGTTCGAGCTGGTCGAAATCGAGCCTGGCCTGCGCGGCAAGGGCCGCGATCCGCGCCGCGCCACGGAGGATGAAGGCAGGCGGGTAATCGCTGCGCTGCCGAAGAACGCTTATGTGGTGGCGCTGGATGTGCCGGGCCGCCAGCTCAGCTCCGAACAGCTGGCACAACGCCTGGAGCATTGGCGCGGGCAGGGCAGGGACCTGGCGTTCCTGATCGGTGGCCCGGAAGGGCATTCGCCGGAAGTATCCGCGTTGGCCGATGAGAAGTGGTCGATTGGACCATTGACGCTGCCGCACATGCTGGTGCGGCTGGTGGTGGCCGAGCAGCTGTATCGGGCTGCCGCAATGATCGCCAATCACCCCTACCATCGCGCGTGAAGAATGGTTATACTAGTCGTCTGCCCGAATAGCTCAGCCGGTTAGAGCACTTGACTGTTAATCAGGGGGTCGTTGGTTCGAGTCCAACTTCGGGCGCCACCTTGAGAAACCTGCATCGCAAGATGCAGGTTTTTTTTTCGTGTTGTAGAACCGAGGCCATGCTCGGCTGCATCCTCGAAGCCGGGCATGGGCTCGGCGCTACAGCGTAATCAGGCCCTTCCAGAACGCGACCAGCGTGGCGATCACCACCGCCAGGATCGCGCCGAACAGCACCCATTCCCAACGCGTGAATACCAGCTCGCCGCGCTGGCGCCGGGCCAGTGCGAACAGCACCACGCCGGGCACGTACAGCAACACCGACAACAGCAGGTTGTCGAGGCCGCCGGCATACACCAGCCACAGCGCGTACGCACTGGCCAGCAGCGCAACCGCGAAATCACGCCAGCGCACACTGGGCTCATCGGCGTAGGCCTGCCCGCGCCAGGCCAGCTGCACGCCGAATGCCGTGGACAGGAAGTAGGGCACCAGGCTCATTGACGCAGCGAGCAGCACCAGCCCGGTGTAGCTGCCCGAACTTACCAGCACCAGCAGCAGGAACAACTGGATCAGGCCATTGCTCAACCACAGTGCATTGGCCGGCACACCACGCGCGTTCTCGCGGCCGAGGAAGGCGGGCATGGTGCCGTCGCCCGCGGCGGCATAGAGCACTTCGGCGCACAGCAGCACCCAGGCCAGCAATGCACCGAGGACGGAGATGATCGAACCGATGATGATTACCGTCGCGCCCCATTCGCCGACGATGGCGCGCAGGACATAGGCCATCGACGGATTGGGCAGCCCGGCCAGTTCGGCCTGCGACAGCACGCCCATCGACAGCAGGCTGACCAGCACCAGCAGCAGCCAGACCCCCAGGAAACCGATCACCGTGGCGCGGCCAACGTCGGCGCGGCGCGCCGCACGCCGTGAATAGATGCTGGCGCCCTCGATGCCGATGAATACCCACACGGTCACCAGCATCATGCCGCGCAGCTGCTGGCCGAGATCGCCGAGCGCGGGCGTGCCAAGGAAATCGGCACGGAACACCTCCATGCGGAACGCACCTGCTGCCAGGATCAGGAACAGCGTGATCGGCAGCAGCTTGGCCACCGTCACCAGGCCATTGACAATGGCCGCCGTACGCAGGCCACGCAGCACCAGCAGGTGCACGGTCCACAGCAGCACTGACGACGCCGCCACGGCGGCAGGCGTGTTGCCTTCGCCGAACACTGGCAGGAAATGGCCGAGGCCGCTGAAGATCAGCACGAAGAAGCTGGCATTGCCAAGCACCGAGGCGACCCAGTAGCCCCAGGCCGCAGAGAACCCGATGTAGTTGCCGAAGCCCTCACGCGCGTATGCGTAGATGCCGGTATCAAGATCCGGCCGGCGGTTGGCCAGGGCCTGGAACACGAAGGCCAGCATCAGCATGCCGGCGCCACTGACCGCCCAGCCGATCAGCGCGGCGGCCGGCCCGGCGCTGCGCGCCACGTTCTGCGGCAATGAGAAGATGCCGGCGCCTACCATCGAGCCAACTACCAGTGCAGTCAACGCGGGCAGGCCCAGGCGTTGCGATGTCGTGGCCATGGTGATCCCCTGCGGCGGTAGTGCCGCTTGCACACGGTAGCCACGTGCCTGTGAACGTGCATGCAAGGCGTGCAACGACGAAGGCCCGGGCTGCTGCCCGGGCCTCCGAAGTTGATGCGTTGAACGGTATTACTTGAAGGTGTACTTGGCGCCGACGGTGAAGTAGCGACCGATGGCGCCGCTGAAGTGCAGCGGGTTGTAGTTCACGCCACCGTAGGTGGTCGGATCGAGCGGCGCAATGCGATCGAACACGTTCTGCACCGAGGCGTTCAGTTCGAAGGCTTCGGTGATGTTCCAGCGGCCGGACAGATCGAAGGTGGTGAACGAGGAGATCTTGGTGACGTCGGTACCGTCGGCGTAGGAGAACTGGTACGAACCCTCCGGACCACGGAAATCCTTGTTGTCCATCTTGGAGATGTAGTTGGCGACGCCGCTCACGCTCCACGGCCCCTGACGCCAGGTGGTACCGAAGTTGATCCGATCCTTTGGCGTACCGATGCAGTTGGTCACGTCGCAGTTGCCGTGGGTGCCTGCATAGTCGAAGGTCTCGTCGGAGTCGGTGCGCTCGTACTTCAGCACATGGCTCCACTGCAGGTCCATTTCCAGCTGGCCCGGGCCGATATCGAAGGTCTGGCGGATATCGGTATCGATACCGCGCACGCGCGTGGATGCCGCATTGATGTACGCGGTGTTGACCGCCAGGATGCTGCCGGTGCCAGCGATGCCGTTGATGAGGTCGATGTCACGCAGCACGTTGCCGGCGGCGATGGCATCGGCCGTGGAGCCTTGGGCGATTTCGTTGGTGCGCTTGATCTGCCAGGCATCCACGGTCATCGAAGTGGTGGAGGTCGGCTGCAGCACGATGCCCACCGAGTAGCTCTTGGACTCTTCCGGCTTCAGGTCCTTGTTGGGGCGGGTGATGATCGCGACCGGGCGCGAGCTGCAGTTGGTGCCGACATCGGCCGGCGGGCTGACGGCGCAGCGCACCGGATCGCGGGCGTTGGAGAAGGCGGCCAGGCCACCATCGCCGTTCTCGGCCGGGTTGGGGGCGCGGAAGCCTTCGGCGTAGCTGGCACGCAGAGCGATCCAGTCGGCTGGGGTCCACTTGATGCCCAGCTTCGGCGTGGCCTTGCCTTCGCCGCTCTCGTACTTGTCGTAACGCAGCGCGCCGGAAAGTTCCAGTTGCTCCAGCACCGGTGCCGACAGTTCGACGTAGCCGGCGTAGACATTCTGCGTACCGTCATAGGCCGAATAGCCCAGGCCGATGATGTCACCCTGGTCGGTGTAAGTCTGCGGGGTCAGGCTGTTGCTGGTCTTGCGCCACTCGGTACCGATTGCCAGGCCCAGCGGACCACCTTTCAGGTCCATCAGGCTGCGCGACACGGTGAAGTCGAACATGTCCAGGCTGGACTTGGCGCGTGCGCTGATGGTCGGCGAGATGTAGTCGTACAGCGCCTGCGAGTTGAGGTTGGCATTGTCGCCAATACGCCACACGCCTCCGGCACAGTTCGGGTTGCCCAGCGCGCACTGTACAGCGCTGTAGCGCAGGAACCCGGTGCGCTTGTTCACCAGATCGGTACCGGAGTGCAGGTAGGCGGTGTCGTAGCTCCAGTCACCCCAGTTGCCCTTGACGCCGACCAGGAAGCGGTTGAACTCATTGGTGTTGTTGGTCACGCGCGGGCCGACATCCCAGGCCGAGTAGCGCAGGCGCGAGGCCTGGCCCTGGATCGGATTGTCGGGATGGGTCGGCGACAGCACCACGGCGCCCGGGCCGCTGCTGGCATTGCGCGGGCCAAGGGGATAGCCCCAGCTGCCGGAGACGCCGGACGGTGTGTTGCTGAAGATCGTTTCCTTCTTCGAGTAGCCGATCTCGGTGTAGACCTCGCCGCCTTCGCCGAAGGCGAAGCTGGCGCGGCCGAACACGTTGACGTACTTCTCTTCAGGCGTGAGATCACGGAACTGCTGCGCCGGATCCCACAGGCAGCCCTGGGCCGCCACTGACGCGTCGGTCTGGCCCGGGATGGTGGTCAGGCCTTGGCAGCCGGGCAGTGGCACGAGCCTTGCCGGATTGGTCGCTGTGACATTGCGGTCGTCATACACCGAGCCATTCGGACCGACGCCTCCGCTGGTGCGGCCATTGAGGTAGGCGCCGCCGAGGAACTGGGCATTGTTGCCATAGCCCCAAGGACGGATGTCGCCGGTGCCGATCCACTTGCGGTTCTTGCGATCGCTGATCTTGATCGCGTCGGTCTTGCCGACGTCCAGGCTGAAGAAGGCATTCCAGCCGTCAGTGGCCAGGTCGCCGGTGCCGGCGGTCAGGGTCGCCTTCTTCGCGTCGCCATCGCTGTCACCGGACAGGCCATAGGAGCCACGCAGGATGGCGCCCTGGAAGTCGCTGCGCAGGATGATGTTTACCACGCCGGCGATGGCATCGGAGCCATAGATTGCCGAGGCGCCGTCCTTGAGCACTTCCACGCGCTCGACGGCATCGAGCGGAATGGTGCTCAGGTCGGTGAAGACCTTCTGGCCGTCGTCGGCCAGGCCGTAGGTGGCCATGCGGCGGCCGTTCAACAGGACCAGGGTCGAGCCCGCGCCCAGGCCGCGCAGCGAAATGCCGGCGCCACCACCGGCAAAGCCGTTGCCGAAGGTCTTGGGGATGGAGCCGGAGCCATCAGCGGTCAGGGTCTGCAGGTATTCGGCAACCGTGGTCTTGCCGGTGCGGTCGATTTCCTGGCGGGTTACTACCTGCACCGGCGACGGCGTTTCAGTGTTGGTGCGCGGAATGTTCGAACCGGTGACCGTGATGCGGTCCAGGTTGGTGGCCTTGTCCTGCGCGAAGGCCGAGGTGGAAGCCGCGGCGCCAACCAGCAACAGGGTGCTGCCGGTAAGGATATGGGTGATGGACGATGCCAGAGTGCTGCGGCGGCGGCTGGCGGGCCGTTGGATCAGGTGTTTCACAGCTTCTCTCCTAACTGGAAAACCGTAGCGTTGAGGGCTGTCTCCGGAAGATTCCGGGACGGATCAATCTAGGTTTCCGGTAGGTGACGAAGTCGTGAATTTTTGCTTAATCGGTAACGGTTGATCCGGTTCCGTCCGTTGGCACGTGCAGGGAAGCGCCGGCCCGGCAGGTGGCCGGGCCGGCGATCACTTCACTCCGGCAGCGAGAACTGCACCGGCACCATGCCGATGGCCGGTACCGCCACGCCATCACGCTGGGCCGGCTCGAAGCGCCAGTGCCGGAGCACCTGCAGGCGCGCGGCCTGGTCCAGGCTGCGCGAACCGCTGCTGCGCTCGATGCTGACCCCCGTCGGCTGCCCGCGGGTGTCCACCTCTACCCGCAACAGCACAGTGCCCTGTTCGCGGTTGCGCAATGCCGCCAGCGGATAGGCCGGCGGCGGGGCGCTGCGGTACTGCAGCTGGGCACCGGCCAGTGGTGCGGAGGTATCGATGCTCGGTGCAAGCTGGGGCGGGGCCGGTTCGGCGGCCGGCAGCGCGATGCCCTGGGCTTCTTCCACGGTTGCGGTAGGAGCTGGAAGCGGCGGCGCGGCCGGCTGCGTCTGTGGCTTCGGTACGACCCGGGCGACCTCCCTGGGCTGTTCCAGCACCGGGGGCGGCGGCGTTGGCGGGATCTTCTCGATCAGCCTGACCGTGGTCTTTTCACGCGGGGCCTGCACGGCCTGGTAGGTCGCAGGGATGAGCAACAACAGGAAGGCCAGCAGGTGCAGGGCGATCGCCGCGCTCCAGGCGGCAACGCGGGCGGGGTCGAAGTGCAGGGATGCAACGGGATACGTACGAACCATGGTCCACCTCCATGCCAGTGACGAAGTCCTCAACGCACCAGGGCCCGTGGCGGGGTTGCCGCACGCGGCTGGCAGTGCATCAGTAGCGCGCCCGGGCGGCCACTGCATAGAGGCAGGGGCACCCGTGTTGGGCTGGCCTTCAGCCACTGCCGTCGGAATGCACGAAAAAAGGCGGGTCCCCTGGGGAACCCGCCTCTGTCGGCAATGACCAACGGCTCAGCGACCCAGTTCGAACACCACGTCCAGGTTGACCGAGACGGTGGATTCACCCGGCGCGACCGGGGTGGCCTTGTCCATCGCCGCACCGGCCGCCATGGTGCGCATCATCGGCATCGGGCGGAAACCGCCATTGCTGTTCTCGGAGATGCTGACGATGCGGCGCACCTGCAGGCCCAGTGACTTGGCATAGGTCTGGGCGCGGGCCTGGGCCTTCTTCAGCGCAGCCAGGCGGGCTTCGTCATACACTGGTTCCGGCTGGTCGATCTCGAAGCTCGGGCCGTTGATCTGGTTGGCGCCCTGCGCGGCCAGCGCGTCCAGCACCTTGCCGAGCTTGGCGATGTCGCGCACCTTGAGGCTGACCGTGTTGCTGGCCTGGTAACCGGTGATCTTCGGCGCTTCGTTGTCGGCGTAGCGGTACTGCGGGTTGAGGCTGACGCCGCTGGTCTGCACGTCGCGCTCGGCGATGCCGGCGGCCTTGATCGCGGCCAGCACCTTGTCCATCTGCTGGGCGTTCTGGCGCATGGCGCTGTTGCCATCGGCAGCCTGGCTCACCACGCCGGCCGACAGCGTGGCCACGTCAGGCACGCGGGTGGCCTCGGCATTGGCCGAGATGTTCAGCAGCGTGCCCTCGGCCGGTGCGGCGATCGATGGCGAGGACGGAGCGGCATGGGCGGTCATCGAGGTTCCAAGGGCGAGGGACAGGGCGAGCAGCAGCGGGGTGGCAGTCAGGCGCATGGGATCTCCTTGTTGTGCCGTTGAGGGTGGTGTCGTAGCGATGAACGCGTTGTGAGTCCGTTCGGGGTTGAACGCGTTCCGGAACGGGTTGCCGACGATTCAGGTGGCGGCCTCAGGTTATGCTGTGCCGATGCTCTACCTAGCTTCCCGCTCCCCCCGACGCAACCAGCTGCTGGCCCGACTCGGACGCCCCTTCCAGGCATTGGATCTGGAGGTCGTCGAGCAGCGTGCGCCCGCTGAAAGCGCCGAACAGTACGTCTGCCGGGTCGCCGCCGACAAGGCGCGCGCCGGCCTGGCCCGGGTGCTGGCCAATGACCCGCAGGCGCGGGTGCTTGGTTCGGACACCGAGGTGGTGCTGCATGGCGAGGTGTTTGGAAAGCCCGCCGACGCTGCCGATGCCCGGGGGATGCTGGCGCGTCTTGCCGGGCGTACCCACCAGGTGATGACGGCCGTAGTGGTGGTCGGCGCGGACGGGCTGGACAGCGAACTGGTCATTTCCGAAGTGACCTTCGCCCTGATCGACGCTGCCGACATCGCCGCCTATGTCGCCACCGGCGAACCGCTGGACAAAGCCGGTGCCTACGCCATCCAGGGCGGGGCCGAGCGCTGGATCGAGCACCTGTCCGGCAGCTACTCCGGCGTCATGGGGCTGCCGTTGCTGCACACCGATCGTTTGCTGGCGCGCTGCGGCGTGCCGGCCCCCACCGCCGATGCCGCCAGGGAGGCTGCAGATGTCTGAGGAAATCCTGGTCAACGTGACCCCGCGCGAGACCCGGGTCGCGGTGATCGAAAATGGCATGCTGCAGGAACTGCACATCGAGCGTGGCTGGCGCCGGGGTGTGGTCGGCAACATCTACAAGGGCAAGGTGCAGCGGGTCATGCCCGGCATGCAGGCCGCCTTCGTCGAAGTCGGGCTGGAGCGCGCCGCGTTCCTGCACGCCAATGACGTGGTGCGGCCGGCGCCGGTGGCCAGTGCCGATACCGAGAACACCACCCTGCCGCCGCCGGCCAGCGTGCCGATTGTCGAGCTGCTGCGTGACGGCCAGGACATCGTCGTGCAGGTGGTGAAGGACCCGATCGGCACCAAGGGCGCGCGCCTGACCACGCAGATCAGCATTCCCTCGCGCTACATGGTGCTGCTGCCGCAGTCCAAGGTGGTGGGCGTGTCGGCGCGCATCGAGGACGAAGCCGAGCGCGCCCGCCTGAAGGCGCTGGTGACCGAGCTGTCGGCGCAGCACGGCGGCTACGGCTACATCGTGCGCACCAACGCCGAAGGCCAGCCGGCCGAGGCCATCGCCGAGGACATCGCCTACCTGTCGCGCGTGTGGAACGTGGTCGAGCGCCGTGGCCGCGAAGCGCCCTCGTGCAGCATCATCTATGAAGACCTGAGCCTGCCGCTGCGTTCGGTGCGCGACCTGATCCGCAAGGATGTGGACAAGGTGAAGGTGGACTCGAAGGAGACCTTCGGCCAGCTGCAGGCCTTCGTCGCCAAGTACATGCCGGTGCTGGCCGAGAAGCTGGAGCTGTATTCCGGCGATCGCCCGATCTTCGACATGTTCGGGGTGGAGGACGAGATCGGCCGCGCGCTGGACAAGCAGGTGCCGTTGAAATCCGGTGGCTACCTGGTGATCGACCAGACCGAGGCGATGACCACCATCGACGTCAATACCGGTTCGTTCCTCGGCCAGCGCAACCTGGAAGAAACGGTGTTCCGCACCAACCTGGAGGCTGCGCAGGCGGTGGCGCGGCAGCTGCGGCTGCGCAACCTGGGCGGCATCATCATCATCGACTTCATCGACATGGATGATGCCGAGCACCGCCGCCAGGTGCTGCGCACGCTGGAAAAGGCGCTTGCGCGCGACCATGCCAAGACAACAGTCTATGACTTCTCGCCGCTGGGCCTGGTGGAGATGACCCGCAAGCGCACGGTGGAAAGCCTGGAGCGCCAGCTGTCGGAAACCTGCCCGCAGTGCAGCGGCCGCGGCAGCATCAAGACCACCGAGACGGTGACCTACGAGATCTTCCGCGAGATCACCCGCGCGGTGCGCCAGTTCGACGCCGCGCGCCTGCTGGTGATCGCCTCGACCAAGGTGGTCGCGCGCATCACCGACGAGGAATCGGCGGCGGTGGCCGAGCTGGAGGAATTCCTCGGCAAGAGCATCCGCTTCCAGGCGGACGAGCAATACCTGCAGGAGCAGTTCGATGTCGTTCTGCTCTGATCCTCGCCGGCTGCAGGCCGGCGGTGGCCGATGAGCGCGCCGCCGCGCCTGCGACTGCGAAGGATCCGCCGTCATCTCATTGCCGCCTGCGCGGTGGGCCTGGTCGGGCTGGCACTGCTGGTGGGCACCCTCAGCCAGCTGCTGCCGCTGGCCGAGCGCCACCCCGACAGGATTGCGGCCTGGCTGAGCGAACGTGCCGGCCAGCCGGTGCGTTTCGACCAGCTGCAGACGGCCTGGACCCGTCGTGGCCCGTTGCTGCAGCTCAAAGGCCTGCATATCGGCGCGGGCCGCGGCCTGGCCATTGGCGAGGCCGAGGTGCTGGTATCGATGTACAGCGGCCTGTTGCCTGGCCGTTCGCTGACCGAGTTGCGCCTGCGTGGGCTGGCGCTGGATCTGCAGCAGGATGCAAGCGGTCGCTGGTCGGTGCGTGGGCTGCCACAGTCCGCCGACGGTGGAGATCCGCTGGATGCGTTGCGCCGGCTGGGCGAGCTGCAGGTGATCGGGGGGCGCCTGGGCGTGCACTCGCCGACGTTGGGCATCGACACCACGCTGCCGCGCATCGACCTGCGCCTGCGGGTCAATGGCGATCGCCTGCGCGTGGGCGTGCGCGCCTGGGCCCAGGCCGAAGCGCTGCCATTGACTGCGGTGCTGGATGTGGACCGCACGCGTGGCAACGGCGAGGCCTGGCTGGGCGCCGATCCGGTCGATTTCCATGCCTGGTCTCCGCTGTTGGCGGCCGGCGGTGTGCGCCTGCGCGAGGGCAAGGGCGAACTCAACCTGTGGTTGACCCTGCGCGATTTCGTGCCGGTGGCGGTGACCACGGATTCGGACCTGCGCGACGTGCGCATCGATGGCGCACCGATACCCGGCATGGCGGCGCCGCAGCTGCAGCTGCAGCGACTGCAGGCCCGCCTGCGCTGGCAGCGCCAGGCCGAGGGCTGGGCGCTGCAGGTACCGCGGCTGCGGCTGAAGAATGAAGACGGCGAGCAGCGCCTCGATGGCCTGCAGCTGCAGGTCGGCAAACAGCTGCGGGTGCGTTCCGGTGAAGTGCAGGCCGGCATCGTGCTGCGTGCGCTGGCTCTGAGCGATCGCCTTGAGCCGGGCCTGCGTCGCTGGCTGTTCCTGTCCAGGCCGCAGCTGGACGTGCGCGCGTTGCAGCTGGCCGGCGAACGCGATGGCCCATTGTGGGCGCAGGGTGAACTGCAGTCGCTGGGCTTTGCAAGCGTCGGCAATTCACCGGGGCTGCGCGGCCTTGGCGGGCGTTTCGAAGGCGATGCCAACGGCTTCAGCCTGCAGCTGCAGCCGCAACGGCAGCTGCAGTTCGATTGGCCCACCGGCTTCGGCGTGCGCCACGACCTGCAGCTGGCCGGGCAGATCGTGGGCTGGCGCGACGAGGGCGGTGGTTGGCGGATCGGGACGCCGGCGATGCGTGTGGAAGGTACCGACTATGCGGCCGACGTGCGCGGCGGTGTGTGGTTCCAGGGCGACGGTACGCGGCCGTGGCTGCAGCTGGCCGCCAAGCTGGACGACGTGCCGATGACGGCGGCCAAGCGCTTCTGGATCCACTCCAAGATGAGCAAGGGCGCCACCGACTGGCTGGACATGGCACTGGCCGGCGGCCAGGTACGTGGCGGCGTCGGCCTGGTCACCGGTGACCTGGACGACTGGCCGTTCGACAACAACGATGGCCGCTTCGAGGCCACCGGCCACATCACCAATGGCGACATCCGCTTCCAGCATGATTGGCCGCTGATGAGCCAGGTCGATGCCGATATCGCCTTCATCGGCCCCGGCTTCGACATGCATGGGCGCGGCGACCTGGCCGGCGTGGCGGTGCAGAAGTTCGAGGCGGGCATCCAGGATTTCGGGCAGCAGCCGCTGTACGTGCGCGCCGATGCACAGAGCGAGGCCGGCAGACTGCTGGCCATGCTGCGGCAGAGCCCGCTGCACAAGGACTATGGCGATACCCTGGACAACCTCACCGCAGCGGGCCCGGCGCATGTGACCTTCGATCTGCTGCAACCGCTGCACCACGATGAAGGCGGTGGCCATCTGCAGGGGACGGTTGACTTGGCCGGCGTGAAGCTGGTCGACAAGCGTTTCCAGCTCGCCTTCGACAACATGCACGGGCAGGCGCGCTACAGCAATGGCGGTTTCGATGCCGAGGAACTGTCGGTGCGCCACCTCGGCCAGGACGGCCGCCTGAGCCTGCGTGCTGGTGGCTACGTGCACGACAGCAGACTGGCCTTCGAATCGAAGCTGTCGGCCACGCTTGACGCCGGCGTGCTGATCGACCGCGCACCGGAGATGGCCTGGCTCAAGCCCTACATCACCGGGACCTCGCCGTGGACCATCGCGGTCAACCTGCCCAAGGTGGCGCCAGGTGCTCCTGCGCCGCCCAGCGAGCTGCGCTTGAGCTCCGATCTGGTCGGCACCCGGCTGGATCTGCCGGCGCCGCTGGACAAACCGGCTGCCGAGCCGCTGGCGACCACCGTGGCCGCACAGCTGCCGATGGGTGCCGGCCGCATCGATGTGGCGTTCGGCCAGCGCCTGGCGCTGGCCGCGCGCAGCCACAACAACCAGACCGGCGTGCAGGTGACGCTGGGCAGCGACCATGTCGATCGCGAGCCGCCTCCCAGCGGATTGACCGTCAACGGCCGCAGCCCGACCTTGGACGCATTGGAGTGGATCGGCCTGGCGCGGGGCGGCAGCGATGACAACACGATGCCGCTGCGTGCGGTGGACGTGCAGGTCGGTCAATTGAAGCTGATCGGTGGCGTTTTCGAGCAGACCCGGTTGCAGCTGCATCCCGGCGCGCAGGCGCTGGACGTGCGCCTGGCGGGCCCGTCGCTGGCCGGGCGCCTGACTGTCCCCAATGCTGACGGCGGCACCATCAGCGGCCAGCTCGACCGTGTGCACTGGCAATCGCTACCGGCAGCTCCGGATGCACCGGCCGCACCGGCCCGGGTCCAGGCCGGCGCCAACGATATGGACCCGGCCAAGCTGCCGCCGTTCGCGCTGGACATCGCCGACCTCAAGTTCGGCAAGGTGGTGCTGGGCCAGGCGGTGCTGCGCACACGACCGTTGGCCAATGGCCTGAACGTGGACGAGCTGCGCTTCCGCGCGCCGGACCAGGAGATCGACATCAGCGGTCGCTGGCTGGGCCGTGCCGGCGGAGCCCGCACCGAGCTGACCGCCCAGGTGCGCAGCGAGGATCTGGGCGGACTGATGCAGAACCTGGACTACGGCGGCCAGCTGCGTGGTGGCTCCGGCCAGGCCCAGCTGCAGGCCACCTGGAGCGGGGGGCCGTCGGACTTCCAGCTGGGCAACCTGCAGGGCCGCCTGGACCTGCACGCACGCAACGGCCAGCTGCTGGAGCTGGAGCCGGGTGCTGGCCGCGTGCTGGGCCTGCTCAGCGTGACCCAGCTGCCGCGGCGCCTGATGTTCGACTTCCGCGACTTCTTCTCCAAGGGCTTCGCGTTCAACCAGATCGACGGCAGCATGCAGTTCGGCCAGGGCATGGCGCGCACCGACAAGGTGCTGATCGAAGGCCCTGCAGCCAACATCACCATCCGCGGCCAGGCCGACCTGCGCAACCAGCAGTTCGACCAGACCATCGACGTCAACCCGCGTGCCGGCAATCTGCTGACCGTGGTGGGGGCAGTGGCCGGTGGCCCGGTGGGAGCGGCGTTGGGCGCGGCCACCAATGCGGTATTGTCCAAGCCGTTGGGCGAGATTGGCGCCCGTACCTACAAGGTGACCGGTCCATGGAAGGAGCCCAAGGTGGAAGTGATCGAACGCAGCCGCGACAAGGCTCCACCACCCGCGCCGGCACCGGCGCCGGCCATTCCACCGACCGTCACCGGCCTGCCGCGCCCGCGGTGAGCGCGGCCTTCCTGTTCACGGGGCTTGCCTGAGCGCCCCCGCATCCCCAGATCGAGAACCATGACTGACATCGCCCTGACGCTTGCCCAAGACCGCCTGCTGCGCCCCGGCGGCCTGGATACCGCTGGCCTGGAGCGCACCTTCGGCCAGTTGCTTGGCCCCGGTGTGGACTTCGGTGATCTTTACTTCCAGCATGCCCGCCGCGAGAGCTGGAGCGTGGAAGACGGCATCGTCAAGGATGGCGCCCATTCCATCGAACAGGGCGTGGGCGTGCGGGCAATTTCCGGCGAAAAGACCGGCTTCGCCTATTCCGATGACATCCACGCCGACGCGCTGCTGGCGGCGGCGCAGTCGGCACGTGCGATCTCACGCGAAGGCGGTGCCCAATCCGGGCGATCGCTACTGCGTGGCAACGCGCGCGCGCTGTACCCGGCGCTGGACCCGATCGATGGTATCGGCAACGAGGCCAAGGTCGAGGTGCTCAAGCGCCTGGATGGCTACCTGCGTGCCGCCGACCCGCGCGTGAAGCAGGTGATGGTGAGCCTGTCCGGCGGCGTCGACACGGTGCTGATCGCACGCAGCGACGGTGTGCTGGGTGCTGATGTGCGGCCGCTGGTGCGCCTGAACGTACAGGTGATCGTCGAGCACCACGGTCGCCGCGAGTCCGGCTATGCAGGCGGCGGTGGCCGCTACGGGTATGAAGAACTGTTTGCGGACGGGCGCCCCGAGGCCTTCGCCCGCGAGGCGCTGCGCCAGGCGCTGGTGAACCTGGACGCCGTTCCGGCTCCGGCCGGGGTGATGCCGGTGGTGCTCGGTCCGGGCTGGCCGGGCGTGCTGCTGCATGAAGCGGTTGGCCACGGGTTGGAAGGCGACTTCAACCGCAAGGGCACCAGCGTCTACGCGGGCCGCATCGGTGAGCGCGTTGCCGCCCCGGGCGTGACCATCGTCGATGACGGCACGCTGGACGGACGTCGCGGTTCGTTGAACATCGACGACGAGGGCCATCCCAGCCAGTGCACCACGCTGATCGAGGACGGCATCCTGGTCGGCTACATGCAGGACAGCCTCAATGCGCGCCTGATGGGCGTGGCGCCTACCGGCAATGGCCGCCGCGAATCATTCGCGCACATGACCATGCCGCGCATGACCAACACCTACATGCGTGCCGGCCAGCACGACCCGCAGGAGATGATCCGTTCGGTGAAGAAGGGCCTGTACGCGGTCAACTTCGGCGGCGGCCAGGTCGACATCACCAGCGGCAAGTACGTGTTCTCGGCGACCGAGGCCTACCTGATCGAGGATGGCCGCGTCACCACGCCGGTGAAGGGCGCGACCCTGATCGGGAACGGTCCGGAAACCATGCAGAAGGTGCGCATGGTCGGCAATGACCTGGCCTTGGACGAGGGCGTGGGCGTCTGCGGCAAGGACGGGCAGAGCGTGCCCGTGGGTGTCGGCCAGCCCTCGCTGCTGATCGAGGGCATCACCGTCGGCGGTACCCAGGCCTGAGCCGGGCGATGGCCAGCGCCACCGCCCCGACCGGCGCGGACTCAGTCCTCGTCGGCTTCGTCGGTCTCGACGTGGCCGGCGTCTTCGTCGCCCGCCGTCTTCAGGCCCAGCGCGGCCGGCAGCATCAGGCCGCGCAGCACCTGGAAAATCTCACGGTAGGCGCGCGGCGGTTTGTTCCTGGCCTTTTCGGCCTGCGCGTTGCGCACCAGCGTGCGCAGCTGCTGGCGATCGGCCTGCGGATAATCGTCGAGAAGGGCCGCCAGTGCCTTGTCACCCTCGGCCAGCAGGCGGTCGCGCCAGTCCTCAACGCGATGCATCATTGCCACTTCGCGGCGGCCGGTCTCGCTGTTGGCGTCCAGCGCGTCGCGGATCGCATCCAGCGTGGCCTCTTCTTCGCGCCGCATGTGCTTGGCCAGGAACGCCAGCTGGCGCTTGTGGGCGATGTGGGCGGTGATGCGCTTGCACTCGGCGATATGCGGCAGCAGGTCTTCCGGGATCGGCAGGCGCGCCAGCTGGGCCGGGGTCAACGACACCAGCTTCTCGCCCAGGGCCAGGACGTCGAGCGCGTCGCGCCGGTTCTGGCTGCGGCTCTTGTCGTGGAATTCACCGGTTTCTTCGTCGCGTCCGCGCATCGTCCATACCTGATTTCAAAAAAAGTCGCCCGGCGTGATGCCGGGCCCAACCCGTACAGGATAAAGCATTGAACGTGATCGCCCCTGAAGTGGCCGTCGGCGACGACAGCGCGGCCCGGCTGGAACGGCTGGCCGACCTCTCCCAGCAGCTGCTCGACCGTGCCCGCGCGCTGGGCGCCAGCCAGGCCGAGGTCAGCTGCAGCGAGGATCGTGGCCTGGAGGTCAATGTCCGCCTTGGCGAGGTTGAGACCGTGCAGTCCACCCGTGACCGCGGTATCGCCGTCACCGTCTATTTCGGGCAACGCAAGGGCAGTGCCAGCACTGGCGACCTGAACGAGGCCAGCCTTGCCGCCACGGTCGAACAGGCCTGTGCGATCGCCCGGCATACCGAAGATGACCCGGCTGCCGGCTTGGCCGAGGCCGCGTTGATGGCCACCGACTTCCCGGATCTGGATGCCTGGCACCCGTGGGCGCTGCAGGCCGACGAGGCGGTGGACCTGGCCCTGGCCTGTGAGAACGCAGGCCGCGAGGCCGATGCGCAGATCCGCAATTCCGACGGCGCTTCGGTGTCAAGCATGCAGAGCCTGTCGGTCTATGCCAATTCGCATGGTTTCATCGGCCGTGAGCGCGGCACCCATCATTCGGTGGGCTGTGCGCTGATTGCCGGCCAGGGCGATGGCATGCAGCGCGATGGCTGGTACACCAGTGCGCTGGCCCGCGAGGATCTGGAGGAGGTGGGCCTGGTCGGTCGTCGTGCTGCCGAGCGCACCGTCGCCCGCCTGCAGCCTCGCTCGATGGCCACCGGCAGCATGCCGGTGTTGTTCGCCCCGGAAGTGGCGCGCAGCCTGGTCGGCCACCTGTTGTCGGCGGTGTCCGGCGGTGCCCTGTACCGCCAGGCCAGCTTCCTGCTGGACAGCGTCGGCCTGCAGTTGTTCCCCGGCTGGATGCAGATCGAGGAACTGCCTCACCTGCGCCGTGGCCTGCGTTCGGCCGCCTTCGATGGCGATGGCGTGGCCACCCGAGCTTCGGCGCTGGTCCGTGACGGCGTCCTGCAGCGCTACGTGCTGGGCAGCTACTCGGCCCGCAAGCTGGGCCTGCAGACCACCGCCAATGCCGGTGGCGTGCACAACCTGCAGTTGGCCGCCAATGCTGGCGCGCTGCAGGACATCGCCCGGCAGATGGGCAATGGCCTGCTGGTGACCGAGCTGATGGGGCAGGGCGTCAACGGGGTGACCGGCGACTATTCGCGGGGCGCCGGTGGCTTCCGGGTCGAGAATGGCGAGATCCAGTATCCGGTGGATGGCATCACCATCGCCGGCAACCTGCGCGAGATGTTCAGCAGCATCGAAGCGGTGGGCAGTGATGTTGACCCGCGCTCGCACATCCGCACCGGCTCGATCCTGGTGGGGCGGATGACCATTGCCGGTAATGATTGATGGCGTCGATGGCGTAAGCTATGCCCGCCTGACGCAGCCAGCTTGGTGCTGGTGGGTCAAGACCACCCAATGAAAAGGAGTTTTGTCGTGAGCGAATTCGATAACGTCCCGCCGCCGCCGGCGACCACCGAGGCCCCGGCCGACCAGCGCACGATGGCGCTGGCTGCGCACCTGCTGGGCATCTTCACCGGCTTCATCGGCGCGCTGATCATCTGGTTGATCAACAAGGATGATGCGGGCAAGGCCTTTGTGACCGACCAGGCCAAGGAAGCGCTGAACTTCCAGATCACCGTGGCCATCGCCATGGTCATCTGCATGATCCTGACCATCGTCGTCATCGGCGCGATCCTGATGCCGATCGTTGGTCTGGTCAGCCTGGTGTTCTGCATCATTGCCGCCGTCAAGGCCAACAACGGCGAGGCGTACCGCTACCCGTTCGCGCTGCGCCTGATCAAGTAAGTTCGTCCGCACGCGGATACATGCAACGCCCGGCATTGCCGGGCGTTGTTGTTTGGCGCTCGTGCCGGGCCAAGCGCGGTGAGCGCAGTGCGGCAGCGTCGCCGCCAGCAATCAGTGATTGCGCTCCACCGCCAGCGTTGCCAGCGCGCGCAGCGGATCGGCTTCCTCGCCATGGCCGGCCAGGGTTGCCTGCATGCGCGCTGCCAGTTCGCGCAGCTGTGCTTTGGCGCCGTCCATGCCCAGCAGCGCCGGGAAGGTGCTCTTTTCCTGTGCCTGGTCCTTGCCGGCGGTCTTGCCCAATTGTTCAGAACTGGCTTCCACATCCAGGATGTCATCGCGGACCTGGAAGGCCAGGCCGAGTGCATCGGCGAAACTGTCGAGCTGGGCCAGCTGCGGTTCGTGGGCCTGGCCGCACAGCGCACCCATGCGCACCGCCGCGCGGATCAGTGCGCCGGTCTTCAGTGCATGCATGCGGGTCAGTGCCGCCAGGGTCTGTTGCTGGCCGGTGGCATCGATGTCCAGCGCCTGGCCGCCGCACATGCCGGAGGCACCGGACGCGTGGGCCAGGGTCTGCAGGCAGGCCACGCGCAGCGTGGCCGTCAGCGGCGCATCGGCCAGCAGGCCAAAGGCACGGGTCTGCAGGGCGTCACCGGCGAGGATGGCGGTAGCTTCGTCGAAGGCGATGTGGGTGGTCGGCTTGCCGCGGCGCAGGGCATCGTCGTCCATCGCCGGCAGGTCGTCATGCACCAGCGAATAGGCGTGGATGAGCTCGACGGACATCGCCGCCGCGTCCAGCTGTTCCGGCTGCGCGCCGAACAGGTGGCCACTGGCGTACACCAGCAGCGGCCGCATGCGCTTGCCGCCACCCAGCACCGAGTAGCGCATGGCCTGGTGCAGGCGTTGCGGGGCCTCGGCGGGCGAGGGCAGGGCGGCGTCGAGCTGGCTCTCGATGCGGTCGCGCCAGCGCGCGAACAGAACCTCAGCCGTCATGGCTGGGCGGATCGAACGGCTCGGATGCTTCCGGCTGCGCCGGATCGCTGAGCAGGCGCACGCGCAGTTCGGCCTGTTCCAGCGCCTGCTGGCACTGGCGATACAGACCGACGCCACGTTCGTAAGCACTGAGCGAGGCTTCCAGGCTCAGCTCGCCGGTTTCCATCTGCTCCACCAGCTGTTCCAGCGATTCAAGCGACTGCTCGAACTGGGCGACCGGGGAGGCGTTTTCGGGGGACTTCTTGGCCATGCGGCAAGTGTGGACGGGCTGCGCGCGGGGGTCAATTCACCAGCCGCCGGGACGCCAACGCAGCTGTGCCCCGTTCGCCTGCAACCAGGCCTGCAGGGGCGCGGCGATGACCACGTCGGCGGCGGCGAGCAACTGCGGGCCATCGAAGATCAACGGCAGCTGCGCGCGGCGCCACGGGGCAAGACGCTCACGTTGCAGGCAGTCCTTCAGCGCGTGCGAATGCTGGCGACCGGGTAGCAGGATGCGCTCACCGCCCGCGCGCGCACGTACCTGCAATGGGCGTTCGAAGGCCGGGGCGCCCTGCAGGCGCAGTTGTCCGCCATCGGGCAGCGCCAATGGCGCGCGTCCGTCCCATTCGGCCTGCCACGCGGGGGGGAGCGCAGGTAGCCGGGCTGGCAGCAGGTAGGCGTGGTCGCGCCATTGCTGGATCGCGTGATCGTGCCAGCGCACACGGGCCTGGCGATCGTTGCCGGCCGGCAGCAGTTCGTCCAGCGCCTGTTTCAGCACCGTGGCCGGCAACGGTGCTGCAGCATGGCCCAGCACCCAGGCGCGCAGCACGCGTGCGGCGCGGCCCGGCGACACTTGGCGCAGAAGTTCCAATGACAGCACGCGCGGTGCCACTTCCAGATGCGCGATCAGCTCGGCGTCTTCCTCGTCCAGCAGTTCGCGGGTCTGCCGGCAATGCGTCGCGCTGCCGGCCAATGCCGACGCCGCGTGCGGCCAGCGCTGGCGCAGCAACGGCAGCACCTGCAGGCGCAGGAAGTTGCGATCGGCGTGGTCGTGGCCATTGCTGGGGTCTTCGATCCAGCGCAGCGCGTGCTGCCGCGCGTAGTCGAGCAGTGCGCTGCGTGGCACCGCCAGCAGCGGCCGCCATAGAGGCTGTTCGCCAAGGCGGCTGTGTGCGGACATCGCGGCAAGGCCATCGACGCCGGATCCGCGCAGGGCCCGCAGCAGGAAGGTCTCGGCCTGATCGTCCTGGTGCTGCGCCAGTGCCAGTGTTTCGCCGTCGCGCAGTTCGGCGGCGAACGCTGCACGTCGTGCCTGCCGCGCCGCGCCTTCAAGGCCGAGGCCCGCGCGCTTGTCGACCTGCACGTGATGCACGGCCAGTTCAATGCCCAGTGCCGCGCATTGCTGCTGGCAATGCAGCACCCAGGCGTCCGCATCGGCCTGCAGGCCATGGTGTACGTGCACCGCACGCAGCGCCGTGCCGGAGGCCTGTGCGCAGCGCCACAGCCAGTGCAGCAGCACGGTCGAGTCGACACCGCCGCTGTAACCCACCAGCAGCGGCGCATCCAGCGGAACGAGGGCAGGGAAGGCGGTCACGGCGGCAAGTATAGGGTTGCTCGGCAGGGCTGCGCCCTGCACCCGCTACGATCCAGAGCAACAGCAACAGCAGAAGCTGGTTTCCTGAGGGGAGGCGGGGTAGGTCCGGTTGCGGGGGCCGCTGCAAGTCCCCCTCCGGGGCCCGGCCCAGCCGCTGGCGGCTGGGCGTTCGGGCGCTTGCGAAGCAGTGCTTCGCAAGCAAAGCGCCCTCACCCATGTAAGCTCGGTCGCCGCTTGCACGTGTGCGCAGTCCTGCGCACACGGCAAGACCGGGGTTGGGCGTCCTGCCCAACCCGCCCGAGGCATGCCTCGGGCCCATGCGGCTCACGCCCCCGCAACCGGACCCACCCCGCCTTCGACAGATTGCCGCGATCTGTCGGAACGGCGTCTTGCACCGCTTTGGTAGGTGTCGACCTTGGTGGACACAGTAGATCCACGCCATGCGTGGATGACTCATTCGATATCTGACAGATGTGTCGACCAAGGTCGACACCTACCAACAGCCGCCGGAAAACTGTCGAAGGTTGGGCACTGTGGGTTTGCGGGGTGTGAGCCGCATGGATGCGGCGACCAAGGCTACATGGACGTACTCGCGCCGTCCCCGCACACCCACAGTGCCCCGCCATCCCACGGAATGCACGCTGTTGCTGTTGCTTCCGGCCGTTGCCGTTGCCGTTGCGTCTGCAGGTGCAGGGCGCAGCCCTGCCGAAAACCTACTTCACCCGACGACCCGAGCGGTCGATGCGGAACCGCTCTCCGCCTTCCATCGGCGTGTGGCCATCGGCATCCGGCGTACCACGACGGCAACCATTGCAGACCTCGGCCACGCCATCCTGGAACGGCCATGCGAAATCGAACGTGCCGGGTACCACCTGGCGGAACGTCAGGTCGAAGTAACCCACGCGGTTGCCTACGCGGGCGCGCAGCAGGCCTTCCTGCGGCGTTTCCGGGCCGTTGTCCCAGGTCAGCACCGGCAGGCTGCGGCCCTTGCGGTCGACGTAGTGGAAACCCTGGTCGGCGTACACCACTGCCAGGCCGTGGTCGTCGTAATTCAGGGCCTTCAGCGTGTCGGCACTGATCTTCGGCCGGTGATCGATCACCTCGCAGTTGGGCAGCGGCCACAACCCGTGTTCGTCGGTCAGCAGCTTGCATGCCGGTGCCTGTGCCGCTGCAGTGGCGCTGACCAGCATGCCAAGCAGGGCCAGCGACCGCGCGAAGCGGCCGCTGGCAGAATCAGGGCGGGCCTGCCGTGTGATCACTTGGCCTCGGCCTTGCGCTCGAACGCGGTCGGTGCCGGCAGCTGCACCGGCACGCCCTTGTCATCGCAGGTGCCGGCCTGGCACAGGCGCTCGCGCAGGGCCGGGGTGGCCTGCACGATCATGTGATAGATCGCGTTCTGTTCCAGCGTGCCGCGGATCGCCTTGCTGCCCGGGCCGCGTGCCCAGATGCCGACGTCCTCGCCACCGTGCGATTCGGACTTCATCGGCACCAGCGCTTCCTGCATGTAGTCCGGATGCTCGGTGTCGACCTCGCGCAGGTTCGGGCGGCCGTTGGCCGGTTCGAAGCTGCTCGGGTTGTGCGGATAGCGCTTCGGGCCGGCCGGCTGCTGGTTGCTGCTGCCGGTGTGGCCCGGGCCATTGGCGTAGCTCAGCGTGGTGTACGGCTGGCCGGTGCCGTCCAGTGCGTAGTCCAGCTTGCCGGCGCCATCTTCGCCGCCCTTGTCCTTCACCTTGCCCAGGATCGGGTTGCCGCGCGCCGGGTAGCCGACGAAGTTCAGCGTGTGCGAGTGGTCGGCGGTAACGATGATCAGGGTGTCGTCGGCCGAGGTCAGCTCGCTGGCCACGCGCACCGCATCGGACAGCGCCACGGTTTCGGTCAGCGCACGGTAGGCGTTGCCGCTGTGGTTGGCGTGATCGATGCGTGCGCCTTCGATCATCAGCACGTAGCCTTCCGGGTGCCTCGACAGATTCTTGATCGCCGCTGCGGTCAGTTCGGCCAGGCTCGGCTCACCGCCCGGATCCTGCGGGCGCTCGTACTCGTAGCGCATGTGGTCCGGTTCAAACAGGCCGAGGATCGCCGGTGCGTTGGCGGCGGCGGCCAGCTGCTTGCTGTTCCACACGTAGGCGCCGTGCGGATGGGCCTGCTGCCATTCCTGCACCAGGCTGCGCCCATCCAATCGCTGGCCGACCTTGTCGTCGTACTCCGGGTCGCGCTCTTCCACGGTGGTGAATTCCCCGCGCCCGCCGCCGAGGGCGACCAGCGGGCCGCGGCCGTAGCGCGAAGTCGACAGCAGCTGCTGGGCGATGTCCTTGCAGCCGGCCGCCTTCGCCGCTTCAGTCAGGTCGGTATCGTTTTCCCAGTTGCGCTCGGGCGAGTGCGCGTAGGTCGCGGCCGGGGTGGCATGGGTCAGGCGCGCGGTGGACACCACGCCGGTGGCCAGGCCGGCGCTGTCGGCCAGCTGAAGCCAGGTCAGCAGGCCCTTCGACAGGCTGTCGGCACAGTCGGTGCGGCTGCCGGCGCTGACGCCGATCGCACCCATGTGGGTCTTCACACCGGTGGTGATGGCGGTCATGGTGCCGGCCGAATCCGGGGTCTGCGAATCGGTGTTGTAGGTCTTGCTGAACGCCGTGGCCGGGAAGCGTTCCCAGGACAGCAGGTTCTCTTCACCGGAGCCCCCCTTGCGCTGGCCCTCGTAGATGCGCGAGGCGGCCACGGTGGTCAGGCTCATGCCGTCGCCGAGGAACAGGATGACGTTCTTGGCCTTGCCGGACATCGCGCCGTTGGCGGCGGCCTGGGCAGCGCCGCTGCGGTACCACCACTGCGGGGTTTCGCCGGCCGGGTGGGCGACGGGATCGACGGCGACCTTCAGGCCGGCCGGGGCAGAGGCGGGGGGGGTGCTGGCGCAGGCGCCCAGCAGCAGGGTGGTGGCGCAGGCGGCCAACAGGGAGACGGAACGGCGCATGGACGCTGGGATCTCACAAACTGTAACGGGACGTTCATTATGCCCGCCCTCGCAAGGCACGCCGATGACACACTGATTTGCCGGTCGGGCGGTCGTTCCCCAGCCGTTGATGGGCTATCGTGCCAGCATCCCTTCCTTCCCTCTGGATTGCCTATGAAGCTGGTCTCTGCCTGGCTGCGGATTCCATTCTGGCAGCGCGTGGTCGGTGGCTTCGTGCTCGGCGCGCTGGCCGGCTGGGCGCTCGGCCCTGCCGCGGAAACGTGGTTCGGCCCGCTTGGCGAGCTGTACGTCACCCTGATCAAGATGATCGCCGTGCCGCTGGTGTTCTTCGCGGTGATCAATGCGATCTCGTCGCTGCACGGCCAGAAGTCGGTTGCCGCGCTCAGTGGCCGCACCTTCCTGTGGTTCGTGATCACTGCTGCTTTGGCGGTGTGCGTCGGCCTGGGCGTGGGCACCGTGCTGCAGCCCGGCGCCGGTGGCCTGCAGCTGACGATGGCCAGCAATTACGTGCCGCGCGAAGTGCCCAGCGTGGTGCAGGTGCTGCTGGACGTGGTACCGGCCAATGTCTTCTATGCGCTGTCCGGTATCGGCACCAAGGTCAACGCGGCCGGCGAAACCGTGCTGGCCGCCGGCCGTGGCTCGATCCTGCCGGTCATCTTCTTCGCTGGCCTGGTCGGCTTCGCCATCGTCAAGCTCGGCGAGAAGGTGACCGAGGCGCGCAAGCTGGTCGGCCAGATGAGCGACATCATGATCCAGGTGACCCGCTTCGTGCTGGAAGTCACCCCGATCGGCACCTTTGGCCTGATCGCCGGTCTGGTCGGCAGCTACGGGTTCGAGAAGCTGCTGCCGCTGGGGCATTTCGTGCTGGCGCTGTACGTGGCCTGCGCCCTGCACATCGTGGTGGTCTACAGCGCACTGCTGCTGGCGCACGGACTGAACCCGCTGAAGTTCTTCCGTGGTGCGGCGCCGGGCATGCAGGTTGCGTTCGTCAGCTCTTCCAGCTTCGCGGCGATGCCGGTGGCACTGCGTTCGATCACCCACAACCTGGGCGTGAACAAGGATTACGGTTCGTTTGCGGTGCCGCTGGGCGCCAGCATCAAGATGGACGGCTGCGGCGCGATCTACCCGGCGCTGTGCGCGGTGTTCATCGCACAGTACAGCGGTGTGCCGCTGACTCCGGAGCAGTACGTAGTGGTGCTGATCGCCTCGGTGCTGGGCAGCTTCGGTACCGCCGGCGTGCCGGGTACTGCGGTGATCATGGCCACGGTGGTGCTGAGTGCGGCCAACCTGCCGCTGGAGACCATCGGCTACCTGTATGCCATTGATCGCATCCTGGACATGATGCGCACGATGACGAACGTGACGGGCCAGATGCTGGTACCGGTGATCGTGGCCAAGGAGACCGGGCTGCTTGACCAGGCGGTGTACGACAACCCGTCCAGCAACGTGGGCGTGGATGATCCCGACCCGACACCACCACGCGCCTGAGGTGGTGTGCTGAATTGAAAGGCCCGCCCTGACCGGCGGGCCTTTTGTTTGGGGGATGGCCGAGGCGGTGTCGGCCAAGGCGGCCTCCGCTTGATCCACACCATGCATGGATGGAGCCGGTGGCGACCAAGGTCGGCAGCCACCCACCATTACGTACGGGCCCAACAAAAAAGCCGCTGCAGGGCAGCGGCTTCTTGCATCAGGCGGCGCTGTAGCGCCAGGGGTCAGAGATCCACCCGGCGGGCCTGCATGAACTTGTTGCCCCAGTAGCCACTGAGCAGGGTGTCCACGCGCACATCCTTGCCCGAGCTGGGGGCGTGCAGGAAGCGGCCGTCGCCGACATAGATGCCGACGTGGTCGACGCGGCCCTTGCGGCCGAAGAAGACCAGGTCGCCCGCCGCCAGCGCGGTGCGGTCGTTGATCAGTTCGGCGTTGTCATCGTGCGCCATCTCGCGCGAGACGCGCGGCAACTCGATGCCCAGCGCCGAACGGAACACATAGCCGACCAGGCCGCTGCAGTCGAAACCGCTGTCCGGGTTGCTGCCACCCCAACGGTACGGGGTGCCCAGCAGGGTCATCGCGCGGCGCAGCAGCGACTGCACCTTGCCGTTGTCGGCGGCGGTGCCGACGACGCTGCCATTGGCGGCGCTGCTGGTGTCGTAGTTGGCGAGCAGGCGGCTGAGGTCACCGGCCACCACGGCCGAGCGATCCATCAGCGGAATGGTGTCGTTGGCGGCCAGGTGCGGCAGCAGGGCGGCCAGCGTGGCACTGGCGGCGGCATCGACTCGGCTGCGCTGCGGAGCGGCAGCCTCGGCCTTGGCGGCCGGTCGGGCGGTGCTCTCGGCCACCGGGGCCGGGGTCACATCGGAACGGTTTGGAGCAGTCTGCGACCAGGCCGGAAGGCTGGTCAGGCACAGTGCCAGGCCAAGCAACAGCGGGCGGGCACTACGTGAAGATACGGAAGTCTGGCCTTCGCTTTTCAGGTCGTCAGTCGTCACGCGTCGGTCACAGGAAAAAAACGATGGGGCATCATGCCCTGTAAAAGCGCGGATAAGTTAAAAATTCCGTTATAAAATCGTTATTTATATAGTGACGCATGTCACAGTTTTAGACATACCGCCTGTTCAGCTTAGCGAAGGACACGTTTCGCGCCCGTGTAGTGGTCTTTCCAGTAGGGGCCACTGAGCGAGTCCAGGCGAACCGTACCGCCGGTACTCGGCGCGTGCACAAAACGCCCTTCACCTACATAGATGCCCACGTGGGTGACGCTGCCGCGGCTGCCGAAAAACACCAGGTCGCCGGTGGCCAGGCGTTGCGGATCGATCCTGGGGCCCTGTACCGCCGCCAGGTCGCGCGAGGTGCGCGGCAGCCGCAGGTCCAGCATCTCGCGATAGACATAGGCGACCAGCCCGCTGCAGTCGAAGCCCGAGTCCGGGGTGTTGCCGCCATAGCGGTAGGGCGTGCCGACCAGGCTGATGGCCCGCATCAGCACCGAGTTGGCGGCCTCGGGGTTGTCCGGCACGGTCTTCGGCCAGTTCGCCGTCGGCGGGGGCGGCGCCGGGCGGGTGGCCTTGCCGCCGCCACAGGCGGTCATCAACACGGGCAGGGCCAGCAGCAGGGCCGGGGCGAGAAACCGGCGCGGGCCGGACGAAACTGGCGTGATGTGCATGATCTCCGGATAATGCGCCACCTTGGAATGGCCGTCATGATGGCGGCGTCCCCGTCGGGCGACAACCCGCCCCAACCCGCCTGCCTCCGGCAGATCCAGACAGAGTTGCGCATGAAGATCGAAAAAGACCGCGTTGTCCGCTTCCACTACACCGTTTCCGAAGTCGGCCAGGAGCCGATTGAATCGTCCAAGGACCGCGGCGAGCCGCTGGCGATCCTGATCGGCCATGGCAACATCATCCCGGGCCTGGAAAACGCCATGATGGACAAGGAAGCCGGCGCGACCTTCAGCGTCGACGTCAAGGCGGCCGATGCCTACGGCGAGCGCCGCGAGGGCCTGTCCCAGCGCGTGCCGAAGAAGCACTTCGGCAACACCAAGCTGGCCCCGGGCCAGCAGGTGGTGCTGCAGACCAACTTCGGCCCGCGTGCGGTGACCGTGCAGAAGGTCGGCATGAGCGTCGTGGACGTCGACCTGAACCACCCGATGGCCGGCAAGGACCTGCACTTCGACGTGGAAATCGTCGATGTGCGCGAAGCCGGCAAGGAAGAGCTCGACCACGGCCACGTCCACGGCGACGGTGGTCACCAGCACTGATCGCAGCGCGATCGTGATGGATGCGACGGCCCGCTTCGGCGGGCCGTCGCGTTTCTGGAACATGGCGCGGCCATCCATGGCGCGCGGGCCGGCGGCATAATGGCGGACCTGCCTGACGGACGCCCCGTGAACGCTGTCTCTCCTTCCCTGCAGCCGGTGGCTTCCGGCGAACGCATCGCCGTGCTGGACGTGCTGCGTGGTGCCGCGCTGCTGGGCATCCTGCTGATGAACATCGAGGCCTTCAGCGGTCCGCTGGACCTGGCCTTCACCGGCATTGACGTGCACTGGCGGGGCATCGATCACTGGGCCGACGCCTTCGTCTATGTGTTCGTGCAGGGCAAGTTCTTCACCCTGTTCTCGCTGCTGTTCGGTGCCGGCTTTGCGGTGATGGCGCAACGCGCCGAGGTGGCCGGGCGCGACTTCACCCCGTTCTACCTGCGCCGCAGCGCCGGCCTGCTGCTGATCGGCCTGTGCCATGCACTGCTGGTCTGGTCCGGCGACATCCTGGTGATGTATGCACTGGTCTCGTTGCCGTTGCTGGCCTGCCGCGAGGCGCCGCGCAGCTGGCTGCCGTGGATGGGCGTGATCGTCTACCTCGGCGGTGTAGCGATGATGTTGCTGGTGGGTGCGATGGTGTCGATGGCTTCGGCCGAAGACATGCAGAAGATGCTTGCCGAAGCACAGCAGGCCATCGCGCAGCAGCGCCTGGTGTACGGGCACGGCAGCTGGATGCAGGCCACCGCGCAGCGCCTGCACGAGTTCGGATCGTCGATGGGCGCGCTGCTGATTACCGGTCCGGAAGTGCTGGGCATGTTCCTGATCGGCAGCTGGTTCGCCAGCAGCGGTGCACTGGTATCACCCGAGCGCTTCCCACGGCTGTACGTGCTGTTGCGTTGGGTGGCGCTGCCGCTGGGCCTGGCGGTCACGCTGCTCGGCGTTGCCTGGAAGCCGTATCTGGCACCGGGCGCCTACGACCTGCCGGTGACCGCAGCGATGGCACTGGTGACGATCGGCGGGCTGCCGATGTGCCTGGGTTACCTGGCGTGGATCGTGCGTTGGCGCGCGCGGCTGGGATGGCTGGCGCCGGTGGGGCGCATGGCATTGACCCACTACCTGGCCC
>NZ_JBMRFR010000013.1:0-115199 GCF_049384845.1 Stenotrophomonas sp. CASM101 | reverse complement strand
CCGCTGGCCGGCACCCTCATGATCTTCGGTGGCATTGCCAGGGTGCCGGCCAGCGGCCGGCACTACCGTGTTTCGATCGTCGGCGGCTCGCCATAGAACCGCCGCAGCTGCGCGGCCACCTCCGGCAACGCCTGCTGCAGCAGATCCGGTGCCGAGAAGTGATACTCGCTGGTCACCGCGAAGAATTCTTCCGGCGCTTCGGCCGCATACGGATCGATCAGCGTTTCTTCGCCCGCATCCACCTGCGCGCAGAACGCATCGTAGGCGCGCTGGAAGATGGTCGCCCACTCACGCTGCCATTCGCGCGGCAGCGGCGGCGTGCCGTCCATCGCGCCATCCAGTGCATCCAGCTTGTGCACCATCTCGTGCACCGCCACGCAGTAGCCCTCGTGCGGCGTCGCCAGGTCGGCCTGCACATCGGCCCACGACAGGATCAGCGGACCGCTGTCCCACGACTCGCCAATCAGTTCGTCATCCCACTCATGCAGTACGCCGGCCGCATCCATGTGGCTGCGATGTACGCGGAATGCATCGGGGTAGACGATCAGCTGCGACCAGCCTTCCAGACCCACCTCGCCGAACTCCAGCAGCGGCAGGCAGCACAGCGCCGCCAGCAGCACGCCATCGCCGGCCTCCAGCTGCAGCTCGCCGATCGGCGTGATGGTCTTCTCGTGCAGGAAGCGCGTGGCCAGCACGCGCAGGCGTGCGCGGCGTTCGTCGTCCAGACCGCGCAGCCAGGCCGCACGGCGGCAGGCCTCATTCCACAGTACATCGTCGATCGGCCGCGGCGCAGGTCGCAGCCACTGCAGCAACGACTTGATCAGCGGAACATTCCCGGCAGGTAGCTGTGCCACTTCGGTGCGCGGATGCGCTGCAGCACGTCGTCGTCGCTGCCACCGCCGCCCGTGCTGGTGTTGGCTGCCGGGCGGACCGGTGCCGGCTTGGTGGTGGCGGCCGAAGCGGTCGCGGTCGGTGCACGCTGCGAGGCGGCATCGCCGTTGGAGGACACGCAGGCGCCGCGGCTGTCGTCCAGCGCTGCCGTCGCAGACGCCGCGAAGGGCATCGTCAGCAGGATCAGGCAATGGGCATAGCGGCGCATTGACGACATCCACGTTAAGGGAAGGTGAGTTCCCGATTCTAGCCCGAACCCGGCGCCCCGTTGGAAGCCCCCGCAGAACCCAGCGTGGCGGGCGCCGCTGGCGGCTTTCCCGCATAATTCCTTCCTGACTTCGTGGAAGCTGCCGTGGACGACCGCCAATTGCTGGCCAAACTCGCTGCCGGTCGCCTCTCCGGCGACGCCCTGGCCCGTGAGCTGGGCCAGACCCGGGCGGCCATTTGGAAGCGTATTCAAGGACTTAGAGCCGCCGGTGTGGACATCGAAGGCCGTGCAGGTGAGGGCTATGGCCTGACCCGCCCGGTCGACCTGCTGGACCCGGATGCGATCCGTGCCGGCCTGCCCGCCGAGGTGCTGCCGCTGCTGCACGACCTGCAGGTGGCCTGGACGGTGGACTCGACCAATGCCGAATTGCTGCGTTGCAGCGCGCCCCAGCGCGGGGTGAGCGTCCTGCTGGCCGAACGCCAGACCGGCGGCCGCGGCCGTCGCGGCCGTACGTGGGCGTCGCCGCTGGCCGCGCATGTGTACCTGTCGGTGCTGCGGCTGTTCTCCGGTGGCCTCGGCCGCCTGGCCGGGCTGAGCCTGGTGGCTGGCATCGCCGTGGCCGAAGCGCTGCACGACCTGGGCTATACCCAGGCGCAGCTGAAGTGGCCGAATGACCTGATCGTCGATGGCAAGCGCAAGCTGGTCGGCCTGCTGGCCGAGGGCGGTGGCGAATATGCCGGCCCGGCGCGCGCGGTGATCGGCATCGGCATCAACACGCACATGCCGCCATCCTTCGCCGAGCAGATCACCCAGCCGTGGGTGGACCTGGACACGCTGGCCGGCAAGCCGGTGGACCGCAACGTGGTGGTCGCCGCCGTGCTGGCGCGCCTGCTGCCGGCGCTGGAAGCGTTCGATCGCGAAGGCCTGGCGCCGTTCCTGCCGCGCTACGCCGCGTTCGACATGCTGGCCGGTCGCGAAGTACGGGTGGAACTGGAAGGGCAGTGGCAGCATGGCACCGCGCTCGGCCTGGCCGATGACGGCGCCTTGCGCGTGCGCATCGATGGCCGCGAGCGCCTGCTGCATGCCGGCGAAGTCAGCGTGAGGGCGGCATGAGCGATTGGTTGTTCGACCTCGGCAACTCGCGCTTCAAGTTCGCGCCGTTGCAGGGCGACCGTGCCGGTGACGTGCAGGCCTGGGCGCATGGCGCCGAAGGCATGGCCGGACAGCCGCCGCACAGCCTGCCCAGCGGCACCACCGCGTTCGTGGCCAGCGTGGCCGCACCGTCGCTGACCAGCGCGATGCTGGACCAGCTGCAGCGTCGCTTCGAGCACGTGCACGTGGTGCGTACCAGCGCCGAATGCGCCGGCGTGCGCATTGCCTATGCCAAGCCCGAAAAATTCGGTGTGGACCGCTTCCTGGCCCTGCTGGCCGCTGCCAAGGCGCAGCGCCCGGTGCTGGTGGTGGGCGTGGGCACCGCACTGACGATTGACCTGCTCGACGCTGACGGCCAGCACCACGGTGGCCGCATTTCCGCATCGCCGACCACCATGCGCGAAGCCCTGCATGCCCGCGCGGTGCAGCTGCCGGCTACCGGCGGTGACTACAGCGAATTCGCCAACGACACCGCCGACGCGCTCGCCTCCGGCTGCGATGGTGCGGCCGTGGCGCTGATCGAACGCAGCGCCCAGCAGGGGCACGCGCTGCTGGGCGTTGCACCGTCGCTGCTGGTGCACGGTGGCGGCGCACCGGCGCTGATGCCGTTGCTGCCCGGCGCCGACTACCACCCCTCGCTGGTGCTGGATGGTCTCGCCCGCTGGGCGGTGCACCAGCCCGCAGGCTAGTATCCGCGCATGCTGACCCGTGCCCTGATCGTCGTACTGGCCATCCTCAACCTTGGCGTCGCCTGCTGGTGGCTGCTGCGCGATGCACCACAGAAGCCTGCGCCGCCACCGCAACCCGCGGGCGTGGCCGAGCTGCGCTGGGTGCCCGGTGGCGTGGATGCCGCCGCGGCCGCCGAAGCCACGGCTGCCGCGCCGACCGCGCCGTTGATGGAGCGCGTGCCGTCGGAGAAGACGGCCGTGGCTGTAACGCCGGCGCCCGCCGCCCCGGCCAAGCCGGAGATTGCCAAGCCGCAGGCGGCTGAGGCTACGCCGGTTGCTGCCGCTGCCAAGCCGGCAACACCGCCTGCACCGACCCCGAACCCGGCGCCGGAAAAGCCCGTAACCCCGCCCGTGGCTGCCGAACCGCCGCGCTGCGTCGCGCTGGGCCCGTTCGCCGATCGCGCCGCCGCTACCAGTGCGCAGGGCAAGGCCAGCACGCTGCTCAGCCAGGTGCGCCTGCGCGAACAGCCTGCTGCCAGCGGCAGTGCCCGTTACCGGGTGATGCTGCCGGCCGCCGCCAACCGCGAAGAAGCCCAGGCCACCGTGAAACGCATCGTCGCCGCTGGCCTGAGCGACTACTACATCATCAGCCAGGGCGAGGAGGCCAACGCCGTGGCGCTGGGCCAGTACCGCAACCGCGAAGGCGCCGAGCGGCGCATGGCGGCGGTGCAGGCCGCCGGCTTCCAGCCGCGCCTGGTGGCCAGCGGCGACTCCGGCCAGTGGTGGCTGGAAGCGCAACTGGCGGCGGGCACGCAGCCGGCCCAGGCCCAGCAGCGCAGCGGGGCCGCACAGAGCCGGTCGCTGGAATGCACGCGGTTGCGCTAGAATCCCCGGACCGCGGCGCTGCCGCCGGTGCACCACCCATGCCGCTTTAGCTCAGTTGGTAGAGCAACTGTCTTGTAACTCGGGCGCGGTTGTTGTGGCGGCAGGCAGGAAGGCTAAGCGCGGTAAGGCTTTAGGCCCGCCAGCGCGTAGACTGTGGGGCAAGCCGGACACGGTTTGAGCAAGAGAAGTACGACATCGCCGCTTTAGCTCAGTCGGTAGAGCAACTGATTTGTAATCAGTAGGTCGTCCGTTCGATTCGGACAAGCGGCACCAAACTCGGGCGGACCGTCAGTTCTCCCAGATCACCTCATAGCCTAAGTACTCGCTTAGAACGCCTCGGATCATGACGGCTTCTGCTCCAATGGCCATGTACCTGTACCGGCCTTCTTGGACGGTGATCCAGCCCATTGAATACGCTTCGTCTGCGATCAATAGGCGTTGCATGGCGTCCTCGTCGGGAACAGAGGTGCCACCCGAAGAGGGTGCCGGGCGATGCGTGGCTTCCAAGACCGGAAATCGATGAGCCGGCGGGCACAGGGTCCCCACGCACCGCCCGCCGTCGATCGGCGAACGGATTGCCAGCCGGCGCCGCTTTTGGGAAGACGGCGCCGGCTGGCAAGCGTATACATCTTCGACTAAACGGGCTTGGAAGTCCCGAACACCTTTGCAGGTGGCGATTCATCATGCGCACGCGAAATCCCCGCCTGCCAGTCGTTTGTTTCGATGGCATCGGGTGATCTGAAAGGAAAAGTGAATTATCGCGTTTGGCCCGTTTCGAGCATCGCAATGCCAGAAGCGACATATAGAGCGGGGCTGCACTCCACCGCGAATCCGGCGCCGTCTTCGCTATCGCGCTGCCCATCACGACCCACGTGGTGAAGCTGGCTCAACTGCGTGACGCCGATCAAGCGGCGCTGAGTCTGTGTCCCATGATGGCATGTGGTTGCTCGCGTGTGAATTGACCTGCAGAAGCACGCCAATGGTGCTATCACGTGGTGCCATCAATCCTCCTGGGTGGGGAGGGACGGCTTGGCCGGCCCGACTGTGACTTTGCCGGAGCCTCCGCCGCCGCCTCCACCGTAGCTGCCGCCGCTGATGGGCCCGGTGTAACCGCCGCCGCCGCCGCCACCGCCATTGCCATTCCCGCCGCCGCGAGGGGGAGGGCTCGTTGTGATGGGCTCACGCGAAGTCCCATTCCAGTCCTGGCTATCGGTCATTTGGTAGGTCACGCAGTGGGACGCGTTGCAGACGATGACCTTGGATCCTGGTTGGATGGACTCATTGAAGGTTCCGGAATTTTTCTTGTTCGTCACCTGCGTGTATCTGGTCAGGAACGCTCTGGTAGCTGTGTCTGGAAGTGGGGTCTGCCCACGACACGGTGTGCAGGACGCTGGGCCGAACACGGTTGAAGGGTTGCCGAAAGGCCAGGTTGCATGCGCGAATGGAAGTGCGGCGAATGCTGCCAGGACCACGATTGCCGCAATAATTATCTTTGTTCTCATATTATTAAGCCGTTTGTCTATTTTTGGTTTGCAGGATTACCAATCGAACGTCATGGCAGCATGATTGGTAGATTTCTCTTGAGATTTCCTGCGCACGAATGATCTGCTCTGCCTGCATGCTGCTGGACAGGCGACTTATCGATTCCGCCGAGTACTGGCTTGGATGCACGCGGTGCAGGGCCATCCAGTAGCCGAGGCTCCTGGTGTAGGAGCGCTCGGCGACTATTCCTCTGTCATAGATGTTTGCGAGCGCTTCGATGGAATCCAGGTTTCCTGAAGAAACAGATTCGTCCAGATACTCCACAGCGTTCCGGCGAAAGTCGATCAACCTGCTGGGATCAGAGAGGACTTCGGTGAGATTGCCGATGGCGGCGCGAGGGTTCTGGGCGTAAATCAGTCGGGCTTCAATGGACCCTTGAGCGGCTGCCAGTGACAGCCAGTTTTCTCCCGTGATGTCGGTTCGTTGGGCAATCGCCTTGCAGTTCTCGATTTCTTCTTCGATACGCCTCGAGAACTGCTCGGCAAGTCCCATGGATGAGTACACCTTGTACTCACTGTCGTCGCCCGGATCGAGGGCTCGTTTGCAGCTGGCAAGCCTCGAGTGTATTTCGTAGCTTGCTTGGCCGTCGCCAGATTTTGATCGCTGCATTCTCTGGTCGATGTAGTTCGTGGCATCGCCTCTGTATTCGGGAGGCCTGATGTCGATCAGGAAAGCTTTGGGTCCCAACGCGATGCGCGCATTGACCGTCGCGGTGGATCGCTGTGCAGCGGTCCTTGCCGTACGCGGAACGGCTATTTCATGGGTTGAAGCTTCATCCACCGACGCCAGAAGTGGCGCGTGCTCTGCCGAGGAGGTATCGGCGCCGGATACCGAGCAGGACGCGGTCAACACCGTGAGCGTGCCGATACACAGGTGCTTGCTGAGTGGCGCCAAGAAGCCGGCTGGGAGTCTACTTCGATTCAATGCGGGAACATCCGAGCCTCCAATTTGGGCGAGAACCTTCGCTGCACTGAAGGGAAAGCGATAGAGCCGTATCCGTCACTGTGGAGAACCCCATCACAGGCGGAAGAATTTCTGATCCATAAGGCCGGGGAATCCCTACGCATGGCTGCCTGTTGTCCATTTGCGCCATGGCGGCGCCAATGCCCTGCTGCACCGCCGCGAGTGGTGTCACACAGCTCTGGCTAGACTGTGCTTCTTTTTCCCCCGCAAGGAGGCACCCATGGCCCATCCCATTTCCGTATCCCTGATCGGCGTTCCCACCGATGTCGGTGCGGGCCATCGCGGTGCACGGCTGGGGCCGGAAGCGCTGCGCGTGGCGGGCCTGCCGGAGGCGCTGGAAGCGCGCGGCGTGGACGTGCGCGACCTGGGCAACCTGGATGGCCCGCGCAACCCGTGGACCGCGCCGGTGCAGGGCTACCGCCATCTGGAGGAAGTGGTGGCGTGGAACCATGCACTGATGGAAGCCAGCTATGCCGAACTGCAGGCCGGCCGCATGCCGATCATGCTCGGCGGCGACCACTGCCTGGGAATCGGTTCGATCACTGCCGTGGCACGCTGGTGCCGCGAGCAGGGCAAGACCCTGCGCGTGCTGTGGCTGGATGCACATTCCGATTTCAATACCAGCGATGTCACCCCCTCGGGCAACATCCACGGCATGCCGGTGGCCTGCCTGTGCGGCCTCGGCCCGGAGGCGCTGACCCACCTCGGCGGCAGCGCACCGGCGATCACTCCCACCCAGGTGCACCAGATCGGCATCCGTTCGGTGGACCCGGAAGAGAAGCGCCTGATCAAGACCCACAAGGTGGATGTCTACGACATGCGCTACATCGACGAGAACGGCATGAAGCGCACGGTCGAAGCAGCACTGGCGGGCATCGACGAGAACACCCACCTGCATGTCAGCTTCGACGTCGACTTCCTCGACCCGAGCATCGCGCCGGGCGTGGGCACCACGGTGCCGGGTGGGGTGAACTACCGCGAGGCGCAGTTGGTGATGGAGATGATCGCTGACACCGGGTGCATGGGGTCGCTGGACATCGTCGAGCTCAACCCCTTGCTGGACAAGCAGAATGCCACCGCCGAACTGGCCGTGGACCTGGTCGAGAGCCTGTTCGGCAAGTCCACCCTGATGCGCGACTAAGGCAACCGCCTGAACGGATCGCCGATCCGTTCACACCCGCTCCACGCCCCTGCCGCCAGATTGCACTTCACGCGGCGGCGGCGGGCATTGGCCTTCTCCCGCTGAGCGAAAGAATCCCATCCGCGAATGAAGCGGTGTAGCGGCAAACCCAAGGAGAAGCCCATGAAGCGCGTAGTTGCCCTGATGCTGTTGTCGATGTTCTCGGTGGCCCTGCTGGCCGGTTGCAACACTGTGGCCGGTGCCGGCAAGGACGTGCAGAAGGCCGGTGAGAAGGTTGAGGATGCCGCCAAGGGCAACTGAGCCCGGCGCGGAACGGAAGAAAAAGGCCGGGGATCATCCCCGGCCTTTTTCTTGCACGCTGCCACGCACGGCTGTGCAAGCGGAGTGAACCATTCAAGCAGGTGAGCACGCATTTCATTGCTGGTTGACCGGTACTCAACAGCGACTGCGCGAAGCTGGAACCACGGTAAGAACGCCGTTGCAACCAAGGACTCCCAGCAATGAACAAAGACATCATTTCCGGCAAGTGGTCGCAGCTGAAGGGCAAGGCCCAGGCCAAGTGGGGCGATCTGACCAACGACGATTTCGATGTGGCCGAAGGCAATGCCGAATACCTGGCCGGTCGCCTGCAGGAGCGTTATGGCTGGGCCAAGGACCGCGCCGAGAAGGAAGTCCGGGATTTCGAAGACAGCGTGCGCAAGGATTACCCGGATTACAAGTAAGCCCCCGGGTTTCCCCCACGACACAACGCCCGCGCCGAAAGGTTGCGGGCGTTGTGTTGTCTGCGCGGAGGATCAGCGTGCCGGCGGGTCCGGCACGTAGCGGTTGGGGAACGCCTGCGGTTCGCGCGGCAGGCGTGACGGCGAATCGACCAGGATGCCGCGCGCGCGCAGGTTGCGGGCGCTGTCGTAGCGCAGCTGCAACACCTGCGCCGGGCTGCGGCTGGCGCGCTCGAACTCGGTATCGCGCACCGAGGACTGCTCGCGCGCGCCGTGGCCGGTGCCCAGCGCCGGCGCCTGCGGCTTGCTGGCGTAGCCCTCGATGCGGCTGGCGCTGGCATCGGCGGCCGCTTCGGCCTGTGCAGCCGGGGCCGGCGGTGGCAGGCCCCGGCGCAGGATCGGCTCAGGGCGCCAGCGGCGCGCTTCCTCGAACACGGCCACGCCCACCACGCCGATGTTGTCGGGGCGGCCGGTGCGGCTGGCATAGCTGCCGCTGGGGCTGCTGAAGACGAACTGCGCCACTTCGTCCTGGCTCTTGCGCCAGCCGGTGATGTCGGCGCGCTGTCCGGGGTTGAGCACGTAACCGGTCTGCGAGGGATCGGCATCTTCGCCGGAGATGGCGTTGACGCCGTCCACCGACAGCACCACCAGCACCCGGCGGGGGCTGTCGTTGTACAGGCGCACGGCGTAGCGGTGACCGCGCTCACCGGCCACCCAGCGCTGGCCCTCGGCGGGGTAGCTGCGCAGTTCGGTGCCGCGGTCGCGGTCGACCAGGGCCATGCGCACGGGGCCGCCCTCGTAGACCGGCGGCGGCATCGGGGCCGGGCGGAAGCCGGCCAGAGGCAGGATAAGCAGCAGGGGCAGCAGGCGTTTCATCGGGCGTCTCCAGCGGGGTTGCGTGAATGAACGCGCCGCGGGCCCTGACGGGGTTGGTGGCGTGCAAGGTAAACTGGCCCCGTTCATCGAAGGTTACCCCACGCAGTCATGACCACCCGAGTCCTTACCGGCATCACTCCCTCCGGCACGCCCCACCTGGGCAACTACGTTGGCGCCATCCGCCCGGCCATCGCGGCCAGCCGCGCCCCGGGGATCGAGAGCTTCTTCTTCCTGGCCGACCTGCACAGCCTGATCAAGTCACAGGACCCGCAGCGCACCCAGCGCGCGACCCTGGAGATCGCGGCCAGCTGGCTGGCCTGCGGCCTGGACCCGGAACACGTGTGGTTCTACCGGCAGAGCGACATCCGCGAGACCACCGAGCTGATGTGGTTCCTCACCGCCATCGCCAGCAAGGGCATCCTCAATCGCGCGCACGCCTACAAGGCGGCGGTGGACAAGAACCGCGAGGAAGGCGTGGACGAGGACGCAGGCGTCAGCGCCGGCCTGTTCATGTACCCGGTGCTGATGGCCGCCGACATCCTGATCTTCAAGGCCAACCAGGTGCCGGTGGGCCGCGACCAGATCCAGCACATCGAGATGGCGCGCGACTTCGCCCAGCGCTTCAACCACGTGTACGGCAAAGAGTATTTCCCGCTGCCGGACGTGGTGATCGACGAGCAGGTAGCGACGCTGGCGGGCCTGGATGGCCGCAAGATGAGCAAGAGCTACCACAACACCATTCCGCTGTTCGTGCCGCGCGAAGAGCTGAAGAAGCTGGTGTTCTCGATCCTGACCGATTCGCGCGCACCGGGTGAGCCGAAGGACACCGAGGGCTCGGCACTGTTCCAGATGTACCAGGCGTTCGCCACCCCGGAACAGACCGCGGAATTCGCGAAGGCGTTCGCTGCGGGCATCAGCTGGGGCGATGCCAAGCAGCAGCTGTTCGAGCGCATCGACAGCGAACTGTCGCCGCTGCGCGAGCGCTACAACGCGCTGATGGCCGAGCCGGAGAAAATCGAAGCGCTGCTCAAGCGCCGTGGCCAGCAGCTGCGCGAGCAGTTGGCGGCACCGCTGCTGGAAGAACTGCGCCACGCCGTGGGCCTGCGCGACCTGTCCACGGCGGGCGACATCGCCAGCGAAGATGCCGGCGTGGCCCGCGTGGCGCCGCCGCAGTTCAAGCAGTACCGTGAGAAGGACGGCCGGTTCTACTTCAAGCTGACCGCCGGTGACGGCACGCTGCTGATCCAGAGCGAAGGCTTCGATTCGCCGCGTGATGCCGGGCAGTTGATTGCCGTGATCAAGCAGGCCGAGCAGGGCGACCAGCTGCAGAGCGAGCTGTTCAAGCTGGAAGCCGAGGTGGACGCCGTGCTGACCGCCCTGGCTGCGCTGCGCGAAGCGGCCTGACCGGAGGCTGTTGCAGAGCCGAGCCCATGCTCGGCTGCGTTGCTGCCCAGCCGAGCATGGCTCGGCTCTACAGGGGAGCACAGCAGCCGTGGCATGATGTCCGCGCGCCTCCGGCGCGATGACATGGAGTCTGCAATGGCCTGGTTGTCGCTGCTGCTGTTCCTGCCCTGGTTCCTGCTGCTGGGCAGCCTGTACTGGCTGTTCCCGCGCCAGCCGCGCACCGCGCGGCGGCGCCTGTTCGATGGCACCACCCTGTTGCTGGCCTTCGCGCTGAGCATCGCGTCGATGCTGTGGGGGTATCGCATCGGCATGGCACAGCTTGGTGCCGGCCCCATCTGGCCGCAGGTACTGGCGGTGCTTTACGCCTACGGCGCGTTCCTGGCGGTGCTGGTGCTGGCGCTGCTGGTGCGGCCGCGCTGGTTGGACCGGTAGTCCCGCCTTTGTAGAGTCGAGCCATGCTCGACTTCGCGTGCCGCTGTAGAGCCGAGCCTATGCTCGGCTGATGCCTGACAGAATGGCAGCCGAGCGTGGGCTCGGCTCTACAGAAGCGCCCCTCCGACCAAAGCCGCATCGAACCCGGGTTGCCTGCGCGCCTACCATGGGCTTCTGTTTCCGAGACTGCCAGGTGCGTGCCGATGACCGCCGACCCCAGCATCCATACCATCGATACCGGTTTCCAGCGCCCCGACTTCGACGCGGCCTACCTGATCGTTGAAAACGGCCGCGCCGCGTTCGTCGACTGCGGCACCGGGCTGTCAGTGCCGGCCATGCTGCAGGCGCTGGCCGACGCCGGCCTGGGCGTGGATGCGGTGGACTGGCTGCTGCTCACGCACGTGCACCTGGACCACGCCGGCGGTGCGGGCCTGCTGATGCAGCAGCTGCCGAACGCGAAAGCGGTGCTGCACCCGCGCGGTGCGCCGCACATGATCGACCCGACCCGGCTGATCGCCGGTGCCACGGCGGTGTACGGCGCCGAGGAAATCGCGCGCAGCTATGGCCGCATCGAACCGATTCCCGCGCAGCGCGTCGTGGTGGCTGAAGATGGCCACCGCATCGACCTGGCCGGTCGCGAGCTGGTGCTGCTGCACACGCCGGGCCATGCGCTGCACCACTACTGCGTGTGGGATGCGCGCAGCCGCAGCTGGTTCACCGGCGATACGTTTGGCATCTCCTACCGCGAGCTGGACAGCGCGCAGGGCGCTTTCATCTTCCCCACCTCCTCGCCGGTGCAGTTCGACCCGGAGGCGATGAAGGCCTCGATCCGGCGCATGCTGGGCTACGCGCCGCAGGCGATGTACCTGACCCACTATGGGCGCGTGGGACAGGTGGAGAAACTGGCCGACGACCTGTTCGAACAGATCGATGCGATGGCGGCCATCGGCCGCCAATGCGATGGCCGTCCGGACCGCCACCGCTGCCTGCTGGCCGCGTTGCAGGCACTCTACCTGGAACGTGCACAGCTGCATGGCTGTGCGCTGGACGATGCGGCGGTGATTGCGGTGCTGGCGATGGACATCGAACTCAACGCGCAAGGCCTGGCCTGCTGGCTGGACCGCATCCGCCCGTAAAGCCACGCCATGCGTGGATGAGGTGGGCCAACGCTGCGCCGTGATGTCACGACCACGTTACACTCTGGTGACTTCCAAGCTAGCCGTGGTACTGCCGTGAATCCGATGCGCGTGTTGCTGCTGTCGTCCTGCCTGTTCGTCGGTGGCCTGGCCCATGCGGCCAATGACCTTCCCGGTGGCGGCATCGATCCGCAGGCACTGTCGCGCCACGTGCGCGTGCTGGCGTCGGATGAGTTCGAGGGCCGCGCACCGGCCACCGAGGGCGAAGAGCGCACGGTGCAGTACCTGATCGAGCAGTTCCGCAGCTATGGCCTGCAGCCGGGCGGCGTGGACGGCAGCTGGGTGCAGCCGGTACCGCTGGTGCGCGCGCAGCTGGAGGGCGCGGCCAAGGCCAGCCTGTCGCTGAAGCAGGGCAAGCGTGCGCTGGCCAATGGCGTGGACGTAACCCTGCAGAGCCTGCAGCCGCGCAAGCGCGTGCAGATCAAGAATGCACCGTTGGTGTTCGTCGGTTACGGCATTGATGCGCCGGAACGCCACTGGAACGACTACAAGGACGTGGACCTGCACGGCAAGATCGCCGTGGTGCTGATCAACGACGCCGATTTCGAAGCCGATGCGCCGGGCTCGTTCGACGGCAAGGCGGTGACCTACTACGGCCGCTGGACCTACAAGTTCGAGGAAGCCGCACGCCGTGGCGCCGAGGGCGTGCTGATCGTGCACGAGACCGCGCCGGCCGCCTATGGCTGGGCCACGGTGAAGAGCTCGGGCACCTCGCCGCTGTTCGACATCGAGCGCGGCCAGGCCGAAGCGATGGCGCAGCACACGCCGCTGCGCGGCTGGATGCAGCGCGAGCTGGCCGAGGCGATCTTCGCCGACGCCGGCCTCGACTTCGATGCGGAGAAGCGCAAGGCGATGCGTGCCGACTTCCGCCCGGTGGCGCTGGACAACGCCAAGCTGAGCGTGGACTTCGCGCTCAAGCGCGAACAGGTGGTCACCCGCAACGTGGTGGCCAAGCTGCCCGGTGGCGAGCATGCCGACGAGGCGGTGATCTTCTCCGCGCACTGGGATGCGTTCGGTATCGGCCAGCCCGACGCCAAGGGTGACCGCATCCGCCGTGGTGCGATCGACAATGCCACCGGCGTGGCCACGGTGCTGGAACTGGGCCGCGTGTTCGCCGCTGGCCCGCAGCCGCAGCGCACGCTGTACTTCGTGGCACTGACCGCCGAAGAGAAGGGCCTGCTGGGCGCCAGCTACTACGCCGCGCATCCGCTGGCGCCGCTGGACAAGACCGCTGCGGTGCTGAACATCGAGATGTTCAGCCCGGATGGCGCGACCCGCGACATCGCCTCGTGGGGCAAGGGCCGGGTGTCGCTGGAAGGCGACCTGGAACGCGTGGCCAAGGCCCGCGGCCGCAGCTACAGCCCGGATCCGAACCTGGAAGCCGGCTTCTTCTACCGCGCCGACCACTTCGCCTTTGCCCGCCTGGGCGTGCCAGCGATCACCATCGGCCCGGGCCTGGACAAGCTGGACGGTGGGGTTGAAGCCGGGCGCGCGCTGCGCGAGAAGTACTTCGCCGACTGCTACCACCAGGCCTGCGATGCCTGGACGCCGAGCTGGGACCCGAGCGGCCACGCTGCCGACACGCTGCTGGTCTACGACCTGGGCGCCGAGCTGGCCAACAGCCGCCGCTGGCCCACGTGGGAAAAGGAATCGGAGTTCCGCAGCGCGCGTGACAAGAGCGAAGCGGCCCGCCGCTGAGGATCGGAATCGGCGGGGTGTCATGTCATTCCGCGGCGGGTAGAGTCGACTGATAGTCGACTATCGCGCGCAGCGCGGGTTTTTCGGTGCCGACCGAGAGAGCAGTCGACTAACAGTCGACTCTACCGATTGCCGATTGCCGATCAGCGGCCGGCACTACCTGCGCCGGCGCAACAGCGCCCACGCGCCCCAGCCACCAGCCGCGAGCGCGGCCAGATAGCACGCCACCATCGTGCGCAGGCCGACCAGCGATCCGCCGTTGACGCCGCGATGCAGGCGCAGCTGCAGCGAGCTGTGGCCGCTGCCCAGGTCCACTGCCAGCTGCAGCGCCAGTGCGGCGCAGAACAGCAGCAGGGCGACCCCGAAACCGATGCGTGGCCATGCGGCCTGTGCGCTGGGGCGGCGCAGCAGCCAGGCCAGTGCCGTGGCTGCGGCCAGCGCCGCCGCGATCCACATCAGTGGAGGAGCGGGAGACGCAGCGGCCACCGGCAGTGCACCGGTGGCCGCGATCAGGGCAACGCGCTTACTTGCGGGTGCCGTCGAGCCAGTTGGGGCCCTTGTTGGTAAGGAAGAACACATAGACCACCAACGATACCGCGATCGTGGCAGTCACGTAGAGGGCGAACCAGTCGACGTGGCCGGTCTTCAGCGCGCCCTGGTACAGCAGCGGGGCGGTGCCGCCGAACAGCGAGTTGGCCAGCGCGTAACCCAGGCCTACGCCCAGCGCACGCACGTGGGTGGGGAACAGCTCGGCCTTCACCACCGCGTTGATGGACGTGTAGCCGGTGAGGATGACGAAGCCCAGTGCCAGGGTCAGGAAGGCCAGGGTGGCGTCATGCTGGTGCGGCAGCTGGGTGATCAGGTACCAGCTGTACAGCACACCGCCGGCGCCGAAGAACACCAGCAGGGTCTTGCGGCCGATGATGTCAGACAGCCAGCCGCCGACCGGCTGCAGCACCATCAGGAACGCCAGCACGCCCAGGTTGATCAGGGTGCCGGTCATCGGATCGTTGCCGGCGAAGGCGCTCTGGATCATCTTCGGGCCGTTCACCGAGTAGGTGTAGAAGGCCACGGTGCCACCGGCGGTGATCAGGAAGCACAGCAGCAGCGGCCGCCACTGGTGCACGAACAGTTCGTACATCGAACCGGATTTCTGTGCCTTGCCCTCGCGCGCGGCCTCGATGGACGACTCCGACAGCGACTCGTCCATGCCACGGCGCAGCCAGAACACCACCACCGCGGCGATGCCGCCGATGCCGAATGCGATGCGCCAGCCCCACTCGGAGATCTCCGGCTTGCCCCAGAAGGTCAGCATCAGCAGCAGGGTCAGCTGGGCCAGCACATGGCCGCCGACCAGGGTGACGTAGTGGAAGGAGGACAGGAAGCCGCGGCGGCCCGGGATGGCGGCCTCGGACATGTAGGTGGCGCTGGCGCCATATTCGCCGCCGGTGGCGAAGCCCTGCAGCAGGCGCGCGAACAGCAGGATCACGGCGGCCCAGATGCCGATGCTGGCGGCGGTGGGGGTGATGGCGATGAGGAACGAGCACAGTGCCATCAGCGTGACCGAGACCGTCAGCGCCAGGCGACGGCCATGGCGGTCGGCGAAGCGGCCGAAGAACCAGGCACCAATCGGGCGCATCAGGAAGGTCGCGGCGAAGATCGCCCACACGTACAGGGTGGAGTTCTTGTCGTCCGGCGAGAAGAACTGCGATTCGAAGTACACGGCGAACACCGAGTACACGTAGACGTCGTACCACTCCACCAGGTTGCCGGCGGAGCCTTTGAGGGTGTTGGAGATCGAACGCCGCAGGGCGGCACGGTCGTTCGCGGGTACGGCAGGATGGGACGTGGTGCTCATCTGGGTGGGAATCCTCGATGCGGCGCGTCCGTGCGCAGGGAAAACGGCGCCCGGCCTTGGGGCGGCGCGGCCGGACAGCCCTCTTGGTACTGCATGGGCCGTCAACACGGGGTAGCAGACCAGAGCAGGGTGCATGGATGGATGACAGCGTGCCACCGTATGGGGTCCCGGACCATACTCAAAACGTCCTAGAATCCGCCTTCCCCCGGCTCCCTGGTGTGTCATGTCGGCTCCCCCCTATTCGTCTGCGGCTGCCCCCCGGGGTGGCCTTGTTGCGCTGGCATTGCTGCTGGTCTACGTGGTCTGGGGCTCGACCTACCTGGGCATCGCCAAGGCCCTGCACGGCGGCGCGCTGCCGCTGACGATGGTGTCCGGCAGCCGGTTCATCATTGCCGGTGGCCTGATGTTCCTGGCCTTGCGCCTGTTCTGGAAGATGCCGAACCCGACCCTGCGGCAGTGGCGCAACCTGGGCATCATGGGCGTGACCATGCTGGTGCTGGGCAACGGCATGGTGGTGCTGGCCGAGCGCGAGGTGTCCTCGGGACTGGCAGCCACTGCGGTGGCCTCGGTGCCGCTGTGGATGGCGCTGTTCTCGGCGCTGCGCGGCCAGCACGCCAGCCGCGGTGAGTGGCTGGGCATCGCCATCGGCTTCCTCGGCGTGGTCTGGCTCAACGCAGGCAGCAGCCTGACCGCCTCGCCGACCGGGCTGGTGCTGCTGCTGATCGCGCCGGTCGGCTGGGCATTCGGCTCGGTGTGGGCACGCGGACTGGACCTGCCGGGCCCGTTCATGACCGCCGCCGGGCAGATGATCTGTGGCGGTGTGCTGCTGGTGCTGATCGGCCTGGCGGTCGGCGAGCGCCCGACCACGCTGCCCGATACCGGTGGCCTGCTGGCGATGGCCTACCTGTGCGTGTTCGGCTCCATCGTCGCGTTCACCGCCTACGTGTGGCTGCTGCAGAACGTGCGCCCGGCGCTGGCTGGCAGCTATGCATACGTCAATCCGGTCATTGCGGTGCTGCTGGGCGCGCTGCTCAACGGTGAGCGCTTCGGCTGGCGCGACCTGCTGGCGATGGCGGTGATTCTCCTGGGTGTGGTGGTACTGACAATGGCAAGGACGCGCAAGAAATGAGCATGGACGAGAAAGAACAGCGCCGTGGCCTGCTGGTCACGGCTTCCACCTTCGTCATCTGGGGTCTGGTGCCGGTGTACTGGCACCTGCTCAATGAGGTGCCATCGTTCCAGATCATCGCCCACCGCATCATCTGGAGCACCGTGCTGGTGCTGGGCTGGCTGCTGCTCAGCGCACGCCTGGGCTGGTGGCGGAAGATCGCTGCGCAGCCGCGCGCGCTGCCGATTCTGCTGGTCTCGAGCCTGACCATCGCCTTCAACTGGGGCCTGTACATCTGGGCGGTCAACGCCGGCCATGTGATCGAGACCAGCCTGGGCTATTTCATCAACCCGCTGGTGAACGTGCTGCTGGGCGTGCTGGTGCTGAAGGAGCGGCTGCGCCGCCTGCAATGGGTGGCGGTGGCGATGGCGGCAGTGGGCGTGGCCTGGCTGACCATCGATGCCGGCACACCACCATGGATCGCGCTGGGCCTGGCCTGTTCGTTCGGCCTGTACGGCCTGCTGCGCAAGCTGGTTTCGGTCGATCCGGTGGCGGGCCTTGGCGTGGAGAGCATGTACCTGTTCCTGCCGGCGCTGGGCTTCGCGATCTGGGCCGAAAATGGTCATGGTGGCGCGTTCTTCCACGGCTGGGGCTGGCGCAACGACCTGCTGCTGATCTTCGGCGGTGTGGTGACGGCGGTACCGTTGATTGGCTTTGCCTACGGCGTGAAGCGCATTCCGTTGTCACTGGTCGGCATCCTGCAGTACATCGCGCCGAGCCTGCAGCTGCTGCTGGGCGTGTTCTTCTTCCACGAAGCCTTCGACGCCGGCAAGGCGATTGGCTTTGCCGCGATCTGGGCCGGCCTGATCCTGTTCGTCGGCGACAACATCCGCACGATGCGCGCCAAGCGGTAGCACCGGGCCGGATCGACTGGCACGCATGAAAAAAAGAGCGGCGCCCCGGGGGGCGCCGCCCTGCTTCCATCCACCGCCAGGAGAGAGATGGCGGTGGCGGGAACGCGGGTGCAGGCTCAGAAGCGCTGCTGGTACTTCATGTACATGAAACGACCGATGTCGAAGCCGCCGTAGTAGACGAAGCTGCTGTTGGGCTGGCTGTACATGATCGGACCCTGGTGGTCGAACACGTTGTTCAGGCCCAGCGAGACAGTGCCGTCCCACGGCAGGGCGTAACGCACCTGCAGGTCGTGGAAGGTGTTCGAACCCACCTTGTTGGTCGGCGAGGCATCGGTGTAGGCCGAGCTGAAGCCCGGCATGTTGCACTCGTCCATGTAGGAGCACTTCTCCTTCATGCTGGAGTAGTAGCGTGCAGTCCAGCCGATGCCCAGGTTGCCGTACTGCCAGTCCAGGTTGAGGGTAGAGCGCACACGGAAGTTGCCACCCCAGCTGGTCAGCTGTTCCACCGGCGTGGTCGCGGCGTTGTCGTTGCGCTGCTCCAGATAGTCGGTATAGGTGGTGTTCCAGGTAACGACGAACTTGCCGAACGCGGTTTCTGGCAGGCGGTAGCGCGCGCTGATGTCATAGCCGGCGGTTTCGCGGTAGCCGGCGTTGACCAGCGAACGGTCCAGCGTGTTGACCTGGCCGTTGCTGCCACGGGTGAAGCGGCCGCAGGCGGCGTCCGAGCCCTGCACGTAGCACTGTTCCAGGATGTTGGTGGCCGACTCGCCAACGATGGCGTTGTCGATGCGGATCTTCCACCAGTCCAGGCTGACGTCCAGGCCCTGCACGAAGTCGGGGCTGTAGACCAGGCCCACGGTCCAGGTCTTGGCGGTTTCCGGCTTCAGGTTCGGGTTGGAACCGGAGTTGAAATCGGTGGTGGCCTGCTGGCCCGGCTTGCTGGCCACGCTGCCGTCGCTGTTGAGCTGGCGGAAGTTGGCCGGCACCTTCAGGGCCTTGCAGCGTGCGGCAACGGCGGCGCTGGTGGCGGCAGTGCCGAACGAGGTATCGCACGGGTCGGTGAACGAGTCACGGCTGCTGACAGTGCCGCCGTACAGGTCGTCCACGGTCGGCGCACGGAAGCCGGTGCCGTAGGTGGCGCGCACCAGCAGGCTGTCGATCGGCTTCCACTTCACGCCGAACTTGCTGTTGGTGGTGGAACCGAAATTGTTGTAGTCCGAGTAGCGACCGGCAACGTCCAGCGAAAGCTCGCGGGCGAAGGCCATGTCGGCCAGCAGCGGCACCTGCATTTCCAGGTAGACCTCGTTGAGCGAGTAGTCACCCTGGGTCGGCTTGCCGGTGGTGCCGGCGATCTGGCCGTCCTGCACCATCAGGTCCGGGGTGTAGCGCGCTTCTTCACTGCGGTGCTCGAAGCCCATCGCGGCCATGACGTCGCCGGCCGGCAGCGAGAACAGCGAGCCGGAGATGTTGGCGCTGGCCACCTTGGTGGTGGTCTGGCTCTTGTCCACGTAGCGGGCGAACAGGTAGTCCTGCACGTCCTGGTTGCTCAGCGAGCCCGGGCCGGTGTAGCCCATCGGCGCGGCCGGGTTCCACGGCACGCAGCCGGCGATCACCGCATCGCGGGTACCGCAGTAGGCCACGCCGTTCTCGATGAAGGACGGGCCGACGGCCAGGTTGACGTTCGGCTGGTACATGCTGCCGGTACCAACGCGCTCGCCTTCATTGCGGTTGTAGGTGTAGCTGACGTTCCAGTCCCAGTAGCGCGAGCCGGTTTCGAAGCTGCCTTCCAGGCCCAGGCTGCCGCGCTTGGTTTCCAGGGTGTTCTCGGTGCCACGCAGCATTTCTTCGGTGCGGTGCGAGAACAGCACGTCCTGCTGCCACAGGTTGAACGCGCTGTCCTTGGACAGGGCGGCGCGGCTGCCGTTGCGCGCCTGTGTGGCGGTGACCGAGTACGGGTAGCCGGCCAGGTGCTTGGTCGATTCGCGCTTGCTGTACATGGCATCGGCAACGATGCGCAGGTCATCGGTGATCGAGAAGCCGCCGTTGGCGAACACCGAGGTGCGCTCCAGGCCGGTCAGCAGGCTCATGTTGGTCTTGGTGTTGGCACCATCGGCCGGGTTCGGCGCGTGGAAGTTGCCGGCGCTGGTCGGGTCGCCGCCCGGACCGACGGTCAGCGGCTTGCCGCCGACGGTGACGCTGCCCCACGGCGTGGTGCCGTTGAGGCCATCGTTCGGATGGCGCGGACCGTTGACGTAGCGGCTGAACTCGCGCGCGCCGCCCATCACTTCGTCTTCCTTGGTGCGCTCGGCGCCAACGCTGAACCAACCGCGGTCGAAGGTCTTGCCGAAAGTGGCACTGTAGGAGCGCTTCTGGCCGTCGCCTTCACCGTACTGGCCGACGTAGACGCTGGCTTCGCCACCATCGAAGTTCTTGCGGGTGATGATGTTGACCACACCGGCGATGGCGTCCGAGCCGTACAGGGCCGAAGCACCGTCAGTCAGCACTTCCACGCGCTCGACGATGGCCGACGGGATCGAGGCCAGGTCGGAATAACCGCCGGCGCTGACGCCCATGCGGCGGCCGTCGATCAGCACCAGGCTGCGTTCCGGGCCCAGGTTGCGCAGGCTGACATACATTCCGCCGAAATCGCGCGATGAGGTCAGCGACGACGCGCGGCTCATGCTTGGCGAGCCGGCAGCGGTGACATCCTGCAGGATGTCGGCGACGTTGACGTAGCCCTTCTTCTCGATCTCGGCGCGGTTGAGTGCGACCACCGGCTGGGCAGTTTCGACACTGGCCTGGCGGATGCGCGAGCCGGTGATTTCGATGCGGTCGAGGTTGGTGGTGTTGTCGCCCGCATCCTGTGCGAAGGCGGGGGTAGTGCAGCTGGCGGCCAGCGCGATGACGATCGCGTTGCGCAGCGGGGTGGTCTTCAGGGACATCCGTGAAATCTCGTGTTTCAGAAAAAACATGCGCCCGTTCTGTGGGCGCGTGGGGTGCTGCAAACCAACGTGGGGGGGCCGGATTCTAGAGTGTTTTCATTCGCAACTGTTTGTCGCGATGCTGCGGAATGTGCGTGAACATGAATCGCAACCAACAATCCACAGATGCGCTGTGCACGGCGTCACGCGCGCTGCGTTTGCGATGGGCAGAGGCATCGATAGCGGCACGAAGCTGGCACGCTTGAGTGGTTGCGACAACGCGTCGCAGTACGCGCTTGTATGCAGGCGCGCAGTCGTTGTGATGCATCTGCCCGCATGAAATGCTCTTCGCCTCGTCATCGAAGGCAGGAGATGAAGGAATGATCCAGCTTGAAGAAGCACGCCGTCGCGTGGAGGCTGCACTTGCCAGCGACGATGAGCCGGTTGCCATCACGCATGAGCACGAAGTGGTCGAAGGCTGGCTGTTCTGCTTCCAGTCGCTGCGCTACCTGCAATCCGGCGAAATCTCGGATGCATTGGCCGGCAATGGGCCGATCTTCGTCGACCGGCACACAGGCGAGCAGCACGCGCTGGGCACGGCGTATCCGCCCGAGGAAGTCCTTCGCCAGCATCTGGCCGCGCGCGGCCCCGCCGTTTGATGCTGCGGCGGCGGATGTCTGAGTTCGGCAACCTGAAAGGGACGGAGCCTTCGCTCCGTCCCTGCAGGATGCGCGAAATGCCGCTGCGTGATGCTCAGGTTTCGCGCAGCGCCGTGGTGATCGGCAAACGTGCCGCGCGCAGCGCCGGGAACAGGCCGCCGACCAGGCCGATGCCCAGCGCCCATTTCAGTCCGGTCCACAGCAGTTCCGGCGATACATGGAACTTGAACACCACCGCGCTGAAGTTGCTGCCGATGGTGGACACGCTGTAGCCGTTGAACACCAGCCACGCCACCGCACAGCCGAGCAGGCCACCCAGCAGCGCCAGCAGCATGGTTTCCAGCATCACCGCCGTCACCACCGGCAGGCCGCGGAAACCGATCGCGCGCATGGTGGCGATCTCGCGCGCACGGGTGGCCACTGCCGCATACATGGTGTTGAGTGCGCCGAACACGGCACCCACCGCCATGATCGTGCCGATCACCTTGCCGAGGATGTCGATCAGCTTGGTCAGCCCACCGCCCTGCTTGCTGTAGTAGACACGGGTGGTTTCCACGTCAAGCTTCAGGCGTGGGTCGGCGGCGACTGCTGCCTTGAACTGCTCGAAGCCGGCCTTGCCCTCGGTACGCACGCTGATCGACTGCCAGGCGCTGCGCTGGTAGGTGGTGGCCAGTGTATCGGCGTCGGTCCACAGCTCCGAATCGTGCGCATCGCCGGTGGCGAACACACCCACCACGGTCCAGGTCTGATTCCCCAGGGTCAGCGTCCTGCCCACGTCCATGTCGCGGAACTGGCCCTTGGCACCCTGGCCGACCACGATCTCGCGCAGGCCGGTTGCGAACCTGCGGCCTTCGATGATCTTGACCTTGTCATGCACGGCCCAGGCCTGCGGACCGACGCCGCGGAACTGCGCGTTGACGTCGGTGCCGTCGGACTTGGACACCAGGTTGACCACCTGCGACAGTTCCGGTGACAGCAACGGCCGGCCCTGCGCATCGCGGCTAATGCCGGGCAGGGTGGACAGCATCGGTACCTGCTCGCGGGTGATCACCGAGTTGGTCTCGGCCTGCGAGCCACCGCGCAGCACGATGGCTGTGGTGTCATCGCCGGTGTTGTTGAGCGTGGCCTGGAAGCCTTCGCCCATCGCCAGCATCGCCACCAGCACGCCGACCACGCCGGCAATGCCGACCACGATCACCGACGATGCGCCCCAGCGTTGCGGCAGGCTGGCCACGCCGATGCGGGTGGCGGCCAACGCCAGCCGTCCGCCGCGGGTCAGCAGCAGCCACAGCGCCACCAGCACGGCCACGGCCAGCACGCCGATCCACGGCAGGCTGATCCACAGCACCAGGCCGATCACAAGCAGCAGCACGGTTATGCCGTTGCCCAGCCACTTCTTGAGTTTGCTCTTGAACATGTCTGTGTTCTCCTCAGCGACCGGCCAGTGCGTCGACGATCTTCAGGCGCTTGGCACGCAGCGCCGGCAACAGGCCGACGATGATGCCGATCACCACGATCAGGCCCAGCCCCATCAGCCAGGTTGGCGTCGGCACGTGCGGCGGCAGCATGCCCATGCTCTTCGGGCCGATCGCCGGCAGGATCAGGGCGGCCAGGCCCATGCCGATCAGGCCGCCCAGGCCGATCAGCAGCACCGACTCCACCATCACCAGGGTCAGCACGGTGCCGTCCTTGAAGCCCAGCGTTTTCAGCGTGGCCAGCTCCGGCACGCGCTCACGCACCGCCTGCGCCATGGTGTTGCCGGTCAACAGCAGCAGGGTGAAGAACACCGCACCCATGATCGAGGTGACGATCATGCCGATATCCGCGAACTGCTTGACGAAGGCCTGCTGGAACGCCGATTCGGTCTGGGTCTTGGTCTCGTGGTCGGAGTTGGCCGAGATCGCGTCGATCGCCTGCGCCACCCGCGAAGAGTGGTCCGGGTTGTCCAGCGTCACCGTGTACCAGCTCACCTGGTTCTTGATGTAGTCGTTGGATTCATCGAAGTACTTCCAGTTCATCATCAGCTGGCGTTCTTCGTTGGCGGCCAGCGCACGGTCCTTGGAACGGTAGATGCCCTTGAGCACCAGCGGCCAGTCGTTGCTGCCGCCACGCGGGAAGATCGTGGCCTGCAGCGGGATGGTGTCGCCGATCTTCCAGCCGAACTGCTTGGCCAGGGTTTCGCCGACGATGGCGCCGGTACGGGTCTGCTTCCAGTCTTCCAGCTGTGCCGGGTCGATCTGAAGCTCGCGGTAGACATCGAAGTAGTTGGGGGACACCGAGAAGTTCGGGAAGAAGTTCTTCGGGTCCTGGTAGATGCCGCCGAACCACATGCCATAGGCCACGTCGCGCACGCCGGCCACCTGGCGGACCTGGGTTTCCAGGCGGATCGGCAGCGACTGGGTGATCGACAGCCGCGATGCGACCACCAGGCGGTTGGCGCCTTCCACGCTGCCGCCGGAGGTGAATGCCACGCGCACCGAATCGAGCATGCCGAACAGCAGGAACGCGGCCACCACGGAGAGCAGGGTCAGCAACGTGCGGGTACGGCTGCGGAACAGCTGCGCCCACACCAACGAGAAGTATTTCATCGCCGTGGCCTCCGTCAGTGGGCCAGCGGCGCGTCGGCCAGCTCGCCCTTGTCCAGGTGCACCGTGTGCGTGGCGTACTCGGCGGCCTTCGGGTCATGGGTGACCATGATGATGGTCTTGCCGTGTTCGCGGTTGAGCTGCTGCAGCAGGCCGAGGATCTCCTCGGCCGACTGGCGGTCGAGGTCGCCGGTGGGTTCGTCGCAGATCAGGAAGGTCGGGTCGGAGACGATCGCCCGCGCGATCGCCACGCGCTGCTGCTGGCCGCCGGACAGTTCATTGGGGCGATGGCTGCGGCGGTCAGCCAGGCCGACCAGGGTCAGCGCGATCTCGGCATTGCGGCGGCGCTGCGCGGCATTGAGATGGGTCAGCAGCAGCGGCAGCTCCACGTTCTTCTGCGCGGTCAGCATCGGCATCAGGTTGTAGAACTGGAACACGAAGCCGACGTGGTGGCTGCGCCAGGTCGACAGCTGGCCGCCGCTCATCTGGTCGATGCGCTCGCCTTCGATGCTGATCTCGCCGCCGCTGGGGTTGTCCAGGCCGCCGATCAGGTTGAGCAGGGTGGTCTTGCCCGAGCCGGACGGACCCATCAGCGCGACGAAGTCGCCGCTGGCGATGTCCAGGTCGATGCCGTGCAGCACCTGCACTTTCTCGGGGCCACGCTGGTAGGTCTTGGTGATGTTGCGCAGTGAAACCAGGGTCGACATGGGTGGTTCTCCACGGAAGGCGGGAAACGGGGAAGCGCCACGGCAGGGGGCCGCAGGCGTGCGTCGAGCGGTGCTGCCGGCGGCGCCCGTGGGCGCCAGGCCGCTACTGCGCTTGTTTCTGTTGCACCTTGGCGCCATCGCGCAGGGTGTCCGGCGGGTTCAGCACCACCGATTCACCTGCGCTCACGCCCTTGAGGATCTGGCGGTCCTTGCCCATCGCCTGGCCAGCCTCGACCGTGCGCTGCTGCACGCGGTTCTCGTCACCCAGTACGAAGGCCACCGAGGCGCCCTCGCGCTGGACCACGGCGCCAGCCGGTACGCGCACGCCCTGCGGTTTGGTTGTGGCCTGCGGCTGTGCCTGTTCCAGGAAGCTGACCCGCACGCCCATTTCCGGCACGATGCGCGGGTCCTTCACCTTCAGCGCCACGCGCACCTTCACCGTGGCCTTGCCGCGGTCGGCGGTGGGGATGATGGCGATCACCTCGCCGGGAATCTTCCATTCGGGGTAGGCGTTGAGCGTGGCTTCCACCGGCATCTTCGGTTGCACGCGGCCGATGAAGGCCTCGCCGACCTCGACTTCTATCTCCAGCGAGTCCATGTCGACGATGGTGCCGATGCCGGTACGGGTGAACCCACCGCCCGCCGACAGCGGCGAGACGATTTCGCCGGGCTGCGCGGCCTTGGCAGTGACCACGCCGGAGAACGGCGCGCGCACGATGTTGTTGTCCACGCCCAGATCGGCGATGGCCAACTGGTCGTTGGCCACCTTGACGTTGCGCTGTGCGGTGTCCAGCTGTGCACGCAGGCTGTCACGCTGGGCCACCGCCTGGTCGTACTGCGAGCGCGACACCAGCTGCTGGCCGACCAGTGCCTGCAGGCGGCTGGCTTCAGCGGCCGCCTGCTTCTGCTGCGCTTCCAGCCCGGCCACCTGGCTGCGTGCGGCCTGCAGTTGCGAGGCGTACAGGCTGCGCTGCGCGTCGGCATCGATCGGGTCCAGCGTGGCCATCACCTGGCCAGCCTCGACCCGCATGCCTTCCTCGATCATCACCTCGCGCACCTTGCCGGTGATCTTGGCCGAGACCGTGGCCATGCGCCGGGCGACCACGTAGCCACTGGCGTCGAGCACCGAACTGCTGGCGCTGCCCTGCTGGATGGCCACGGCGGGGGCGGTTTCCACGTCCACTGCCGGCGTACGCCCGAACAGGGCGAAGCCGACAGCGGCCAGCAACAACACGACCACGATGATCGCGATCCACAGCCAGCGGCGGCCACCGCCACTGCCGCCGGAGGCGGGCGGCGGCGACTTGCGGTCGATACGGAGTTCCTTCAACAGCTCGGCAGAAGCGTTCATTCGTTCCATCACAGGCGTTCGGGCGGGTGTGGCCGGAAGCGCGGACGGCGGCGGTTCCGGCGGTGGAGCGTGCGGCACAGCATGAAGGCAGGCACAGCGATGACGGCAGTGACAGCTGTCACCCGATGACACTGACGGCGGCAACTGCGAAATGTGACCGCGGCGGCACAGGATGGCAACGTCCCCGCTGCCGGTACCGCTCATGGATCCGACCACCCCATCGCTGGCCCGCTGCAGCGGTACCGCCAAGCGTACCGTGATCTGCGGCGGGTTGCGCCGGTGCCATCTTGCCGGCGGTGGCGCCTGCGCGCAGCCAGCCGAACTGGCATGATCGGCGGCGATCATCCCCGCCTGGAACCGCCTGTGCCGTCCACCTGGCTTGCCTCCCTGCTGCGCCCCGCGCCGGACTCGGCGGTGGCCGAGACGCTGCGCCGGGGAAAATCACCCTGGAGCGAGGCGATCCACCTGCTGTGGTCGGTGTGGATCTTCCTGACGCCCTTGCTCGGCCATGGCTTCACCCTGCGCTGGCTGCTGCTTACAGTGGCCAGCTATCCGGTGTTCCTGCTGCTGTACGCCAAGGTGATGGTGGCGCCACGCCATCACGCGCCGCGCTATGCCCTGGGCCTGATCGGGATGTCGCTGGTGCTGCTGCCGTGGTACCCGTCCGGGTTGACCTACTTCGTGTTCGGCTGCGTGCTGCTGCGGGTGAGCGGACGCGGTGGCTGGTGGCAGTACCTGCTGCAGCTCACTGGCCTGAACCTCCTGTTCTGCGGCCTCGCACTGCTGTTCCAGTACCCGTGGCAGAGCCTGGTCTGGATCCCCGCCGTGTCCTATATCGTCGGGTTGGTCGTGAACGTGGAGGCACTCAACCAGCAGAAGGATGCGGCACTGCAGCTGTCGCAGGACGAGGTGCGGCGGCTCGCAGCCACCGCCGAGCGCGAACGCATCGGCCGCGACCTGCACGACCTGCTCGGCCACACCCTGTCGTTGATCACGTTGAAGCTGGAACTGGCCCGCAAGCTGCACGATCGTGGCGACGCGCGGGCGCGGCAGGAAATCGGCGAAGCCGAGGACATTGCCCGCGAAGCGCTGGCGCAGGTGCGCAGCGCGGTCACCGGTATCCGCGCCAGTGACCTGGCCGGTGAGCTGGCGTCGGCGCGGCTGCTGCTGGAGTGCCAGCAGGTCCACCTTCAATACGCACCACCACCGGCGATGCCGGTGGATGTCGAACGCGGTCTGGCGCTGGTGCTGCGCGAGGCCGCGACCAACATCGTGCGCCATGCACAGGCGACACAGGCACGGGTGGAATTCATGCTGGAAGGACGCATGCTGGCGATGCAGATCCGCGATGATGGTCGTGGCGGCGTGCAGGCCGAGGGCAACGGGTTGTGCGGCATGCGCGAACGCGTGGCCGCCCTGGGGGGCAACCTTCAGGTTCAGTCCGCAAAGGGCGAGGGCACGCTGCTGACCGTGCGCGTGCCACTGGCTGCCGCGACCACACCGTTGCCGCCAGGCACGCCGTCGTCGCTGGTGCAGGACGGTGCCGCATGATCCGCATCCTGCTGGCCGAGGACCAGGCGATGGTGCGCGGTGCACTGTCGGCGTTGCTGGGCCTGGAGCCGGATATCGAGGTGCTGGGCAGCGCCGCCGACGGCGAAACCGCGTGGCGCATGCTGCAGCAGCTGCAGCCTGACATCCTGGTCACCGACATCGAGATGCCGGGCCTGTCCGGGCTCGAGCTTGCCCAGCGCATCGCGCGTCACGAGCTGCCGATCAAGGTGGTGATCGTGACCACCTTCGCCCGCGCCGGTTTCCTGCGCCGCGCGCTGGAGGCGGGCGTGCTGGGCTACCTGCTGAAGGACGCACCGGCCGAGAACCTGGCCGATGCACTGCGCAAGGTGAAACAGGGCATCCGTGCGATCGACCCGCAGCTGGCGCTGGATGCGTGGTCGCAGGCCGATCCGCTGACCGACCGCGAGCGCCGTGTGCTGCGTCTGGCAGGGGAGGGCCGAACCGCCAGCGAGATTGCCGAGCAGCTGGGGTTGTCGCACGGTACGGTGCGCAATTACCTGTCCGAGTGCATCGGCAAGCTGGGCGTGGCCAACCGGATCGAGGCGTATCGGCTGGCGCGGCAGAAGGGGTGGTTGTAGGGGCGTGCGCCGCCGCACTGGTAGCGCCGGGCGCTGCCCGGCGGATCATTTCCGCGACCGCGGAGGGGTGTCACTTTCTTTGCGCGCAAAGAAAGTAACCAAAGAAACGCTCCGCCGGCCGCGAGCCGGCGTGCTTCGCACGCCGGTGCCCTGCGCTCCTCGGTCCGTCGAGGGACGGCGCGGGAACTCGCTGCGCTCAAACACCCGCACCTCTTCGCCCTCGCCGGACCTGCGGTGCTCGGCTCGCTCAAGGCGGACTGGAAGGTCAAGATCAACAGCATCCACGCATGGCGTGGATCTACTGGGTGCAGCTGTCGCTCTTGATGTTGGGTCCGCCTTGAGCGAGCCGAGCATCGCAGGGGAATCAGGGGCGAAGAGGCGCCGGTGTTTGAGCGTAGCGAGTTCGGCGCCGTCCCCTGATTCACCGAGAAGCACAGGGCACCGGTGCGCAGCACCGGCTCGCGCTCTGGCGGCGCGTTTCTTTTGGTTACTTTTCTTTTCGCGCGAAAAGAAAAGTGACACCCCCCGCGGTCGCGGAAACGATCCGCCGGGAATTCCCGGCGAACCCGATCAATCCTTCCCGCGCGCCATCGCCTGGAACACCCCATCGCGCCGCACCCACAGGTGGAACAGCGCCGCACCCACGTGCATCAGCACCGTGGCGAACAACACATACGCCAACAGACTGTGCGCATTACGCAACGCGGCATACAGCGCCGGGGTATGCGGCACGATCGGCGGCAGGTGCAGGCCGCCCCACAGCACGATCGGGTAACCGCCTGCCGACAGCATCGCCCAGCCGATCAACGGCATCGCCAGCATCAGCGCATACAACATCCAGTGCGAGGCCTTGGCCGCCAGCACCTGCCAGGCGGGCAGGTCGGAAGGCAGCGGCGGCGGGCGATGGCGCAGGCGGTTGTACAGGCGCAGGAGTACCAGCAGCAGGATCGCCACGCCCAGCGGGCGGTGCAGGTCGATCAGCATTGGCCGCAGGTGCAGTGAGGCGACCATGGTCACGCCGATGAACAGCATGGCGATGATCATCAGTGCCATGGACCAGTGCAGCACCCGCGCCAGCAGGTTGAAGTGGCCGTTGCCGATGCTCATCGTGCGGCCTCCTTCGGTTGTTCGACGTTGCCGGTGGCGCGCTCGCGTTCGCGGCGGTTGAAGGACTGCGAATACACCGCCGAGCGGGCGGCCAGGATCGGATCGTCACTGCCGCGCACGCCGCTGGGCAGGATCAGCGGATCGAAGTTGATCTGACCGCAGGCACCCTGTTCCTGCGACTGCATGCGGTCCACGCTGAGTACGCCCGCCACTACCTGGTCACGCGACTCGGGCCATGGCACCGACGGATCATCGATGGCATCGCCGGGCTCGGCGGTGGTCACGACCAGGTTCCAGCGCACCGGGCCGTTGGCCAGGCGCTGCTGCAGTTCCTGGCTGAGGAAATCGACGCTGGCCTGCTTGCGCGTTTCCGCATCCATCTCCACCACCGGCGCCTGCGGCTGCCAGCGCCAGCGCACCGCGCGCTTCTGGCCCTGCGCATTGGTGAACCAGAAGCTGTTGACGCTGTTGAAGGTGGTGTCGGCCCAGCTGCTGGTCCACGGCGCCGTCTTGGCCCACTGCTGGAAGGCCTGCGCACTGGGGTACTTCGCCAGAACCGCAGCCATCTTCTGCGGGTCGGGCTTGCCGGTGGCCGGGTCGGGAATGGAAGCGCGGGTCTGCTCGTAGAACGCCTCGGCGCTGGGCACCGCGAAGAACGGGAAGCTGTTCATCGCCATGCGCCATTCCTGCCCATCATCGCTGACCATCTGCACCGCGAGGCTGCGCACGCGTGCAGTGTTGTCGGCGCCGTACGGGTCGCCGCCGCCGATCGACAGGCGGCCCATCACCGGCACGCGGCGCTGCGAGAACACCCGTGCACTGGACAGGGTGCGGGCCTGCGCACTGGGTTCGAACCAGCCGCTCACGCAGATGCCCTTGCTGTGCGCGCGGCGGAAGCCCGGGTGGGCCGGGCCGGTGGCCTCGATGGTATCGGTGAAGCGCTGCGCGGTGAGGCGGTTTCCAATCCAGCCGGCCAGCCAGGCGAAGGCCAGCGCGACGGCACCCAGAATGAGCGCGATCAGTGCGATCCAGAGCAGCGGCGAATGCCTGCGCGGTGCGCCCGCCGTCTGGCCGGCACGGGTGTAGCGGAAGAGCGACATGGTCGGAGTCCTGCCTTCACGGAGCGTGTGGGTGGTCGACCCACACATCCTCGCAGAACCCTTCCAGGCCCGGTATTCAAATTTTCGTCAAGTTTGCCGGGGACGGCGTGCCGACCAAGGTCGGCACCCACCCGATCAGCTGTAGCGCGCCTTCAGCATCGCCCACGCCGAGCGCAACGCCAGCGCTTCGCCACCGGCCGGACGGCCCGGGCGTTCGCCGTCGTTCCAGGCGTACACGTCCAGATGCGCCCAGCGTTGGCCGTCTTCCAGGAAGCGCTCCAGGTACAGCGCGGCGGTCACCGAGCCGGCCATGCGCGAACCGGCGTTGGCCAGGTCGGCAATGCCGCTGCTCAGGTAGCGCAGGTAAGGGCGCCACAGCGGCATGCGCCAGACCGGGTCGCGGGTCGCGTCACCGGCCTGCAGCCACTGCTGGGCCACCGTGTCATCGTTGCTGAAGAGCGCTGGCAGATCCGGGCCCAGTGCGATGCGCGCGGCACCGGTGAGGGTGGCGAAGTCCAGCACCAGGTCCGGCTTCTGCTCACCGGCGAAGGTCAATGCGTCGCACAGGATCACGCGGCCTTCGGCGTCGGTGTTGTCGATCTCCACGCTCAGGCCCTTGCGGGTGGCGATCACTTCACCCGGGCGGAACGCCTCCGGACCGATCGCGTTTTCCACCGCCGGCACCAGCAGGGTCAAACGTACCGGCAGCCCGCGTGCCATCACCAGGCCGGCCAGGGCCAGCGCATGCGCGGCGCCGCCCATGTCCTTCTTCATGTTGCGCATGCCGTCGGCCGGCTTGATGTCCAGGCCGCCGGTGTCGAAGCAGACGCCCTTGCCGACCAGCACCAGCGACGGATCGGTGTCCTTGCCCCAGCGCAGCACCACCAGACGCGGCGCGCGGTGCGATGCGCGGCCCACGGCGTGGATGGCCGGGAAGTTGTGCTTCAGCAGTTCGTCACCGGTGATCGCCTCGACCTGCGCGCCGTGCGCAGCGGCCAGGGCGCGGGCAGCGTCTTCCAGCTGCTGCGGGCCCATATCTTCGGTGGGAGTGTTGACCCAGTCGCGCACGCGCAGGCTGGCGGTGATCAGGTCGGCCACCTCGCCGGTCGGCGCGGCTACCAGTTGCGCCGGTGCGCGGTGGCGCTTGCGGTAGCGGTCGAAGCGGTAGCTGCCCAAGCCCCAGCCCAGCTGCAGCAGCGCCTGTTCGGCGGCCGGCAGTTCGTTGGCCAGCTGCCACACGCTGCCTTCCGGCAGGGCGTGCGGGGCATGCGAATAGCTGTAGGCATCGGCGCGATCACCCACACCGATCACCGCTCCGGACAGGCCATCGGCGCCGGGCAGCAACGCCGTGGTGAAGGCACCGGCGGTGAAGCCCTGCGATGCCAGCCAGGCCTGGGTGGCGGCCGGTTGGCCGTCCTTCCAGGCGGCGAACTGCTCGCGGTCCAGCACGTACAGCGGCAGCGCTGCGGCGGTGTCGGCAGTGAAACCAGTGATCTCGCTCATGCGTCAGGTACTCCGGAGTGCGGCGGCGTCGAGGTTGGCATCCAACCAGTCGGCCAGGCCGGTGAGGGTGTCGAACTGCAGGTCCGGCTGCAGCTGCGGATGGGTCCAGGTGGCTGCCTCGCGGTTGATCCAGCACCCGCGCAGGCCGGCGGCAATCGCCCCGGCCACGTCCATGTCGGCATGATCGCCGACATGCAGTACCTGTGCCGGCGCGACACCCAGTCGGGTGCAGGCAGCGTGGAAGATGCTGGCTTCGGGCTTGGCCGCGCCGTGCTCGCGCGCACCCAGCTGGAAGGCGAAATGATGGGCCAGGCCGACCCGTTCCAGGTCGGCATTGCCATTGCTCAGCGCCGCCACCGGAACCCGCGCGGCAATCCGTGCCAGTGCATCGATCGCATCGGGATAGCACTCCACCTGGTTGCGTGCGGCGTAGAACACTTCATACGCAGGCTCCAGCAGATCGAGGCTGGCACCGCTGGTGTGCAGTGCTTCGTGCAGGGTCAGCCGGCGCAGCGCACTCAGGTCGTGGTGGAGGTGCGGATGGGCGTGGTACAGCCGCTCGCGCAGTTCGCGCATCGCCTCCACCGGATACATCGCGGCGGTAGCGGGGCTGTGTTCGCACATCCAGGTGTGCAGGACCTGTTCGATGCGGGCGCCGATCGGAGCGAACGGCCACAGCGTGTCGTCAAGGTCGAGGGTGATGGCTTGGACGGGGAAATTCACCCCGCCATTCTACCCCTGCCCGCGCGGGCTTTCATTCCAGCAGGCGTGCCCAGCCCTGCATGCCGTCCAGGCGTGCCAGCACCAGCTTGATGCACACCAGCAGCGGCACCGCCAGCAGCAGCCCGATCATGCCCCAGGCCCAGCCGAACACCATCAGCGCCAGGATCAGCACCAGCGGCGACAGCTTCATCCGACGGCCCAGCACGATCGGGGTCACCATCTGCCCTTCCAGTGTGTGCAGGCCCAGGTAGGCGGCTGCGGGCAGCAGGGCCTGCAGCGGGTCGCGGAACTCGACGAAGCCCATCAACAGCATCAGCGCCACGCCGATCAGCGGACCCACATACGGCGCAAAATTCAGCAGCGCGGCCACCGTGCCCCACAGCAGCGCTTCCTGCAGGCCGATACCGAGCAGCATCAGCACGCCGGCGAACACCAGCCCGACCAAGGTGTTGATCACGCTGATGGTCAGCACGTAACGCGAGACCTCGCGTTCGATCGAACGCAGGATGTCCGTAGTGAAGCGCTGCTGCTGGCGGTTGGGGAACAGGGCGATCGCCGCGCGCTGCAGGCTCTGCCCGTAGATCATGAAGAACAGCGTCAGCAGCACCACGGCCAACACCGAGGCAGCCAGCCGCGGTGCACGGGTCAGCATGCGGTAGGGGTCGTCGAGCTGGGTGCGGATCACCTGCACCTTGTGGTTGCTGTCACCGCCGGCCACACGGGCGAAGTTTTCCGCCGCCTGGTTGGCCTGCTGCACCGGCTTGGTCAGGTTCTGCACCTGGCGGGCGACCTTGCGCAGCTGCTGCGGTGCTTCCTGCGCCCATTCCATCGCCGGTCCGATCAGCTGCACGGCCAGCGAACCGGTCACGCCCAGGCCCGCACCGAGGATCAACAGCGCGCCCAGCGCGCGCGGGATCCACAGCTTCTGCAGCAGGCGCAGGATGGGATTGCCGACCAGCGCGAAGAACATCGCAAGCAGCACCGGCAGGATGATGTCCTGCGCCGCCCATAGCGTATAGCCCACGGCCAGGGTCGCCAGCACCACCAGCGACATCGGTCCGCGTGGGCGCGACGGGGGCGGCAGCGGTGCCTCGGATGCGTCGTGGCCGGCCGGTGACGGGGACAGGGAGGACTCGCTCATCGACGCATCAGCCGGAAAGGGGAGCGCATTATCCGCCGGCCGCGACCGGCGCGGCGGATTCCAGGGATCAACGTTCGGACAGCTCGGTGGCCGCCTCGGCCGGGCGCGGTCCGCGCAGGTCCGGTTCCGGCTCCGGCTCCGGCACAGCTCGCGCTGCCGCTGCGGGCCGTGCTTCAGCGGCGGAGGCCGCTGCGTGTGCCTGTTCGCTGGCATCGCCGGCTTCTTCGGCCGCATCGTCGGCGGTGGCCGCCGCCTGCGCCGCCATCGCCGTGGCGAACGCCGCCTGCGCACTGGCGAACAGGTTCGAGACCGAACCCACCATCTGCAGCCAGCGCGCACCGTTGACCTTGCCCGGCATTTCCAGCTTGCCGGCAATGAAGCCACCGGCCAGGCCCACTACCACGATGCGTAGTGGCGACCAGCCCTGGCGCCAGACCTGGCCGAGCGTGGACCAGTGGTCCTGGGTCTCGACCAGACGCACGGTTACCACCTGTTCGCAGCGCTTCACCCGACGCTGCAGCGCACCGAACTTCATGGCTTGCCCTCTGGCAGCTCCACATCGGCATCGGGGTCGTCTTCGCTGGGCTCGTCGAACAGGCCCAGGCGGGACAGCTGGCGCCGGGTGGCGTGCATGCCGGTGTGGTGGAAGAAGTAGGACACCCGCCAGATCGCATAACCGGTGACGGCCAGGCTCAGCAGCGAGGTGATCAGCAGTGCCTGCAGCCAGCTCAGGCCCCAGCTTTGCAGCAGCGCGATAAGGGTGGCGGCCATCAGCAGCCAGGCCGACGCACCAAATACGATCGCTACGCCGGCCCAAGCCAGCGCGCGGCCGAAGGCACTGCGTGCCAGCGCGAAGTCGGCCGAGGCCAACCGGCGCAGCGAACGCAGCGAGTGCTTGGCCGAGTCGGCAGCGGCACGACCGGCCGCGCCGACCTGGCGGATGCTCTCATCCAGCGGCGGGGTAGCCGCCGGATCAGGGGCTTGCGCGTTGTCTTCGCTCACGCCGCGGCTTACTTGTCGCTGCTGCCGCGGGCCAGCTTGGCGATGATCCAGCCGGCCGCGAAGGCAACACCGAACGAGGCCAGCGGACGCTCACGGATCAATTCGGCGGCGCTGTCGATCAGGTCCTTGCCCTTGTCCATCAGCGCATCGACCTGCTCCTTGGCGGCGGCACCACCAAACTCGGCAGCGGCCAGGCCGGACAGTGCGCTGTCGGACAGTTCAGCCTTGACGTTGGCCTTGCCGATGCGCAGTTCGTCGGTCGCGGCACCGGTGGCGCCCTTGATCGCACCGCCGGCGGCGCTGGCGGCCTGCTTCAGGTGGGAACCGGCTTCACCCAGGTGTTCCTTCAGGTTCTCGGTATTGGTGGGGCTCATCGAATCACTCCTGTTGCGATGGGGGAACGGCGTCGGCGGTGCCGACCTGGACTGACAGCAATAGCATTGCCGGGGTATAGGGGGTGTTACGGCAGGGCGATCAGCGCATCACGAGCTGGCCCTGCTGCTGGCCGTTGTTGCGCAGCACGCGCACCACCAGGGTCGGCGGGCGTTGCTGGAAGTTGGCGCGCCAACTGGCCAGGTCGGCGAATTCGCCCACGGTGGCGTCGGTGATGATGTCGCCCTGCTGCAGGCCGTTGCTGGCAGCGCGGCTGCCGCGCTTGACCTCGCTGACCAGCACGCCGCCGACACCGGATTGGCGCAGTGACTCGGGCAGGTCGACGAAGGTCGCACCGGTCAGGCGCGGGTCCAGGCTCTCACCGGTGACCGCGCGCGCCTGTTCCTTCAGTGTCGCCTTGATCTGCAGTGGCTTGCCTTCGCGGCGTACGTCCAGCGTCATCGCGCTGCCGACGGCCGCCAGGCCTTCCACGTTGTGCAGGGCCTCGGCGCTGTCCACGCGCTGGCCGTTGGCCGACACCACCACGTCGCCCGGCTTCAGCCCGGCTGCGGCGGCGGCCGAGCCGGCCAGCACGCGGGTGATCAGCGCACCGCGGGTTTCGCCCAGGCCCAGGCCCTGCGCGATCTGCGCGGTCAGGTTCTGGCTTTCCACGCCCAGCGTGCCGCGCACCACCACGCCGTGCTTGACCAGCTGGTCGACCACGCTGCGCGCCAGGTTGGAAGGAATCGCCAGGCCCAGGCCGATGTTGCCGGCCATGCTGCCCTGCGGGTTGAAGCTGGCGGTATTGATGCCGACCAGCTGGCCCTGCAGGTCGACCAGCGCGCCACCGGAGTTGCCCGGATTGATCGACGCATCGGTCTGGATGAAGTTCTGGTAGCCCAGCCCGCGGATGCCGCTGCGGCCCACCGCCGAAACGATGCCCGAGGTAACGGTCTGGCTGAAGCCGAACGGGTTGCCGATGGCCACCACGAAGTCGCCTACGCGCAGCTGGTCGCTGTTGCCGAGCTTGATGTCGGTCAGGTTCTGCGCCGGGATGCGGATCAGCGCGATGTCGGTGTCACGGTCCGAGCCGAGGAACTCGGCCTTGACCGTGCGCCCGTCCGCCAGTGTCACCTGTACGTCATCGGCGTTGTCGATGACATGGTGGTTGGTCAGCACCAGCCCCTCCTTGGCGTCGATGATCACGCCCGAGCCCAGCGATTCGTTGATGCGTTCCTGTGGGATGTCCGGGAACAGGCGGCGGAAGAACGGGTCGTTGAAGAAGGGGTTGCGCACGCGCACCACCTGCTTGGTGTTGACACTGACCACCGCCGGCATTGCCTTTTCCAGCATCGGTGCCAGCGACGGTACCGCCTGACCGGCCACCGAAGCCGGCAAGGCCGCCGTGGTCGGCAACACCGCCGGCAGCGGCGCGGCGTCGGCACGGTTGTCCATGTGGGCATTGATGCCGGTGGCAACGAAGCCACCGAAGGCGGCGGCGATTGCGAGCGTGAGCAGGGTAGGAAGCGGTCGCATGGGAGTCGGTTCGCTGGCGTGGGTGGGGGCGGTACGGCGCTACGGTAGAACAAGCTGAATGAGTGTGTCGCGATATGGATAAATGCGCCATGAAAACGCCATGCCCGGAACCCGGTCCAGCATCGCTACCGTGGGCCGCAGGCGGCAACGCCGGAGGTTCCTCGCACTGTGCCGACGTCTGCCCAAGCGCGTGGGTATGCAGGCCGATGCTTGCGCAGTTCTGCGCATCCCGATGCCGCGATGCGCCATATCGCATGCCTTTCGCTACGTCCGGGCGGGGGGGGCGCACGCAGCCCCTGCCGCTGCCCGCATCGTGCGGCGCAGCACTGAAAAAAAGGGGTTTCCCGTCAACACATCGTACTCGCGAGGGTACCCGACTACACCATTGCCGTCGCATCAGATGCGATTGCTCGTGCGTGCCCCGTTCCACGATCGTCAATGTCGGTATAGCATCGCCCCGTTTTGATACTTAAGGCCCCCAGGAGGGCAACATGAGCAACGGTAATGGTGTGTCGGTCGTGACCGACGCCGTCGAGAACGTCAAAGAAACCGCCACCAACGTTGGCGAGACCATCGCCCACGCTGCCGAAGACGCAGTGCAGTCGGTCAAGAAGACCGTCAAGCGCGCCACCAAGGCTGCCGGTACCCGCGTTGCCAAGGCCAAGAAGGCCGTGGCCAAGGTCGAGAAGACCGTTGCCAAGAAGGCCGAGAAGGCTGCCAAGTCGGTCGGCAAGACTGTTGCCAACGCCAAGAAGAAGCTGGAAGCCGCCAAGAAGAACGCCAAGGCCGAAGCCGCTGCGCTGAAGAATGAAGTGGCCAAGAAGAAGGCGGCTGCAGGCAAGGCTGTGACCAAGAAGGCCGCCGCTGCCAAGAAGACCACCAAGGCCGCCACCAAGGCTGCCGGCAAGAAGGTCGCCACCGCGAAGAAGGCCGCCACCAAGAAGGCTGCCGTCGCCAAGAAGGCCGTCGGCAAGAAGACCGCTGTTGCCAAGAAGGCAGTTGGCAAGAAGGTCGCTACCGCCAAGAAGGCCGTGGCCAAGAAGACCGTCGCCGCCAAGAAGGTTGCTGGCAAGAAGGCCGTGGCTGCGAAGAAGGTCGTCGGCAAGAAGGTTGCCGCCACCAGGAAGGTCGCCACCAGGAAGACCACGGCCGCCAAGAAGGCTGTCGGCAAGAAGGCTGCCGTCGCCAAGAAGGCCGTCGGCAAGAAGACCGCCGCTGCCAAGAAGGTTGTCGGCAAGAAGACCGCCGTTGCCAAGAAGGCAGTGGGCAAGAAGGTTGCCGCCACCCGCAAGACGGTTGCCAAGAAGGCTGCGCCGCTGAAGAAGGTCGCCGCCAAGAAGGCTCCGGCCAAGAAGGCCGTGCGCAAGGTCGCCAAGCGCAAGTAATCGCGCCGTGACCGAAGGCCCTGCCACCCCGGGTGGTGGGGCCTTTCGCGTTTCAGGGACGCGGTCTGGAGCAAGATGCAGGTTCTTCCTGCTGGAGCCCCGGGCATGCGCGGTATTGACTTCAGTTCCTGGCAGGGCGTGCTGTCCACCTTGGCCGGCCTGGTCCTGATCACCCTGCTGGGCGTGGGCATCCGCCTGCTGGTGATGCAGACCCTGCAGCAGCGCCGCGAGCGCGAGAACCGGCAGATCAACGAACGGCTGCGCACGCTGATGGCGGCCTACAAGACCCTGGGCGGTTCGTTCACCGGCGAACTGGGTGTGGATCCCAGCCATCGCCGTGACCTTCGCCAGCGCGAAGATGCCGAAGGCATCGCCGAGCCCCGCTCGGATCGCGCGCGCCGCATCCGTGATGCCGTGGAAGCGGCGTTGTCGGACATCCTGCTGCTGGGCACTGACGAACAGGTGCGGCTGGCCGCGCGTGCCGCCAATGAACTGGCACAGGGGCGGCCGGTACATACCCACGAACTGGTGATCTCGCTGCGCGACTTCGTGCGCGAAGCGCTGGATCTGGCGCCGATTCCGACCGACCTGCAGATACCGCCGCAGGGGCCGACCCGGCCGGGTGGCGCCAGTGTCGGCGGCAAGGGCGATGCCAAGGGCGGTCGTGCGGGTGGAGGAGGTGGCGGTGGCGGAATGGGCGCTGGGATGGGCGGTGTGGGCCTCGGCGCTGGCGCCGCACGGGGCGCTGGCCATGCCGCTGCCAGCGATGAAACGGACGCGCGCTGAGCACGTCCGCCCGGTTCAGCGCGTCAGTTCGTAGATCGGCACGAAGCCGCCGTAGATCATCCGCGCGCCGTCGAACGGCATCGGATTCGTCGCCGGATCAAACCTTGGGTCTTCCATCATCTTCTTCATGCCGGCGTCGCGGGTCGGCTTGTCCGGCCATTCGATCCAGGAAAACACCACCGTCTCATCCGGCGTGGCTTTCACCGCGCCGAAGAAGTCGGTGGTCTTGCCGTGCGGCACGTCATCGCCCCAGCACTCGACCACGCGCAGCGCGCCGTATTCGATGAAAACGGGATCTCCTGTGCGTGCGTGGGCGAGGAACTTCTCCTTGTTGGCGGTGGGCACCGCCAGGACGAAACCATCGATGTAGCTCATTGCCTGCCTCCGGATGGACCGTGCCGCATGCACGGCCTTCAAGTACCCGACGAACCAGGGCGTCGTGGATCGACATCCTGTGTGCGCCTGTTCAGCCCGGGCCACCGGGCAGCGGCGCCAGCACCGTATCCGGTGGCTGCTGGCCGGCCAGGTGGCGCACGAAGTAGTCCCACATGCGGTGCGTGTAGGTGGCGTCGTTGCGGAACAGTTCGTGGTCCTGCCGGGCCAGGTACAGCAGGTCGTAGCTGCGCTGGGCCTTGTTCAGGGCGGCGGCCAGCTGCAGGGTCAGCGCCGGTGGCGCGTTCTCGTCCAGTTCGCCATAGACCAGCAGCAGATGCCCGCGCAGGTTGCCGGCCAGTGCTGCATTGTCGAGCCCGGCAAAGGGCGCCGGCACGCCTTCGGCATTGGGCGTGGCCGGCAGCACCCCACCGAACAGCCGGTCCATGCCGTGCAGGGCGCCGCCGTACATACCCTGGAAATTGTGGCTGCCAGCCGAGGCCACGCCCACCTTGTAGAACGTGGGATAGCGCAGCAGGGCGCGCGCTGCACTATAGCCGCCGAACGAATGCCCGTAGATGCCGACCCGCTCCAGGTCGATGCCCGGGTAGCGTTCGCCCAGCTGGCGCAGCGCAGCCACATGGTCATCCAGCTGCACATCGGCGGCGCGCAGGAAGCTGCTGTCATGGAACGCCTTGTTGCGGCCACCGGTGCCGCGCGCATCGATGCTGACCACCATGAAGCCGAGTTCGGCCAGGCTGGCGCGGGATACCGGATTCAGGGCAGACACCGCCTCGGCGTAGGTCACCGGCGCATTGCTGATGAAGGAACCACCGTACATCGCGTCGATCACCGGGAAGCTGCCATCATCGCGATAGTCGCGGGGCAGGTAGACGGTGGCGAAGATCGGCGTGCGTCCATCGGCGGCCAGCAGCCGTTCGCGCCGTGGTGCGCGCCAGCCGGCAGCAACGATCGCGCTGTCATCGGCTGTTTCCAGCACCATCACTTCACGTCCGTCATCGCTGGCCCGCAGCACGGTGCGTGGTGGCTGGTCGAGACGGGAAACGGTATCCACCAGATACCCACCGCCAGGCGACAGCGCCTGGGGAGCGCGCCCCCCGAACAGCGCGCCGGTACCGGCATCGGCCATGTGGTCGTTGCCATCGGCGGCCAGGCGCTGGATCGGACCGCCCTGCAGCGATACCCGGTACAGGCCGCGCACGTAGGGGTCGCCACCGTCGACGCCACCGGCGCTGAAGTACGCCCAGCCACCCGCAGCGTCCACACCCAGCAGGTCACGCACCACCCATTTGCCGCGGGTGAGCTGGCGCAGCACCTTGCCATCGGACAGGCGCACCCGGTACAGATGGCCCCAGCCATCGCGCTGCGAGAACCACACGGCGGTGTCCTGCCCGGGCAGGATGGCCACCGCGGGCCGGTTGTAGGAATACACGTTGAGCTGGAGGCGAGTGTCGCTGGCTTCTTCCACAACCGTGCGCAATGCACCGCTGTTGGCATCGATCTCCACCAGGCGCAGCCTGCGCGGCGTGCCGAAGTGCGCGATCACGGCATACAACCGATCGCCGTCCCAACCCAGGATGCCGGCCTCACTGAGCGTGTTCCAGCCCTCGGGCAGCGCGATGTCATGCTGCCTGCCGCTGGGGATATCGATCACATACAGGCTGTCGCATACCTGCTGTGCATCGCCCAGTACCCCCAGCTTCACGGTATGCACGCGCGGCCGCGCGCTGTGGGTCGGGCTGCTTTCCAGATAGGGATAGTCCTGCAGCGCGCGTTCGTCGTAGCGGATGCCGGCTGCGTAACGGCCATCGGGTGACCAGCTCACCGCAAACGGTCGTGCCGGCATCCGGCCCAGACGGCGTGGAATGCCGCGCAGGGTGAAGTCCGGCAGTACGCCATAGCCATGCCCAGCTTCACCGCCCTGGGTCAGTCGCTGCGGCGCCGCTCCAGAGCGCTGCAGCCACAGGTTGTGGTCGCGTACCTGCAGCCAGGCATCACCGCCGGGCGACGGCAGTGCATCAGCCGGCGGCAACGCGTGTTGTGCGGCCGTGCACTGCAGGCGTGGCCATTGGCAGTTGATCTCCGCCTCGCCGTTGAACTGCAGGCGCAGGCCATCATCCAGTACCTGCATGTTGTTCAAGCGCAGGCGTGGCCCGCTGGCACCCAGAGGTGCAACTGCGGCGTCCAGCGCATCGGGTTCGAACAGGATCTGGCGCGTAGCCTGGATTGGATTGACCAGTATCGCCTGGCGCCGGCCCTGTGTGTCTTCGCGTTCGTACCAGAAGCGCCCATCGGCCAGCCAGTGGGGCAGGACCGATGCATTGCGCAGCGCACCGCGCAGATGACTGTCATGCACGCGTTCGGCGCGCTGGTAGTCAGCCGCCTGCAGCGCGTGCGCAGCATGGATCGGAAACAGGGAAGCGCAGGCCAAGAGGGCGGCGCGAACAGGCATCAGCAGCGGATCGGAAACGTGCAAGGCAACCTCCTGTTGCAGTCGGTGACGAATCACAAATGCACGCGCGCCGCGCGCGTATGCCAGAAACAGCCTGAATCAAGCCAGAAAATTCAGCAATGCGAAGACCGCTGTTTTCAGGGAGCGTTGTGGCGAATAACGGAGAATTTACATTCCCGATGCGATGGCGCCTTGGCGCTGCTGCACACCATAAGAAAGTAAAGGTGTACCCCCATGAAGAATTCGCTGATTGCTCTGGCCCTGGCCGCTGCCCTGCCGTTCACCGCCTCGGCTGCTGAGAACCTGTCGTACAACTATGCCGAAGCCGACTACGCCAAGACCGACATCGATGCGTTCAAGGCCGACGGCTGGGGCGTGAAGGGCTCGTACGGCTTCCTGCCGAACTTCCACGCTTTCGGTGATTACAGCCGCCAGGAAATCGACCACACCAACATCAAGCTGGACCAGTGGAAGATCGGCGCCGGCTACAACGTTGAAATCGCCCCGACCACCGACTTCGTCGCTCGCGTTGCCTACCAGAAGCGCGACCAGAAGCACGGCCTGGACTTCAACGGCTACAGCGCTGAAGCCGGTATCCGCACCGCCTTCGGTGCCCACGCCGAAGTCTACGGCATGGTCGGCTACGAAGATTTCTCGAAGAAGCACGGCATCAATCCGGAAGGCCAGTGGTACGGCCGCCTGGGTGGTCAGGTCAAGCTGAACCAGAACTGGGGCCTGAACGGCGAGCTGAAGATGAACCGCGACGGCGACAAGGAATACACCGTCGGCCCGCGCTTCAGCTGGTAATTGCTTCCTCGGCGCGCCTGCGCGCTGAAGATGCCTCGACAGGCCCGGCTCATGCCGGGCCTGTTGCGTTGTGACGACCCGAAACCGCAGCTGAGCATGTTCCGAGGCCGCTGCTGCGTTGCAATAAATTGGATTCCGCTGCTCCCGGCGCGGCCCTACGGTGGGCACTTCGTATCGTCGGATCCATGTGATGCCGCCTGCCGTTCCCGCTCTGCCCCTCGATCGGCCCCGCCGCCTGGCAATGCTGGCGCCGCATCCCGTGCTGCGTCTGGGGGTGGAGGTGGTGCTTTGCCAGCACGGTGGCGTGCAGGTCTGTGGCAGCTTCACCCGCGAAGCTGATCTGCTCGATCTGCTGCAGCGCCAGCCGGATGGCATCGACCTGCTGCTGATCGACCTGCTGGCACCCTATGGTCCCGAACAGGGCCTGTCCCTGTTGCGGCTGTTGTCGCGGCGCTGGCCGCTGTTGCCGGTGCTGGTGCTGTCTGCGCACTGCAATGCCAGCATGGTGACCATGGCGATGCAGGCCGGCGCGCGCGGCTTCCTGTCAAAGGGAACCACGCCGGCGATGCTGCGGCGCGCGGTGGAGGTACTGGCCCGTGGCGGCCGCTTCGTGCCCCCGGAGCTGCGCACGCAGTTGAACCGATCACGCATGCGGCGCACACCGGCGCCGGTGCTGACGCCCTTGAGCCGACGTGAGCGCGAGGTGCTCCGGCTGGTCCTGCAGGGCTGCACCACCGGGGAGGTGGCGCGGCGCTTCGGGCGCACGGCCAGTACGGTCAGCACGCAGAAGCGGACGGCGTACGAGAAGCTGGGCATCCACAGCGATGGTGAGCTGTTCCGCATCCGGCACCTGCTCGAATGCGGATGAGCGGGCTTACTCGCCCTGGTACTGCTTCTCTTCCACCAGGGCCGAACCGGCCACGCGGTTGATCTCGTTCTTCACCTGCACGCGCTCGCCATTGGTGCCGTAGACACCGCGTGCCAGCTGGATGAAGCCATCGTCGAACACCTGGGCCGCTTCCTTGTCGCGCAGCTGGTCCTGGATGTCCCACATGCGCTCGTTGATTGCCTTCAACTGCTGCTTCAGCACGGCCAGCGCCGGCTGACCCTGCAGCTGCTGCTGCAGCAACGGCAGCAGGCCGTCCAGCTCGGTGCGCACGTTGCTCAGCTTGGCCGCATCGTCGATGCGTTCGGCCTTGATCTCGAGAATGGTGATCTTGTCGATCAGCTCGCCGATCGATACCGGGGTCAGGATGGCGTCCACGCGGTTGGTTCTCTGGAAACAGGGCACCATGATACCGCGCTGCCGGCATGTGGCCCCGATTCACGGGATTTACGCCGAATTTGCGCGACGGCCCCGGCAGCACCCTCGATCCGTTACGGCCACCGCCTCGACACTGCGTTCCCGGCGGCATAACCGCCTTCGACGAGGAACACAGTGCAGTGAACAGCAAGGGGATGATGGCGGCGGTGGTGGCCGCCCTGGCAGGGCTGCTCGGGATCGGCAGCGCGCAGGCACAGGTGCAGGCCAGTGGCAGTGCGGCATTGACCAGCGACTACGTGTGGCGTGGCAGCTCGCAGAGCGACGGCGACCCGGCGGTGCAGGCGGGCGCGAAGGTTTCGATCCCATCGGGCTGGTACGCCAGCGTGTGGGGCTCCAACGTTTCGTTCAAGCCGGACAATGGTGCGCGCAGCGAGTTCGACCTGGTGGCGGGCTGGTCCGGTGCGCTGGCCCCGGACTGGACACTGGATGCCAACCTGACCCGCTACATGTACCCGGGCACCGGCCGCGCGCTGGACTGGACCGAACTCAACACCACGGTGAGCTGGAAGCAGCGCGCCTGGTTGCAGGTCGCCCATTCCAACGATGCGTTGGCCGGTGGCCATCGCGGTACCTACGCCCAGCTGGGTGTGCGTGTGCCGCTGCACGAACGCGTCCGCCTGGAAGCGGCGGTGGGCCAGTACTGGCTGGCCACCGCGCAGGGCCCGGACTACCTGCATGGGCAGCTCAGTGCCATTGCCACGCTGGCCCCGGCATGGGAGCTGCGTGCCACCGTGCATGACACCGACAGTGCGGCCAAGCGCCTGTTCCCGGGCAATGCCGGTGGACGATGGGAGCTGGCGCTGCAGGGCAGTTTCTAGTCGGCCACCGAGGCCTGGCGCGCACGCAGCGCGCCGGGCAGCCACAGCAGCAGGGCCAGCACCGCCACCGCAGCACCGGCCACGCAGACGCCGGTCCAGCCGAAGCGCTGGTAGACCTGCGCCGACAGCAGCGAACCCAGCGAACCGCCGATGAAGTAGCCGGTCATGTAGCCGGCATTGAGGCGGTTGCGCCCTGCCGGTTGCAGTGCATAGATCAGGTTCTGGTTACTGACGTGCAGCAGCTGCGCGGCCAGGTCCAGCACCACCACGCCGACCAGCAGCGCCAGCAACGAGTGGGCCGACAGCCCCAGTGGCAGCCACGAGAGCAGCAGCAGCGCCAGCGCGATGGCGGTGGCACGCCCGGTCTGGCCACGGTCGGACATGCGGCCGGCCAGGCCGGCCGCCAGCGTGCCGGCCGCGCCGACCAGCCCGAACAGGCCGATGGTGGCGTCGCTGTAGGCATACGGCGGCTGTGCCAGCAGGAACGCCAGTGGCGTCCAGAAGATCGCGAACATGGCGAAGCTGCAGGCCCCCAGCAGGGTGCGCTGGCGCAGCACCGGTTCCTGCACGAACAGCACGCCGATCGAGCGCAGCAATGCGAAGTAGCCAAGGCCGGCGCTGTGGTGGAATCGCGGCAGGCCGCGCTGCAATGCCAGTGCGGTCAGCACCAGGGTGGCAGCGGCGATCGCGTACACCAGGCGCCAGTCGCCCAGGCTGGAAAGCAGGCCGGCCACGGTGCGCGCCAGCAGGATGCCCAGCAGCAGGCCACTCATCAGCGTGCCGACCACGCGACCGCGATGTTCCGGCGCGGCCAGCGTGGCCGCGAACGGCACCAGCACCTGGGCGACCACGGAGAACAGGCCGGTGATGGCGGTGCCCGCCAGCAGCCAGGCCAGCGACGGCGCACAGGCACTGATCACCAGCCCGCCGGCGGACAACAGGCTCATCACCACGATCAGGCGCCGGCGTTCGAACAGGTCTCCCAGCGGCACCAGCAGGATCAGTCCGGCGGCATAGCTCAGCTGCGCGGCGGTGACCACCATGCCGACCTGGCCGAACGGCACACCGAAGGCATCGGCAATGGTATGCAGCAGTGGCTGCGCATAGTAGTTGCTGGCCACGGCCACGCCGGTGGCGACCGACATCAGCAGCACCTGCCAGCGGTGCAGGGGGGGGAGGGACGGACTCACGCGGTATTCCACAAAGCGGGGTGCACAGTGTCCGCCTGCTGCGACCATGATGGAAATGAATCATCATCATCCATGCCATCTGGAAACGAGATAGCTGGATGAATCTCAAGCAGCTTGAATTTGCCGTCGCCCTGGCCGAAGAGGGCAATTTCACCCGTGCCGCCGAACGCTGCCACGTGGTGCAGTCCGCGTTGAGCCACCAGATTGCCTACCTGGAGCAGGAACTGGGCACGCCGCTGTTTGAACGCCTGCCGCGCCAGGTACGGGCGACGGCGGCCGGTGAGGCGCTGCTGGTGCACGCACGCCAGGTGCTGGCCAGCCTGCGCCACCTGCGCGCTGACGTGGCCGCGGTGAGTGGCGAGGTGCGTGGCCTGCTGGCGATCGGGCAGATTTCCTCGCTGACCGGCATCGACGTGGTGGCGATGCTGGCAGCCTTCCAGCAGGCGCACCCGCAGGTGGAGTTCCAGCTGCGGGTGGACAAGAGCGAGGATCTGATCGCGCAGGTGCAGTCGCGTGAATTGGACGTGGCACTGGTGGGGTTGGCGCCCTCGGCCGGCCTGGACGGGGTCTGCCACCAGATGCTGCAGGAAGAAGACCTGGTGGCGGTGCTGGCGCCGTCGCACCGCTTGGCCCGGCGCAAGTGGCTGCCCTTGACCGAACTGCAGGATGAAGCGCTGGTCGACTTCCCGCGCGGCACCGGTGCGCGGCGGCAGACCGACGATGCCTTCGCCGCCGCCGGCCTGCCGCACACGGTCCGCTTCGAGGTCAACCTGATGGAACTGGTCGAGCGCTTCGTCCGCCATGGGCTGGCGGTCGGCATCGTGCCGGCGTTGATCGCCGAAGGCTTTGAAGGCGTGGTGCGGATTCCGCTGCAGCCGACCCCGACCCGCCGCGTGCACCTGGTCTGGCAGCGGCTGCCGACACCGGCGGCGCGGGCGTTCGTCGAGGCCGTGCTCAGCCGCGCAGGCGCAGGCTCAGGCCCTTGAGGAAGTTGCGCAGCATCTGGTCCAGGCAACGCCGGTAGTTGGCGTGCCCGGGTTGGCGGAACAGTGCGCCCACTTCCGACTTGGAGACATTGAAACCGGCGCTGGCGAAGATCTCCATCAGATCGACGTCGCGCAGCTGGAACGCCACGCGCAGCTTCTTCAGCACCAGGTTGTTGTCGATGCGGGTCTCCACCGCGCGCTGCGGCTGGTTCTCGTCGCGACCGCGCAGGTGCACGATCAGGCCATCGAGGAAGTGCGCCAGCGCGCTGTCGCTCATCGCCTCGAAACCGGCTTCGTCCTCGCGGCGCAACCAGGCCTTCACCTGCTCGGTCTCCACGGCGAAGGCCGGGTCGGCCATCTGGCACAGGGCCACCACGTGGTGGTCGCCCAGGTCCAGGGAGTAGCGCACGCTGCGCAGGACATCATTGTTGATCATGGTCCAATTGTAGCGGCCCCTGGCGTGTCACCGGAGTGTCATCGAACTGCAGCATCGTGGGCACTCGTTCGCTGAGACCCTTGCATGCGCCGGTATCTGTTTTCCGCACTGCTGCTCGCCAGCAGCTTCGCTGCCTTCGCCCAGGACCGCTTCGTACCCGTCGAGCGGCGCCTCAGTGCATCCCAACTGGCCGAGGTCGGGCTCAATCCAGCGCAGTTGCAGGCACTGAACCGGGTACTGCGCGAGGCAGAGCGCGCGGCCACCGGGCCGACGGCAGCGGTGGCCCCCGCCGCTGCGCCGCTGCCTGCCAATGTGCCGGCACCGGCAGCAATGCATCTGGGCCTGGAAGAAGGACCGGTCAATGCACGCGTGGTCGGAGAGGTCGCAGGCTGGCAGCCAGGCACGCTGTTCACCCTTGATAACGGCCAGCAATGGCAGGTGATGAAGGGGCAGATGAAGCTGCGCAAGGTGCTGCACTCGCCGCAGATCGCCGTTGTTCCAGGAATCGCCGGGCGCTGGTTCCTGCAGGTCGACGAAGACCTGCCCAAGGCCCGGGTATTCCGCGTGCGCTGAGCCGCGCACGCCCCGGGCGTGGTCAGCCGGCATCGGCAACGCAGGGGCGGGCCGACGGTGCCAGAATGGGCGTCCGGTTTTTCCCCCTGGAGTTGCCTGATGACCCGCACTGTCCTGATTACCGGCGCCACGTCCGGCTTCGGCGCCGCCGCCGTCCACCGCTTCGCCCAGGCCGGGTGGAAGGTGATCGCCACCGGCCGCCGCGGCGAACGCCTGCAGCCGCTGGTCGAGCGCTACGGCAAGGACGTGGTTCACGCCGCCGCCTTCGACATCCGCGATCCGGTGGCAATGGAGGCGGCCCTGCTGGCACTGCCGCCTGCGTTCGGCCAGATCGATCTGCTGGTCAACAACGCGGGCCTGGCACAGGGCACCGCGCCGGCACAGAGCGCCAAGCTGTCGGACTGGACCACGATGATCGACACCAACATCACCGCGCTGGTGACCTTGACCCATCGCCTGCTGCCGCAGCTGGTGGAGCGCAAGGGCGCGATCATCAACATCTCGTCGGTGGCCGGCGTCTACCCGTACCCGGGTGGCAACGCCTACGGTGGCACCAAGGCCTTCGTCAGCCAGTTCTCGCTGGGCCTGCGTTCGGACCTGCACGGCACCGGCGTGCGCGTGACCACGATCGAGCCGGGTATGGCTGAAACCGAGTTCACCGTGGTGCGTACCCATGGCGACCAGGCGGCATCGGACAAGCTCTATACCGGCGCCAACCCGATGACCGCTGAAGACATCGCCGAACAGATCTTCTGGGTGGCCAGCCTGCCGCCGCACCTGAACATCAATCGCCTGGAGCTGATGCCGGTCAGCCAGTCCTTCGCCGGTTTCCAGGTCGCCCGCGAAGGCTGACGGTCGTCTGTAGAGTCGAGCCATGCTCGACTCTACAGAAACGAAAAAGCCGGGCATTGCCCGGCTTTTTCGTTCAGCGGGAGGCTTATTGTGCCTTGATCGCCATCGCCTGCAGGCCAGTGCCATCCAGCTTCTGCTTGGCCTCGGACAGTTCGCCGGCGCTCCCATACGGTCCCATACGCACGCGGTACACGGTCTTGCCGTTGATCTGCGCCGATTCCACGCGTGCCGCCAGGCCCATCATCGCCAGCTTGGCCTTGGTCGCCTCGGCATCGCCGGAGGCACCGAACGCACCGGCCTGCAGGATGTAGCGGGCGTTGTCGGCGGCAGCCGGTGCAGCAGCTGCCGGAGTACCGGTCGCTGCCGGTGCGGCTTCCGCACGTGCTGCAGGCGTGGCCGCGGCGTTGCTGGTCGACGCCGTTGGGGTGCCGGCTGCAGGCGTTGCCGCCGCCGGGCGTTCGCTCAGCGGTGCCGGCAGCGGACGGCTGGTCGCGGTCACCGGGGCGGTGCTGGCCACGCTGGCCGTGGCTGTGGGTGCTGGCGCCGCGGGCGGCGGAACCGGCTTGCCTTCCAGTGCAGCCTGCGCGCGCTGCGCTTCGGCCCTGGCCCGGCGCTGGTCTTCGGCACGCGCGCTGGCGGCCAGTTCGGCGTCGGACATTTCAACTTCCTTGCCCGGCAGCAGGGTGTAGAAGTCGTACTGGGTCGCGGCCGGCTTTTCCGGCTCGGCCGGCTTCGGCGTAGCCGGCTGTGCGGCCGGCTGGGTGCCGACATCGCTGTCGGCGTCAGCGACCGGGGCCGGTTGCGCGTTCGGGTTCGGCTGCGGTCCGGCGCGAAGGAAGCCATCGCCTTCGCCCTTGAACAGGTTCGGCGCCGCCAGGAACACCACGGCCGCAATCGCCACGCCAGCGACCAGCCACACCCATCCGGGTGTGCCCTGGCTGCTGCTGTTGCGTCGTGCCTGGTTTTTGCCGCGTCGTGCTGCCATGGGTACTGCGTCTCCTGATGCTTACATTTTTTCCGGGGCGCTGACGCCCAGGAGGTCGAGGCCGTTGGCCAGCACCTGGCGGGCAGCGCAGGCCAGGGTCAGCTTGGCGTTGCGATCGGCGGCATCTTCCACCAGTACCGGCGTCCCGTGATACCACGTGTGGAACGCGTGCGCCAATTCACGCAGGTACTGCGCCACCAGATGCGGCTCCAGCGCCACGCCGGCCGCCTCCACCACTTCCGGGTACCGCGAGATCTCGTTCATCAGCAGCAGCGAAGCGTCGTCGGCCAGGCGGCCGAGGTTGGCCAGGCCATCAGCCTGTTCATACACCAGCCCCTTCTCCTGCGCCTGGCGCAGCAGGCTGCAGACGCGGGCATGCGCGTACTGCACGTAGAACACCGGGTTGTCGTTGCTCTGCTGGCGGGCCAGGTCGATGTCGAAGGTCAGCTGCGAATCGGGCTTGCGCGCGATCAGGAACCAGCGGGTGGCATCGCGGCCGGCTTCCTCGATCAGGTCACGCAGGGTGAAGTAGCTGCCGGCACGCTTGGACAGCTTCACTTCCTCGCCGCCACGCATGACGGTGACCATCTGGTGCAGCACGTACTCCGGCCAGCCCTGCGGAATGCCCACTTCCATCGCCTGCAGGCCGGCGCGCACACGCGCCAGCGAGCCGTGGTGGTCGGCACCGAGTTCGGTGATCGCGCGCTCGTAGCCGCGCTGCCACTTGGACAGGTGGTAGGCCACGTCCGGCACGAAGTAGGTGAAGGTGCCGTCGGACTTGCGCATCACGCGGTCCTTGTCGTCACCGAAGTCGGTGCTGCGCAGCCACAGCGCGCCGCCCTCCTCGTAGGTATGCCCCGACGCCTGCAGCTTGGCCACCGCTTCTGCCACCTTGCCGTCGGCGTACAGCGAGCTTTCCAGGAAATAGATGTCGAAGTCGACGCCGAAGGCAGCCAGGTCCAGGTTCTGCTCGTTGCGCAGGTAAGCCACGGCGAAGCGACGGATCGCCTGCATGTCGTCCGGGTCCTTGGCGCCGACCACGGTGCTGCCTTCCAGGTCGACGCTGGCGCCGGCCATGTAGGCGCGTGCGACGTCGGCGATGTACTCACCGCGGTAGCCACCTTCCGGCCAGCCGTCCTGGTCCGGCGCGATGCCCTTGATCCGTGCCTGGGTGGACAGCGCCAGGTTCTCGATCTGCACGCCGGCGTCGTTGTAGTAGAACTCACGCTTGGCGTTCCAGCCGTTGGCATCGAGCACTCGCGCCACGCAGTCGCCGATCGCCGCCGCGCGGCCATGGCCGACATGCAGCGGGCCGGTCGGGTTGGCCGACACGTACTCCACGCCCACCGTGCGGCCATTGCCGGACAGGTTGCGGCCGTAGTCGTGGGCTTCCTTGATGACCGACGCGGCTTCACGCTGGTACGCGGCCGGGGCCAGGTGGAAGTTGATGAAGCCGGGGCCGGCGATCTCGACCTTGCTGACGTCCTCGCTGCGCGGCAGCGCCTCGACCAGCGCCTGCGCCAGTGCGCGCGGATTGCTGCGCGCGGCCTTGGCCAGCAGCATCGCGGCGTTGGTGGCGAAGTCGCCGTGGTCGCGGGTCTTCGGGCGCTCGACCACGAAGTCCGGCGGCAGGGAGTCGGCGGGCAGGGTGCCATTGGCGCGCAAGGCTTCGATGCCTTGGCTGATCAGGGCGCGGAGGAGATTTTTCACGAGGCCTGCTGTGAGAATGAGCGGCGGAATCGCCCATTTTAGCGCATGTACCCGCGCCCACGCTGACCAGAACATGCCTGCGGGGGCGGCCGGTGGCGCCTGAAGGGGGCGCGCTCAGCCGAACAGCCGAGGCTGGGGCGGGGACAGCAGGCCCCGTTCAGCAAATGAAACGGGACGGCCCTCGCCGACCACGAAGTGGTCCAGCAGGCGCACGTCCACCATCGCCAGCGCCTGCTGCAGTTCATCGGTGATGCGGGTATCGGCGCTGGACGGTTCAGGGTCGCCCGAAGGATGGTTGTGGCTGAGGATTACCGCCGCCGCGTTGTGCAGCAGGGCACGCCGGACCACCTCGCGGGGGTAGACCGGCGCGGCGTTGATGGTGCCGTGGAACAGCTCTTCGCAGGCGATCAGGCGGTGGCGGTTGTCCAGGAACAGGGCCATGAAGATCTCCCGTGCCTGCCCTCGCAGGCGGTGCTGCAGATAGCGGCCGACCGCCGCCGGATTGTTGCCAACCGCCTCGCCGTGCTCCAGCTCAGCCGCCAGGTAGCGATGGGCCAGTTCCAGCCCGGCAGCCAGCGTACAGCTGCGCGCCGGGCCCAGCCCGGGCAAGCGGGCCAGTTCGCCCGCGGGACGGTCGAGCAGCACCCGCAAGGGGCCATGCGCCTGCAGCAGGTCGCGCGCGGTCTGCACGGCATCACGGCCGCCGAAGCCGGAGCCGAGGAACAGGGCCAGCAGCTCGGCGTCGGAAAGTGCCGTGGGCCCGCGCGCGATCAGCTTCTCGCGAGGGCGTTCCTGTTCGGGCCAGTCATGGATGGGCATGCCTGCATCATCGCCAGCTTCGGCGGCGTCTCCCATCGGGGCTTGCCGCGGGCCCGGGTCGGTCGATACCTCAGTCGCGCCGGGTCTGCAGGTAGTCGAACAGTTCCTGGTTGTTCTGCAGCCCCAGCTTGCGCTTGGCTTCGGCCTTCTGCCGGCTGATGGTCTTCGGGCTGCGCCCACAACGCTTGGCGACTTCGTTCACGTTGAGGCCGATCGCCAGCAGATCCAGCACTTCCTTCTCGCGTGCCGACAGCGGTGCCGGTTCGCGCGGGAACAGCAGGTCGCGGGCCTGCAGGTGATGGCGCAGCTGCTGGGAGACGAATACGTGCCCGGCCAATGCGGCGTTCAGCGCCTGGGGCAGCTCGGCAAAATCGGCGCACTTGTCGACCAGGCCACTGATGCCCTCCCGCAGCAGGCCGTCCAGCAGGCCGGGATGGCGGGCGCCGGTGAGCACCACCACCGGCAGGCCAGGGCGACGCACGCGCAGCGCGTCGATCAGCTCCGGACCGTCCGGGCCGGCACCCGGCATCGACAGGTCGGTCAGGACTGCATCGCAGTCGTGGCGGTCCACCAGGTCCAGCAGCTGGGCGCCGTCACGCGCACTGCCGACGATGTCCATCAGGTAGGTCTGCAGCACGATGGCGATGCCATGCAGGACCACGGGATGGTCGTCGGCAATGATGATGCGTGGACGCACGCGGTTCCTCGAAGATCGAACAGGCCACGGCGGGCGGCAGCCAATGCCTGATTCTGCAAAAGCGCAGGCCCCTGGAGGTATAGGAAAGGTCCGAAACCGATACCGGGTGAATGCCGGGTCAATGCAGGCGGGCTCCATCTGCTGATAGCCGCCCGCTATGTGCACCGGGCACCGGGACATTACCGACCTTCGGGTAAGCTAGCGCCCTCGTTTGCACAGGAATTCCAGGTGGCTGACTCCCCCAACGCTTCTCCCGCGCCGGCCCGCGCGCTGGAAGGTCAGAAACTGCTGTTGTGCGTCGGAGGCGGGATCGCGGCCTACAAGGCCTTGGAACTGGTGCGGCGCCTGCGCGACGCCGGTGCCCAGGTGCAGGTGGCGATGACTGCCGGTGCCCAGCAGTTCGTCACTCCGCTCAGCTTCCAGGCGCTGTCCGGGCAGCCGACCCGCACCACGCTGTGGGACAGCGCCGCCGAACAGGCCATGGGCCATATCGAACTGGCGCGCTGGGCCGATCGCATCGTGGTCGCCCCAGGTACCGCCGATCTGCTCGCGCGGCTGGCCCAGGGCCACGCCGATGACCTGGTCAGCACCCTGTGCCTGGCCAGCACCGCGCCGCTGACGATCTGCCCGGCGATGAACCACCGCATGTGGCTGCATCCGGCCACCCAGGCCAACATCGCCCTGCTGCGCCAGCGCGGCGCGCAGGTGATCGGCCCGGTCGACGGTCCGCTGGCCGAAGGCGAATCCGGTCCGGGTCGTCTGGCCGAGCCCGGCGACATCGTCGCCGCGCTGGCGGCCAATGGCAGTGCTGCAGCGGCGGTTGCCGCACCGGAAACCCACGCGCTGCAGGGCCTGCGCCTGCTGATCAGCGCTGGCCCGACCTATGAAGACATCGATCCGGTGCGCTACGTCGGCAACCGCAGCAGCGGCAAGATGGGCTTTGCCCTGGCTGCGGCCGCCGCGACGATGGGCGCCCAGGTGGTGCTGGTCAGCGGCCCGGTGCAGCTGCCGACGCCTCCCGGCGTGCAGCGTGTGGACGTGCGCTCGGCCGCGCAGATGCGTGATGCCGTGCTGAAGTCGTTGCCGGCCGACATCTATATCGGTGCCGCTGCGGTGTCCGACTACACACCGCGCCAGGTTGCACCGCAGAAGCTGAAGAAGACCGCCGAGAGCCAGTCGCTGGTGATCGAGCTGGTGCGCACGCCGGACATCCTGGCCGAAGTTGCCGCGCAGACGCAGTCGCTGAAGCTGGTGGTCGGCTTTGCCGCCGAAACCCACGACGTGGAGAAGTATGCGCGTGGCAAGCTGGTCGACAAGCGCCTTGACCTGGTGATCGCCAACCAGGTCGGCATCAGCGGCGGTGGTTTCGAGAGCGACAACAATGCAGCCACTGCCTTCTGGCAGGACGGTGAACAGGTATTCCCGGCCACCTCCAAGCGCGAGCTGGCCGAACAACTGCTGGCGCTGATCGCGCGGAGACTCCAGGCATGACCCAGGCTTTCACTTCCCAACCCCTGCAGGTCAAGCTGCTCGATCCGCGCTTTGGCGACAGCTGGCCGCTGCCGGCCTACGCCACCGAAGCCAGCGCCGGCATGGACCTGCGCGCGGCGCTGGATACCGCGCTGACCCTGCAGCCGGGCGACACCGCGCTGGTGCCCAGTGGCCTGGCCATCCACATCGCCGACCCGCACCTGTGCGCGTTGATCCTGCCGCGTTCGGGGCTCGGCCACCGCCACGGCATCGTGCTCGGCAATGGCACCGGCCTGATCGACGCCGACTACCAGGGACCGCTGCTGATCAGCGTCTGGAACCGCGGCCGCGAGGCGTTCACCATCGAGCCGGGTGATCGCATCGCGCAGCTGGTGGTGGTGCCGATTGCCCGCGTCAGCCTGCAGGTGGTGGATACTTTCACCGACAGCGTGCGCGGAACGGGTGGATTCGGCCATACCGGGGTGCGTTGACAGGGGACATCGATGAGCGGCATCGGGGAAGGACAGCGGGGACGGTCGTTGGGACGCAGTGCACCACTACTGGGGGTGCTGCTGGTCCTGCTGGCCGGCTGGTTCGGATGGAGCGCGGTGCAGCAATGGCGCCAGGAGGCCAACGGCCAGGCGCTGGAAGCTGCGCGCGACCAGGCTGTGCAGGGCCTGCAGGAGGCCGCCGCCGGCCAGCTGAAGCAGCTGCAGCAGCAGCTGAAGAACGAGCGCGTGCAGCAGGCGCTGCAGGCCGGCGATGCCGCTGCGGCGGCACTCGCGGTCCGCGAGAGCTGGACCGGCGTCGAGCATGCTGAAGTGCTGACCGCCGATCTGGCCAATGCCTACGCCGACCCGGCCACGTTCGGCTATGCCCGCCTGGCGTTGCTGGAAGGAGCGCTTGCCGAGGCCGGCCCCAGCCTGCGCGTGGTCCGCGATGGGGGTGGCAATCGTCTTGGCCTGGCGGCACCGGTGCCGCTGGGCAGCCTGGGCCCGGCAGTGCTCTACGTGCGCCAGCCATTGCTGCGCCTGACCTCGCCGCTGGACCAGGTGAGTGCGCCATCGGCCGGTTTCCTTGGCCTGCGCCAGGGCGCGCATGACCTCGTCGCCCTGGGCGATGCCAGCCTGGCCGAAAGTGCCGAAGTCCTGGCGCGGCCGATCCCGGGTACCCCGTTGCGGCTGGTGGCCGCGGTACCCAATATCGAACCCGGTCCGCTGGGCCTGGGTTCGCTGGCCAGCGCCATCGTTGCGCTGCTGCTGGCGTTCATCGCCGTGCTGCTGGTGGTGGGTCGCGGCCGCCTGCCGAAGACGCTGCCGCTGCCGCGGCGTGCGGCCGTGGCGGAAGCGGATCATGGCCCGACCCTGAGCGAGAGCCTGCAGATGGCGCCGCCGCCGGTGGCCGGGGCCAGCACCACTGAAAGTGCACCGCCGCCCCCGCCGCCGGTTCCGGCCGAGGAACTGGCGGCCGGTATCTTCCGCGCCTACGACATCCGCGGCGTGGTGGGCAGCCAACTGACGCCGAAGACCGCCGCGCTGATCGGCCAGGCCATCGGTACCGTGGCACTGGAGCAGGGCCTGCGCGAGGTGGTGATCGGTCGCGATGGCCGCCTGTCCGGCCCGGAACTGGCCGCAGGATTGGCCGAGGGCCTGCGCCGCGCCGGTTGTGCGGTGATCGACATCGGCCTGGCGCCGACTCCGGTGGTGTACTACGCCGCCTTCCACCTGCGTACCGGCACCTGCGTGGCGGTGACCGGCAGTCATAACCCGCCCGAGTACAACGGTTTCAAGGTTGTCATCGGCGGCGAGACGCTGTCCGGCGATGCCATCACCGATCTCTACGCGCGCATCGTCGAGGGCCGCCTGGTACAGGCTGCGGAGCCGGGCGATTACCAGCAGCGCGATGTCAGTGCCGACTACATCCAGCGCATCGCCGACGACGTGCAGCTGGACCGTCCGCTGAAGGTCGTGGCCGATGCCGGCAACGGCGTGGCCGGCGCACTGGCACCGCAACTGCTGGAAGCCATCGGTGCTGAAGTCATTCCGCTGTACTGCGATGTCGACGGTACCTTCCCCAACCATCATCCCGACCCGAGCGAACCGGCCAACCTGGAAGACCTGGTGCAGACGGTCAAGCGCTTCGGGGCCGACCTCGGCGTCGCCTTCGATGGCGATGGCGACCGGTTGGGCGTGGTCAGTGCTGACGGCAAAATCATCTATGCCGACCGTCTGCTGATGCTGTTCGCCGCCGACGTGCTGATGCGCAACCCCGGCGCGATGGTGATCTACGACGTGAAGTGCACCGGAAAGCTGTCCGACCACGTGCTGCGCAATGGTGGCAGCCCGCTGATGTGGAAGACCGGGCATTCGCTGATGAAGGCGAAGATGCGCGAGACCGATGCCGAACTGGCTGGCGAGATGAGCGGCCACTTCTTCTTCAAGGAGCGCTGGTTCGGTTTCGACGATGGCCTGTATGCGGCGGCGCGCCTGCTGGAGATCCTGGCCCAGCGCGAGGAGACCCCGGATGAGGTACTGGCAGAGCTGCCGGAGATGGTCGCCACGCCGGAGCTGAAGGTGCCGGTGGCCGACGGCACGCCGCATGCGCTGGTGGCAATGCTGGTGGCGGCGGCGCAGTCGCCGGACAACCCGTATGTCGGCGGCCGACTGTCGACCATCGACGGCCTGCGCGTGGACTTCCCCGATGGCTGGGGCCTGGTGCGGGCCTCCAACACCACGCCGGTGCTGGTGCTGCGCTTCGAGGGCAACGACGAGGCCGCACTGGAACGCATCCAGGCGCTGTTCCGCAGCCAGCTGCAGCCGGTGCTGGGCGACACCCCGCTGGGGTTCTGAGGTGGGGCCGGGCGGCGCCCGGCACCCGCCGAATCAACGTCAACGTCAAAGGCCGGCTATCCGTAGGATGCGGGGTGGGTCCGGTTACGGGGGACGCTGCAAGTACGTCCATGTAAGCTCGGTCGCCGCTTGCTCGTGTGCGCTGTCCTGCGCACACGGCAAGCCCGGGGTTGGGCGTCCTGCCCAACCCGCCCGAGGCATGCCTCGGGCCCATGCGGCTGACACCCCGCACTCCGACACCGCCCCACCTCTGACAGATTCCGGCGGCTGTTGGTAGGTGCCGACCTTGGTCGACGCGGTAGATCCACGCCATGCGTGGATGCTCTTCGCTGGATGTTCATCCACGCATGGTGGGTGCCGACCGCTGGTCGGCACGCTTTCACCCCTTGAACCGCAATCCCACGCCCGGCTCGGTGAACAGGTAGCGCGAATCCAGCGCTGAATCACCCAGCTTGTGCCGCAGTTTGCCGACCAGGATGCGCAGGTAATGGGTGTCGTGCTGGTGGGTCGGCCCCCAGATCTCCTGCAGGATCTGCGGCTGGGTCACCACGCGCCCGGCATTGCGCAGCAGCAGCGACAGCAGCGCGTATTCCTTGCGGGTCAGCGCCACCGGTTCACCATCGAGTGCCACTTCACGGCGCACCAGGTCCACATGCAGATGGCCATCGTCGAACACCGGCGGTGTGCCATCGGTCGGCACGCTGCGCGTGCGCAGCAGCGCCCGCACGCGCGCCATCAGTTCCTGCGTGCCGAACGGCTTGGTCACGTAGTCGTTGGCGCCGGTATCCAGTGCGCGCACCTTCTCGGCTTCGCCGGCGCGCACGGTCAGCATGATCACCGGCACCTGGCTCCACTGGCGCAGCTGTTCCAGGACCTCGTGGCCTTCCATGTCCGGCAGGCCGATATCCAGGATCACCAGGTCCATGTCCTCGCTGGCGGCCAGCTGCAGGCCTTCCTGGCCGGTGGCGGCCTGCCGCACCTGGTAGCCTTGCGCGCGCAGGCTGATGTCCAGGAACCGGCGGATCTGGGTTTCATCATCGATCACCAGCACGCGTGCGGCCGGCACGCTGGCATCAATCGGGGTCGGGCTCATCGTGGGAGGCTGGCTTGAGCAGGGGCAGGGTGATGCGGATCAGGGTACCGCGACCGTCGCGTCCGGGCAGCGCCTGCACGCTGCCGCCATGCGCACCGATCATGCCCTGGCAGATGGTCAGGCCCAGGCCGGTGCCGTGGCGGCCTCGGTCACCGCGCTCGACGCTGTAGAACATGTCGAAGATGCGCGCGCGCTCGTCATCGGGAATGCCGGGGCCGGCGTCGATCACGTCGATGCGCAGCTGGCCGTCCAGCTCGCGCGCCTGTACCTGCACTGCGGCGTCGGGCGGCGAGAACTTGGCCGCGTTCTCCATCACGTTGAACACGGCCTGTTCGACCAGCGCCGGGTGCACCCAGATCGGTGCCAGCGTGGCTGGAATGTCCAGCTCCAGCCGCACCTTTGGCTGGTAGCGCTGCAGGCGCCGCGCCGCCGAGCCGATCAGTTCGTCCACGCCGATCCAGTCGCGGTTGATTTTCAGCCCTTCGTGGCCGAGGCGGGTCATGTCCAGCAGGTTCTGGATGTAGCGATCCAGCCGTTCGCCTTCTATCAGTATGGTGTCCAGCAGAGCACGGCGATCGGCCGTATCCATCGCCGCGCCATAGCTGGCCAGGCTGTCGGCCGAACCGATCATCGCCGCCAGCGGCGAGCGCAGGTCGTGCGACACCGAAGAGAGCAGGGCCGAGCGCAGCCGCTCGGTTTCGTTGCTGACATGCGCCTGCTCCAGTTCGGCCACCAGGCGGGTGCGCAATGCGGCCTGCGCGATGTCATCCACCATCGCCTCGGCCAGCTGCCGTTGTTCGGGCAGCAGGCGCGCCTGCGCGCCGGGCAGGTACAGGCCAGCCACGCCGATGGCGCGGTCTTCGCCATCCAGCAGGGGCAGGAACCACCACTGCGCACCGGCCAGGGTGTCGGTGAAGCGGCCGCTGGGCTGGCCGTGGCGCAGGGCCCAGTCGGCGGCGGCCAGATCGGTATCGCCCGGCTGCGAACGGCCACCGGTTGCGGTATCGGCGCCGATCCGCAGCCACGCAGGTACGTCCATGGCCTGTTCCAGTGCGTGCCGACCCGCCTGTGCCACCTCGCCATTGCCGGCCGCACTGGCCAGCTGCCGCCCCAGCTGCTGGCGCGCACGCGCATGCCGGTTGGCCGCACGCAGCGCGATGACCTGCATGCGCAGGCGCGAGGCCAGGCGCCCGGCCACCAGTGCCGCGGCCAGGAACAGGAACACGGTGATCACACCCTGGCGTGCACCGATGGCGAAGGTGAAGCGGGGCGCGATGAACAGGAAGTTGTAGGCGAGGAAGCACAGGATCGCCGCCATCACCGCCACGCTGGCGCGCGTGCGTGCGGCCACCAGCACCACCGCCACGATGAACACCATCGACAGGTCGGCCATGCCCACCCAGTGTTCGGCCAGCCACGCCACCGCACAGGCCAATGCGGTCGCGATCAGGGCTTGTGCAGGCTCGTAGCTGATGCCGCGCATCGGCGGCAGCAGGCTCTCGCGGCGCGAGCGTGCGCGTGCCTGCGGCGTGCTGATGATGGTGATCTCGTAATGCGCGCCACGCTGGATCAGCTGCTGGGTCAGGGTGCGGTTGAACATCCGTGCCAGTGGACGTTCGCGGGTACGGCCCAGCACCAGGGTCGACACGCCGTTGTGTGCGGCGTGGTCGAGCAGGGCATCGGCAATGCTCGATCCATGCAGCAGTTCGGCGTCGCCGCCCAGCCGCCTTGCCAGCGCAAAGGCCGCATCGATCTCGCGCCGGGTCGCCTCGTCCTGGCGCCGGCCCTGCACGGTCACTACCGTCCACGGTGCGTCGCGGCGCTCTGCGATGCGCCGCGCCACCCGCACCAGGTATTCGCTCTGGCCGCCCCCGTCGATGGCCACCAGAACGCCGCGACGGAGGGGCAGATTGCCTTCGCCACGCGCGGCGCGGGTTTCGCGCAGGCTGCTGTCGACGCGGTCGGCGGCTTCCTGCATCGCCAGTTCGCGCAGCGCGGTCAGGTTGGCCGGCGAGAAGAACGCCTGCAGGGCCTGAGCGGCCTGTTCGGGCACATAGACCTTGCCCTGCTGCAGGCGAGCGATCAGTTCGCGCGGCGGCAGATCGACCAGCACGATGTCGTGCAGGCGGTCGAGCACGCCGTCGGGCACGGTCTCGCTGACGCGCACGCCGGTGATCCGCATCACCACGTCGTTGAGGCTTTCCAGATGCTGGATGTTGACCGTGGTCCAGACGTCGATGCCGGCGTCCAGCAGCTCCATCACATCCTGCCAGCGCCGCTCATGGCGGCTGCCCGGCGCGTTGCGATGGGCCAGTTCATCCACCAGCACCAGCGCCGGATGCCGTGCCAGCACGGCGTCCAGGTCCATCTCCTGCAGGGCATGGCCGTGATAGGCCACGTCCTTCAGCGGCAGCTGCGGCAGGCCCTCCAGCAGGGCCTGGGTATCGGTGCGTCCATGGGTTTCCACCAGGCCCACCACCAGGTCGACGCCGCGGCGCAGCTGTTCCTGCGCGCGGGTCAGCATGGTGTAGGTCTTGCCCACGCCCGGCGCCGCACCGAGGAACACGGTCAGCTTGCCGCCGGCTTCGCGTTGCAGGCCTTCAACCAGGGCATCGGCCTGGCGGGTACGTGCATCAGTCATGGGGGCCGCTGTCATGGCTGCCATTGTGCGCGCAGCCGGTGCAGGCCGGCATCACGGTGCCTTGGCTGCATGGTCCAGCGCGAAGTTCAGCGTCACCACGTTCACCCGTGGCTGGCCGAACAGGCCCCACTGGCGCCCTTCGGTATGGGCCTTCACCAGTGCCTGCACGCGCTCCACCGGCAGGCCACGGGCACGCGCTACGCGCGACACCTGCAGCTGTGCGGCGGCCGGCGACAACTGCGGATCGAGACCGCCGCCGGACTGGGTTACCAGCTCGGCCGGAACCTGCGCTGGCGCGACACCTTCCCGTGCAGCCACCGCAGCGGTGCTGGCAGCGACGCGCTCGGCCAGCGCGGGATTGCTGCGCGCCATGTTGGAACCGGCCGCGGCCATCGGGTCGTAGTTGGCCGCCGACGGACGCGCCTGGAAGTAGCCATCACCGGTGAACGGCTGCGCCAGCCACGCCGAGCCGCGCACCTGGCCGTTGCCGTCGCGCAGCAGGCTGCCCTCGGCCTGGGTCGGGTAGGCCAGGCCGGCGAAGCCGGTGGCGACGCCGGCGTAGACCGCGCCGGCCAGCAGCAGGGTGGCCAGGCCCAGGCCGATCGCCGGGCGCCAGCTTGCGCCATCCTGCAGGCTCGCCACGCGGGCCTCGGCTTTCTGTCCGCGGGGAAGGGAAGACGAAGTGGAAACAGTACGGTTCATGCGCCGAATACCAGGACAAGAAGGAGGTCGATCGCCTTGATCGCCGCGAACGGCAGCAGCACGCCGCCGAGGCCGTACACCAGCATGTTCCGGCGCAGCAGCGCCGTTGCGGTGGCCGGGCGGAAGCGCACGCCACGCAGGGCGAGCGGAATCAGGGCGGGAATCACCAGGGCGTTGAAGATCAGTGCCGCCAGCACTGCGTTGCGCGGGCTCGACAGCTGCATCACGTTCAGTGCGGCCATGGTCGGCACGGCAGCGGCGAACAGCGCCGGCAGGATCGCGAAGTACTTGGAGACGTCGTTGGCCAGCGAGAAGGTGGTCAGCGCGCCGCGGGTGATCAGCTGCTGCTTGCCCACTTCCACCACCGCCAGCAGCTTGGCCGGGTCCGAATCGAGGTCGACCATGTTGCCGGCCTCCTTCGCCGCCTGCGTACCGGAGTTCATCGCCAGGCCGATGTCGGCCTGGGCCAGTGCCGGGGCGTCGTTGGTGCCGTCGCCGACCATCGCCACGAGCCGGCCGCCGGCCTGCTCCTGGCGGATGCGCGCCAGTTTGTCCTCGGGGCGGGCCTCGGCGATGTAGTCATCGACGCCGGCTTCGGCAGCGATGGCAGCGGCGGTCAGCGGGTTGTCGCCGGTGATCATCACCGTGCGGATGCCCATCGCGCGCAGCTGCGCGAACTTCTCGCGCATGCCGTGCTTGACCACGTCCGACAGCTCGATCACGCCCAGCACGTGGCGACCCTCGGCCACCACCAGCGGGGTGGCGCCATTGCGCGCCACCTGCTCGACGCGACCGGCCAGTTCCGCCGGCACGTTGCCGCCCAGCGCCTGTACGTGGGCGCGGATCGCATCGGCGGCACCCTTGCGGATCTGCCGGCCATGTTCCAGGTCCACGCCGGACATGCGGGTCTGTGCACTGAACGCTAGGTACTCGGCATGGTCCGGCTCGGCGGTGGCGCAACCCTGCTCGCGCGCCAGGCGTACGATCGACTTGCCTTCCGGGGTCGGGTCGGCCAGCGAGGACAGCAGCGCCGCTTCACGCAGCTGGCTGGCGTCGATGCCGGCCAACGGATGGAAGTGGCTGGCCTGGCGGTCGCCGTAGGTGATGGTGCCGGTCTTGTCCAGCAGCAGCACGTCGACGTCGCCGGCCACTTCCACCGCCTTGCCCGACTTGGCCAGCACGTTGGCAGCCAGCGCACGGTTCATGCCGGCGATGCCGATGGCCGGCAGCAGGCCGCCGATGGTGGTCGGGATCAGGCATACCAGCAGCGCGATCAGCAGCAGCGGATCGACCTGCACGCCTACCGCCGCGCCGATCGCCGGCAGCGTCGCCACCACCACCAGGAAGGTCAGCGTCATCGCCGCCAGCAGCAGGGTCAGCGCGATCTCGTTCGGCGTCTTCTGCCGGTTGGCACCCTCCACCAGGGCAATCATCCGGTCCAGGAAGCTGTGCCCCGGCTCGGCGGTCACCCGCACGATGATCTGGTCGGACAGCACCTTGGTGCCGCCGATCACGCCGGAACGGTCGGTACCGGCCTCGCGCAGCACCGGGGCGGATTCGCCGGTCACCGCCGCCTCGTTGATGGTGGCCAGGCCCTGCACGATCTCGCCATCGGCCGGCACCAGCTCACCGGCACTGACGATCACATGGTCGCCCGGGCGCAGTTCGGCGGCCGGCACCTGGGCTTCTGCGGCACCCGGCTGCGGCGCCGCCAGCCGGCGTGCCACCAGGTCCTGGCGGGCACGGCGCAGTGACGCGGCCTGGCCACGGCCACGCGCCTCGGCCACTGCTTCGGCGAAATTGCCGAACAACACGGTCACCAGCAGGATCGCGGTCACTGCCAGGCCGAAGCCCAGCGGCGCATTACCGGTCAGTGTGACGATGGCCGCGACGATCGTGCCAGCCATCACCACCGCCATCACCGGGCTGCGCACCAGGTGCATCGGCGAGAGCTTGCGTACTGCTTCGACCAGCGCACGGCGCAGGCCGGCGCCATCAAGCAGCGCAGGGCGCGGGGCAAGGGAACTACGGGTGGAACTTGCGTGGGTACTCATCGGGGTGTCCTTAGTGCAGTCCCAGGCTGAGGTGGTCGGCGATCGGGCCGAGTACCAGCGCCGGCATGAACTGCAGCACGGTCAGGATGACGATCACCGAGACCAGGGTCAGGGCGAAGGTCGGGGTTTCGATCTGCAGGCTGCCGGCAGACTCCGGCGCCTGGCGCTTGGCGGCCAGCTGTGCGGCCACCACCAGCGGGATGATCAGCAGCGGGAAGCGGCCCAGCAGCAGCACCAGCGAGCAGCTCAGGTTCCACCACAGCGTGGCGTCGCCCAGCCCCTCGAAGCCCGAGCCGTTGTTGGCGTAGGCCGAGACGTACTCGTAGAACACCTGGCTGATGCCATGGAAGCCCGGGTTGGAGGTAGCGGCCAGCCCGGGCACGGCCAGGGTGATCGCGGTGAACACCAGCAGGGTGATCGGCTGCAGCAACACCAGCAGGGCCAGCAGGCGTACCTGTGGCGTTTCCAGCTTGCGGCCGAACAGTTCCGGCGTACGCCCGGTCATCAACCCGGCCAGGAACACGCCAAGCAGCAGGTACACGATGAACTGCTGCAGGCCACAGCCGATGCCGCCCCAGATCGCGCTGACCAGCATGTTGACCATCGCGATGCCGCCACTCAGCGGCGCCAGCGAGTCATGCATGCCGTTGACCGAGCCGTTGGAAACCTGGGTGGTCACCGCGGCCCACAGCGCCGTGCCGTCGGCGCCGAAGCGCACCTCCTTGCCTTCCATCAGCAGCGGCGTGGCGGCGCTGGCACTGTGCCCTTCACTCCACATCATCGCGCCGGTGGACAGCAGCGACATGCCCAGCATGCAGCTGAACACCAGGGCGCCGAACCGGCGCCGGCCGGTGAACGCACCGATCATGAAGATCACCGCCATCGGCACCAGCAGGATGCCGACGATCTCCAGCGCGTTCGACAGCGGGGTGGGGTTCTCCAGCGGGAAGCTGCTGTTCGGGCCGTACCAGCCGCCACCGTTGGCGCCAAGCTGCTTTGCCGCGACCATCGCTGCCACCGGGCCCAGCGGCAGTTTCTGCTGGGCCATGCCGGCGCTGGCATCGATCGGCGAGGCCTGCGGCCCACCGGCCATCGTCGAGGGCACGCCCTGGCTGGTCAGCAGCAGCGTCCACACCAGGCACAGCGGCAACAGGAAGCGCACGCACAGGCGCACCACATCCACATAGTAGTTGCCCACCGCCACCTGGCGGTCGTCGCCGGCACCGGTGGCCGCCGCAGCCTGCGGCGCGCGCGAGAACAACGCGCGCAGCGTGGCCACCGCCAGCGCCAGGCCCATCATCGGCGTCACCACCTGCAGGCCGGTGATGCCGGTCATCTGCGAGAGGTAGGACAGCTGCGCCTGGCCAGAATAGTGCTGCTGGTTGGTGTTGGTCAGGAACGAGATCATCGTATGCAGCGCGGTGTCCCAGCGCATGTTCGGGATCTGGTCCGGATTCAGCGGCAGCCAGGCCTGGGTCATGAACACCGCCTGGGTCAGTACCGCGACCACCACGTTGCTCAGCACGAAGGCCAGCACGTAGCCGCGCCAGGACATCGAACGTACCGGATCAACACCGAACATCCGGTACAGCGGCTTCTCGATCCAGTGGAACAGCACGTCGACCTTCATCGGCGTGCCACGCATCACGCGGGCCAGGTACAGGCCCAGCGGCCACGCCAGCAGCAGGCTGGCGGCAATAATCACAAGCATCTCAGTCATGGCCGGCTCCGCTCAGAACGACTCGGGCCGCAGCACGACATAAAGAAGATAGGCGGCGGCGACCAGCACCAGCACGCCACACAACAACGACAGCCAGGGGGACATTGCAATAGCGTCCTGGTGGAACCCCTCCACCTCAGGCCGCCATCGTCGTCCTGCCGCCCATAAACGCACTACGCGCCGGACCGGGCCGACGCGTAAAGAGTGCATAAATTTCGTGGGCCAAGCCGTAACCAGGTGCCGACTACTGTAGAGCCGAGCCCATGCTCGGCTGCTCTTTCCCAAGGTCACGCGGAGCCGAGCATGGGCTCGGCTCTACAAGCGAATCACGGGGCCTGGCTCGCCGGCGCCACGCCCTTCAGCTCGCGATAGCGCTGGAGGGTGCTTTCAATTTCGGCCTTCAACGCCTGCTGCTGCTGCAGGAACCCGGCCTGCAGGCGCTGCTGCGACTGCAGTTGTACATGCCGCTGGCGGATCGCCTCGGCCTGCTTGTCGGCCACCTTGCCACCGGCCAGTTCGCGGTCACCGGCGGCCGACAGCAGCGCCACCAGCGATTCGCGCAGGCTGGTGACGTTGTACTCGGCTGTCTTCAGGTTGTTGTCCAGCACTTCCTGGCGTTCGGCGAACACCCGGCGCAGGTCGTCCTCGCTGCCATAGGTGGTCAGCATCGCCTGCTCGGTGCGCTGGCGGGTCTGCGCAGCCATCAGGTCCAGCTGCTGCTGCGCGGCCACCGTGCTGGCGGCGGCACGCTCTTCGTCGGTCAACGCGCGCTGGACCTGCGCATTGCGCAGGCCACTTTTCGCGTTGAATTCCTCGCGGGCATGGTTCACCGCATCGGCCGGCAGCGAATCACTGCAGATCCGCTCCTTGCCCTCGTTCCAGCAGTACAGCTTCTTCTCCACCTTGTCTCCACCCCGCGACTGCGCCGGCAGCGTGAACGGCATGGCCAGCAGCAGGCCGGCAAGGAGAACAGCAGGAACTCGGGACATGACCTTTCCCCTGGTCGGTCAGCGGATCGAACGAACGCCGTACTGGGCCCGGTAGGCTTCCAGCGGCTGACGGTAACCCACAAGTTCCGGGTTGCCGGAGGCGAAATCAAGCAGATCGGCCAGCGATGCCACGGCAATCACCGGAATGCCGGCCTCTTCGGCCACCGACTGCGCCGCCGAACGGCGATCGGTTTCCGAAGCGATCTCCTGGCGGTCAAGCGCCACCACGATGCCGGCCGGGGTGCCACCGGCGGCGCGGATGATGCCCAGCGCTTCGCGGATCGCGGTACCGGCGGTGATCACGTCATCGACGATCAGCACGCGCTTGCCATTCATGTCCGCGCCGATCAGCTGGCCGCCTTCGCCATGGTCCTTGGCTTCCTTGCGGTTGAACGACAGCGGCAGGTCACGGCCACGCTGGGCCAGCTCGCAGGCCATCGCGGTGGCCAGCGGAATGCCCTTGTAGGCCGGGCCGAACACCACGTCGTACTTGATCCCGCTGGCATCGATGGCATCGGCGTAGCAGGCGCCGAGCTGCGACAGCAGCGAACCGGAGTCGAAACGACCGGCGTTGAAGAAATAGGGGCTCAGCCGGCCGGACTTGAGGGTGAACTGGCCGAAGCGCAGGGCGTCGGCGGTCAGGGCCAGCTGCAGGAAACGGTGGCGGTGGTCGCTCATCAAAACTCGATTCATCTTCATTTGGAGCATAAATCCTAATCCAGCTGGGCGTTTCGCGCTCGTCCGGACCCGTGTGAAGGGCGTCGCGGCCTGGCCGGGCAGACTGCGCAGCCCCGCGGGCAACCGGTATGCTTGCCCGGTTTCCTGTCGTAGGTCCCTTGCATGCGCATCATCAGTTTGAATGTGGTCACGGCAATCATGAGAAATCACAAGCTGTCATCGACTTGCTGAAACTGCCTTGTTTTCGGCCATTTCGGCTGGATTTTGCATTCAGCAAGGATCACGAGCCGTCATAAGAGTGCACGAAATTGTTGGTACGGATGTTGGTATCATCTGACCCACAATGCGTACAGGGACGGACGACGTTCGATGGCTCTTACAGACTTCAAGATTCGCGGCGCAAAGCCGGCAGAGAAGCCCTACCGACTGAGCGATGGTGGTGGGCTGTTCCTCGAAATCCGGCCCAACGGATCGAAGCTGTGGCGGTACGCCTATCGCCTCGATTCCAAGCAGAGGCTGCTGGCCATCGGTAGCCTGCGGGACGTGAGCTTGGCGGACGCGCGCGCTGCGATGCGCCAGGCCAAGTCGCAGGTGAAGCTTGGGCAGGATCCAGTGCTGCAACGGAAGATCGCCAAGGCCCGCAGCGAAGAGAACGCGCTCAACACGGTCGCTGAGAACGCCGAGGAATGGTATTCGAGCGCGGAGAAGGGTTGGTCAGCCTCGCACAGAGACCGGGCAAGGCGCTACCTGGACCAGCGGATCCTGCCGGACATTGGCAAGTGGCCGATCCGTGAGGTGACGCCTGCTGATGTGTTGAAGCTGCTGCGAAAGGCCGAGAAAGCCGGTCCCCACGTGGCCATCGTTACCCGGCAGACACTGTCCTCCGTGTTCGAGCATGCGATCGTCAACCTGCGCGCCGACGCGGACCCGACTCACCCCGTGCGCCGCGCGATCAAGAAGCCGCCCGTGACACACGCTGTGGCGCACTCCGCCGCAACAATGGGCAAGCTGCTCGCTGGCCTGGAGACGTACCCCGGGAACCGTGAGACGGCCATTGCGATTGAGCTACTGGCGCTCACCTTCGTCCGCACCAAGGAGCTGCGGACCGCCAAGTGGGTGAACATTGACTGGGAAGCTGAGCCGCCGCTGCTGAAGATCGATGCCGGCGAGATGAAGAAGCGCCGCAAGCACTGGGTGCCGCTGGCCCCGCGCGCTGTCGCGCTCCTCCGTGAACTGCAGGGGATCACCGGCGCCGGAACCTACCTGTTCCCCAATCAGCGGGATCCGAAGAAGCCCATGTCACGCGAGGCGGTGAACATGGGCCTGAAGTACCTTGGTATGGATGAGATCTCTGGCCACGACTTCCGCGCGACCGCGTCGACCTGGCTTCATGAGGCCGGCTACCCGTCGGCCGTGGTGGACATGCAGTTGGCGCACGCCAAGACGAACAAGACCGGCGCGGCCTACAACCACGCCGAGTTTCTGGCCGATCGGATCAAGATGATGGACCGGTGGGCTGATCACTTGGCGAAGCAGAAGCAGCGCCAGTCCCGGCAACCCAAGCCCTGATCACCGATTCTGGCCAGCCGATCGCACGCGGCCCGAGTCGTTTGCACGCCGGGAACGTGCCATTGCGCATGCCCCGGCGGATCGAGGATTCGGACAGAGCAGTGATCTTCACCACCGCGGGCATTTTGAGGATGGGGTCGATCGTATCAGCGGCCATGCGGGCCTCCTTCTTTCGGTAGCCGGCCGTCCTTCCAACGGCCGTTCTCGTTGTAGCGAATGTGCTGGTAGCGGCCGGTCAGCCGGTGGCGGCGCTCCGTCGGCCAGCTGAGCCAGTTGCGCGCGGTGATGCGCCAGACAAGTCGGTCAATCCATGCCATTGGTCGGCCCCCCCACCTTCTTCCAGCGCGGATTGGTCAGGCCGTCGTGGTAATGCTGTAAGGCCAGCGTTCCCATCTCGGTGTCCACGGCGAGCAGCTGACCAGTGAGGCGTTCGGCCACCACCAGCACGCGCTCGATCGCGCCATCAATTTCCTCGCAGGTGAATCTGTACCAGCCCGGTTCCGTCGGCGCCTGATCCGTCCACGGCTGCGGAGACGAGAGGACAGGCGGCGGCGCTGCAGCCGGCCCTGCTCGGCGCACGACCGGCAGCAGGACGTGGCGCGTGGCGTCGATTTCGAACCCTGCACCGAAGCCGGGGCCTGCTTCAACGTCCACGATGGCGCCCTCCTGCTTGACCAGCAGCTTCTCCAACGCCTTCACTGCGGCCCGCACGTACTTAGGCACCGCTTCGGCCCGCTTGTAACTGTCCACCAGGCGCGTCTTTGCCTCGGCGCTGGGCTCAGGCATCGGCCCGAGTCCCCTGAGCGTTTCGACCATCTCCTGCGGCGTCTGCCCGACTTCGCCGCGAACCCATGCCAGCAGCCTGCGCAGGTGGTTGGTTTGAGCCTGTGTGAGGTTCGGCTTGAGCTGCTTGGCTGATCGCTCCCTCGCTCGATTACCGGTCATACCCACGGCTCACCCCTCACGGCAAGCGCAGGGCGCGAAATTCTCGCCCACCGAGTGACCTCACCAGCGATCCCGTAGACCTCCCACTGCTCGTCGCTGCCAGTCCAGAAGGTGCCTATGCCGAACCCCTGCCATCCTTCCTCCGCCCCAACTCTCTTCGCGTGCGCGCTTCCAGCTGCCATTACTACGTGCACGACCACCGTCTCCTCGTCGTCGGGTAGGCCATCCGCAATCTCGACCCAATCCAAGCTGCCCATCAGGCCACCTCCGAACGTTCTTCCACCGTCTCGGCCCAGCGTGGGAAGAAGCTCAGCCCGCGAGCCTCGCGGATGCCTTCGTCGCAGTCCCAGCCGTCATAGCTGCCAAACGTCTCGGTATAGGGTCGGCGCTTGAACCAGCACCAGCGGCCATCGCTGTCCATCGCCCGGTAGTTGTAGCCGTCCGGGGCCTCGGACCAGGCGGGCGGCGGTGGGTGCGGGACATTGGTGCCGATTCCGTGTGCACGCTCGGCCGCACGAATCGCCCAGGTCCCGTAGTCCTCCAGCGTCCAACCGTCCTGCAAGATCGGTAGCAGATCCGTGACGGTGGTGGCCGGCAGCGGCGCGCGCTGCAGCACCGCGATGGTCTGGGCCGCCCGTTCAAGCAGCTCGGCGCTGATCCGGTCGGTGGTCGAGCCACCGGGGCGGCGAAGGGTGGCAGCGGCGGACCGCAGTTCAGTGATCAGCTGCAGCGTCATTACGCACCTCCTTCACGTGGCTGGCGTACTCGATCCAGAGCAGGGCGTCGGCCAGTTCTTCGATGCTCGAGGCAAACGACTCGCCAGGCATCGCGAGCCGAATATCGTCCGGCCATTGCTGGCCGTTGCCATCGGCAGCGCTCACCGCCTCTTTGGCCCTCTGGACTTGCACCAGTGCGTGGAGTCCGAACGTGATCGCCCGGCGAAGGCAACGCACGCCCTTGGCGTCAATCAGGAAGTCCGGCTCCTGCTCCACGTGAGTCATATCCAGCAGATCATCGAACATGCTCATGCTTCTGCTCCCGCGGCCCGATACAGGCCAGTCACAATGTCGAGAAGGAAATCCATCGTCACGACCGTGTCGTAGCCGAAGGAAACGTCTTTCCCATCGGCCTGCCGCATGCCCTGCCAGAGCAGCTCCTGCACGTGGTCGGTGAGCAGCCTTGCCTTGCTCAATGCCAGATCCAGGTCACAGCCAGCGGCAACTACGAGCGGCGAGTTTGGAATCGCCATCTCAGTGGTCTTCGCTGCTTCCACCGCGCCGCTCACCGGGCACCCCCCGCGCATCGAAGCGCTTTGCACATTTCGAGGAGGTCAGCGAGAACGAACATGTCGTCGTCAGTGACCATGTCGCTGCCCAGGTTGCTCAGTTGCCGCCGGACGTAGTCGAAGTAGATGCTGGCCTTCAGGTCGCTATGAGCGGTGTCGATCCCGGCGCATACCTTGAAAAGTGGCGCATTTTCCTGCACCGGGATCAGGCTGAACGCTTCTTCCTTGGTGACGGTCATCTCAGACACGGGCGTTCTCCTTCTTCAAGGGGTGGCGGCAGACGTCGCTCTGGTTCTCGCGGACGTAGTCGAGCAAGGCTTCGGTTTCGTCCAGCAGGCTTTCGACGGCCAGCATCAGCCCATCCACGATGTGCTCACTCAGCTTGTCGTGAAGGACTGGCTCGTCTTCAGGGCAGGTATCCCGAGCATCCTGGCTGGCCGTGAAGTCGCGGCGCAGGACCGCCATGATGGCTACGGATGCCTTGGTGTTCCGGTCTACCCTCACGAGCCTATTCGTCAGGAATTCGGAGAGTGGGTTGTCCCGCCACATGGAGGTGAGGTAGTGCTCACCGTCTGCGAGGCGTGGGGCTTCGGCAGGCGCTGCCGGGGGTACACTGGTCTTCGCCATGTGTGCTTCCTTGATCTGGTCGATTGCGGGGCGGCGTGGCTGACGGCTCGGGCGTTGACGCGCTCGGGCCGTCACTGTTTTGGTGCGGTGATTTCCAAATGGCGCGGCGCCTGGATGCCGATACGGGCTTTCCCGTCGCGCGCTGCGAGAACGACAAGGTGGATGCTGTCGCCGATGTGGATCTCGCCCTCCTCGTACTGCTTGATCACTCGGCAGCCGGCGACAGGGCGATCGCTGCTCTGCTGATCTGTCAGGGATTTCCTACTCACTTTTCAGGTTTCCTTGGTTCTGGTTGGCGTGAGAAACTGCAAAAGTCGGGATAGATGCGTCACTCGGTGCGGCAACGCAAAAAACGGCGCTGGGGTGGTTCGCGGCAACGATCTCTGCGACTCGCAGTGGGACGACGACCGACGCGGCGAGGGCAACCAGGACCCAACCCACGCGAATCAGCGTAGAGACCTTCCGGTCCGATCCGTGGGCGTAACTGGCTTGAATGCAGCGGCAGTTGGAGTTCATCCCGGCAACCTCGAGCGCGTCCCGAGGCGATAGCCGAATCCGCCTCGAAAGCAGCGGAGACGATGCTCAACCGGCAGCAGTAGGGGATCGACGTCCGGGAATGCGACCAAGACAGTCGCCTGGTCGGCATGATCGAGAAGGCTGAAGCCTCGGTTCGGAAGACGGCTCTCATAGCGCTTCCGAAGAGTGTTCAGTTGGCGCACCAGTCTGTGCTTACTGCGCCAGAGGTCCCTTGTTGCGTGCATCTCTGTGGCTCCCATCAACCGCGGGTTGCGGCGACAGGGCTAGATTAGGCATTGCTAATCGGACATGCAATAGGGATAGCTAATTTACTTTGACTAATTTCTAAACTTGTTCAGAAATCCGCATTAGGCGATCTGACGCGCGCTGTACTGGACCACCGCCTTGCCCGCGATGAACAAGTCTTCCGGCGCCGCGTAGGGCGGGAAGAGCGGGTTGGCACTAACGATGTACACGCCGTCGGACCGGCGCTGCAGCCCCTTGATCTGAGTTTCGCCGCCAATATTGATCACGTAGATGGCGTCGCCATCGAAGTAGTCGACGGCGGTGTCGACCATGACTACGTCGCCGTTGTTGATGATCGGCGCCATCGACGGGCCCCGACCAGTGATGAGCTTGAGTCGGCCTGGTTTCGGCAGATAGCCCAGGCGTTGCCGGATATCCCATTCGGCGTAATCCATGCTCCGAATAACTTCCGGGAATTCCTCATTCACGACCCCTGCGCCCATGCCTGCTGCTCCATCTAGTAGCTCGAGCCGAAGGTATCCGGGGGGTGTCTCACGGACGGAGAGCGGCGGCGCGTCCGGAGCGTCGTCGATAGAGCCCTCGCCTGTTGCAAGCCACAAGGCCGGAACCCCAAGGACGCGCGCAGCCTTGACCAAGGCATCCCCCCTGATCGACTGCGATTTCCCGCTCAGCCAGCCGCTCACACTCGGGGCGGAAACCCCAACGGCCTTGGCCAGTTCAAGTTGAGAGACGCCTGCGCGCGCCAGCGCCGTGCGAAGCCGGGTTGAGAGATCCATGGTTAGGGTCTGTGAATGGAATTAGGCAATGTTACGCACGAAGTCGTTGTAAAGTAAATTAGGAACTGCTAATTTCCTTCGCCATGACCACGACTACCCACGTTTCCGCGATCAGCGATCCCGTACAGGCATCGCAACTGATCGATTCCCTCGGGGGCACGAAGCGAGTCGCTGCCTTGTGCTCCGTCAGAGCCCCTTCAATCAGCCAGTGGCGCAGGCGGGGTATTCCCCGGCCCTGGGCGCTGTTCTTCCAAGCCAAGTTCCCCGACAAATTCGACGCCGATGGCAATGTCGTAGCCGGGGCTGCCCCAGTCGCGGCTGGGTAATCAACTCTGCTGAGGTCGACGGAACGGCCCGGGCGCAGTGAAGGAAAGCGTGCATCCCTGGCGTGGTAGTGGCCGCTCGGGTGTCTGGCGCGAGAACCCAACGTCCAGATACGACGAAGCCCCCGCTGTCGGGCAGACATGCGCGGAGGCTTCGTTCAGAGCGAGGCCACTATGCCACACCACGAATCCGATGCAAACCTGCATGGCCAGGGACCGCGTCCCTATGGCGAAGTCATGCAGGAAGCGCTTACTCGCATCCAGGAGCGCCATGCCAGGCCCTTGGTCAAGCTGCAGGAGCGCCTTCCCGACGGCCGAATCGCGGTAGAGATCTACGACCGGACTCGCCCGGGCGACGAACCTACCTACGACTTCTACTGTTCCGGCCCGCAGCAGGCGCTGGAGTGGATCCAGCAAATGTCCAGCAAGCGCTGGATCACCGCAGAGCACTTGGGCGCCTTCGCCACGTTGATGATTGCCGCATTCCCGGAAGTCTCGGGGGCATCGGCGTGAGTGTTCAGGCAATGACATGGGCGCTGGACCAGCAGGACGTGACCGACTCGATTTCCCGGCACGTGTTGCTCTGCCTCGCCAACTATGCGGACAAGGACGGCAAGAACGCATTCCCGTCGGCATCCACGCTCGCGCAGGACACCGGCTTGGCGGTTCGCACGGTGCGTGTCCGGCTCGCCCAACTGCTGGAAGCGGGCATCATCAAGAAGGGCAATCAGATAATCGTGGCCGCCCACATCCCGGCTGCCGATCGCCGTCCCGTTTGCTATGACCTCGTCATGTCACGGGGTGCACCACATGCACCCCGTGAGGGGGAACGGGGTGCACGCCACGACACCAACGGGGTGCACGCCACGACCGAACGGGGTGCACGCCGTGCACCCAAACCGTCATATAACCATCAAGAAGAAACCCATGGGTCACCTGCCGGTGACGATGGGGCTGGTGATGAGGCGGCTGAGCAGGACGATCTGCTTGGTGGCAAAGCGTGCACCGGCTGCCCCCACGAGGAGATCATCGCCGCCTACCACCGGGAGCTGCCGAATTGTCCTGTCGTCCAGGGGTGGAGTGACAGCCGGCAGAAGCACCTGCGCGCGCGCTGGAAAGCCGACACATCGAGGCAGTCGGTGGAATGGTGGCGCGGTCTGTTCGAGTGGATGCGAGGCAGCGACTACCTCATGGGCAAGGTGAACAGCTTCCAAGTGTCCCTGCCCTGGCTGATCAAGTCCGAAGAGAACCTGCTGAAGGTCATCGAAGGCACCTACCACAACAACCGTAACGGGGGGCAGGGCTGATGCGCTTTGACCCCAATCTTCCGCCTCACAGCGTTGAGGCGGAGCAGGCTGTCCTGGGTGGCCTGATGCTGGCCCCGGAAGCTTGGCCGCTTGTGTCGGACACGCTGTCTGCTGAGGACTTCTATCGGCACGATCACCAGCTGATCTTCGAATCGATCCGGACGCTGGCGGAGAAGCAGCGTCCGTTCGATGCGGTGACCATTGGCGAGTGGTTTGAATCGCGGGGGAAGCTGGAACTGGTGGGCGACGGCACGTACATCACGGAGCTGGCCAGCACGACGCCCTCGGCTGCCAACGTGGTCGCGTACGCGGAGATCGTCATGCAGTACGCCGGTCGGCGCCGGTTGGCTGACGTTGGCCGCAAGGCGGTGGAATCCGCTCGGCAGCAGGACGGGCGAGAGTTCCCGGAGCTACTGGCGGAGCTGACGCAGGACATTGCAGGGCTGCAGCCAGCCCAGCGTGGCGGGCTTCGCCTTGCCGGGGAGACCATGTACGGGTGGTACGAGCGGTGGGAAGAGCGATACCACTCGTGCGGCGGGCTGACCGGCCTAGAAACGCCTTGGGCTGAATTCAACCGCGTGACCCACGGGCTGCAGCCATCTACGGCGTACCTGATCGCTGGCCGACCCAGCATGGGCAAGAGCATTGCTGCCTTGAATGTCGCTGTGTTCAGTGCCCTAAAGGGCCTCACAGTCGGGCTCTTCAGTCTCGAGATGAGCATCGATGACTGCCACGACCGCAACGTCGCTTCCGTTGGTCATATCCCCCACGAGTGGGTCACGAGGCCAAGGCATTCCGGCGAGGACAGCGAGATCTACCAAAGCCGCATGACCCCCACGATTCGAGACCTCAAGGCAGCGCCCCTGTACATCGATGACACCGCCTCCTTGAACGTCCGCCAGTTCGAGGCGCGTGCAAGGCGCATGCATCAACGCAAGCCGTTGCAGCTGCTTGTGATCGACCACATCCACGACTTCGACGTGGACCCGCGAATGGCCCGCTTTGAGTACGGTCGCATCCTGCAGAAGGGGAAGGACCTGGCGAAGGAATGGAAAATCCCGCTGGTGGCCCTGGCTCAGTTGAACCGGAGTGTCACGGGGCGCACTGACAGACGCCCGACCCTATCCGACCTGCGCGAGTCCGGAGAGCTCGAGCAGAAGGCCGACGTCGTCGTGCTGCTGCACCGTGAGGACTACTACGACACGCCCGAACAGCAGACTCATCTCCAGGGCGTCGTGGAGATGCACTTTGCAAAGGGGCGCAACATCCGCGCTGGTGAGCGGATCAGCTTGCAGAACCGTTTCGATCAGATGCGCATCGACAACTGGGACGGCCCGCTGCCGCGCAAGCCAGAGGCCGCGAACGACGACCAACCGCGGCGCCGGACAAGCTATGGCCCAGGCCGCAAGACCTACGCGGGGGGGATCCGATGAGCTTCGTCCCAACGGGGTCCCAAGCGCTCAGGCACTTCGCCGACACGCTCGACAAGCAGGCGGACCGGCTCGACCGCCTGTTGTGGCGGGATCGGGGACAGCGGTCTACGACTGCTGAGGCATACCGCACGTCGGCATCGCTGGCACGGCAGCAGGCGGTGAAGTTGGAGCAGATGGAGAGGCTGGCCGCTGCGCGCGCTGGAGGCGGGAAATGAGCCTGTCGCTGAAGGAGCAGCTGAAACACTGGGGCCATTACCAGGAACATCGGTTCTGCGCACCGCTCGCCCCGGAGGAGGCGCCGAGCAGGGACGAACACCCGCTGGCCCGGGCTCAGCAGTTCGCTCAGGGCACGAAGCGTGAACGTCCACCATTGCTCCGTGACGGACACGACCGGCGCATGCTGCTGGGGGCCGGCGCCGGCCGGGTGAATCGCAACGGGGCAGTGCTGCCCGTCGCGCCCTGGGCGGTTGATCCGATCCCATGCACTGAGACCCGCACGCTGGTCTCCCGATCAGCCACCGCCGCCGTGATGGTTGGTTCGCCAGACGAGTATCGATGGATCGACCGCGCGCTGTCCGACCTCTACCGGCAGAACATGGTACGCGCGCTGGTGGTGCTGGAAGAATTCACAGGGCGGGGTAGCCAGGCGCAGCGGGCCGCAGCCGTCGCCAAGAAGCTGGGCGGCACGTTCACCAAGTGGCAGTACCGGAAGGAGCTGGACAAGGGGATGGCGTTTATGGAGGCCCGTCGCGTATGACTGGCTACAGCATGGGCTACGTTGCTAACAACGCCGTCTACATTTGTGTTGCCTGCGGTGAGGATGGAATTGTCAGAATCGGGGCAACCCGGGATCCCGAGGGAAGCTTGAGGCGTCGGGAGCGGGTTGGGGCCGCCCAGTGGGCGTGGATTGGCAGCGAATCTAGGGCAAAGCTGCTGGTCAGAAGGCTTCGCCGGCAATGGGGCGCCCGGTATGTTCTTGGCGAAGGCTACCGATTCGACTATGCCCTAGAGGGGCGGGTGTTCCGTGATGAGCTGGATCAGGCGTTCAGGGAGGAGGTAGGCGGCGCCCCTCAATGGGAAAAACTTGGCAAGGACGCTCTCAGGCTCTTGCGCGCGACTCCGAAGAGGAAGAAGCGGGCGAGGTGGTATTGACCGTTGCCAACGTTATGGTACTGTTCTAGGCAAGGTGGGGGAGTCCCGCCCAGACGGCTCGCCACTCGGCGGGCCGTTTGCGTGACAGGTTGCTGGCCTGGTCATCGATGCAAGCCCTGGCCGACTGAGTTTTATGCAATCCTTGTCCGTTCACGGAAGATCACAGGGGTAGCCAATGAAGTCGAGTAGCAGTCGCGTAATGCGTTTCCTTGAAATTAAGATCTCGCACGGAACCGGTGCAAAGACACGGGAAGCGTGGGATTTGCCCGCAATGCTGAGGACGGCCGCGGGTAACGGCTTTTATCAGCGAGCTGTTAGGGATGGTGCAAAGAAGGTTGTGCGCATCAAGCACTGTGAGTTCTTTGAGGAGAATGGCCGGCCCTACGCGGCTGTTCTCTTTGTCATGGCTGACGCTGGATATATCGATGCCAGCTACGAAAACATGCAGACGGGAGCAGCGCGTACGTTTGCCAAGGACGATGGAGAGGGATACCGCACCGAGGCGCATCTCGTCATCGACCTTTCCTACACTCTCCAGGGCACTACCCAAGTGTATCCCTGCGCGCTCGAGGAATCGCCGGGACTGGGTCCGTCAGTCGTTCTCAGTCGACTTAACCATCCATTGCACAAGGCTGGCGAGCGGGAACTTAAGGAAGGCAATGACACGCATAACTGGTTCCCTGTTGTTTCGCTCGACGGCCTTCTGAGCAGGAGCTTGATCGAGGAGATTGAGAAGGGCGAGTTGATGTCTTTCGACCTCGTGAAGGAAGAGTTGCAAGACCAAGGCTTGGACGAGCCAGAGGAGTTGGTACGCCGTAGGCAGATCCTATGCCTCGACGTCCGGCAAGATCCCGAAGAGGGGCGAGTCTCCGCCGTCATTGCCCGGGCGCGCCAGATCGCGTTCGGCGAAAACTATGAGCAAGTGCGAATTCACTATAAGGAAGAGGGGACGGGTAAGCATAAGCAAGCTGTGCTTGACGTTCCCGAGGATGCGGTAGATCCGGGCGAAGAGCTCGAGAAGCTTGTATCCAGGTCCTGCAAGATTGAGCTGCCCGAAGCGATGAATTGGGATCACACTGAGGTTGTGACGACTTTTGCAAAGCAGATGGCAACCAAACTCGCTGAGGAAAAAGGCGACTAGACATGTGGAAAGCGCTACGTCAGTTGATCACACCGCTTGCCTATCTGCGCATTAGCGCCGAAGGCTGGGGCAAAGTCATGATCGATTGGCTTCTGCCCGGCATGCTGGCTGCGGGCGTAACCACCATTTGGTGGAACTGGCCCTCGCTCGTACCGCTGGGCGGAGGTAGCGGCCTCCTTGTTGGTGTTGGTGCTGTGATGCAGATCTTGGTTGGCTTCTATGTGGCCGCGTTAGCAGCAATTGCCACTTTCCCCACTCTGTCGCTTGAGAATGACGTTCATCGCATGACGTTGGACGGGGAGAAGATAAAAAGACGAAAGCTCCTCGGCTATCTTTTTGGGTACTTGGCCGTGTTGAGCATGGCGATGCTTGTCGCGATGCTCTTCCGCAATCTTCCCCAGGAAGCAGTGAAGTTGGCCAGCCCGGAGGTGGCTCGCTGGCTAAAGGCGCTTGGATACTTCGTTTACCAGTTTGTCCTCTGGCAGATGATCTCCATCACGCTATTTGGCATTCATTACCTCGCGGATCGGATACACCGATCATAGAAGTGCACTAAACCCAAGTTTCGAAAAAGCCCCGGTCTCCCGGGGCTTCTTTATTTCCGGAGACGCCATGGCGCAGATCACTCCCCAACAGGCTGGCGGCGTGAACGTCGTGGCCTTCCTTGACATGCTGGCTTGGTCCGAAGGTACGGACAACGGCAAGCAGGCCACCAAGGACCGCGGCTATGACGTGATCGTTGGCGGGCAGTTGTTCAAGAGCTACGCCGACCATCCGCGCGTGCTGGTGGACCTTCCGAGGCTCAAGATCCAGTCCACCGCGGCAGGCCGCTACCAGCTGCTGCGCCGCTATTTCGACGCCTACAAGAAGACACTCGGCCTGAAGGATTTCTCGCCGCTGAGCCAGGACCTTATCGCGCTGCAGCAGATCCGGGAGCGTCGCGCGCTGCCGCTGATCCAGGCGGGCAAGATCCCGGAGGCAATCAAGGCGGTCAGCAACATCTGGGCGAGCCTGCCCGGCGCAGGCTACGGCCAGCACGAACAGGAGCTTGCCGACTTGCTGGCCGTGTACCGCAAGGCCGGCGGGACGGTGGCGCCATGATCGGGGTCGACGTGGACTGGCAGGCCATTGGCACGGCAGTTGGCGGCCTGATGGTAGGCGCCGGCGGTGTAGCGCTGTGGTGGCGAAAGCAGTTCGTAGAGACAGCCAGGGAAGGGGCCGAGGTCAACGTGATCCAGTTGATGCGCGAGGAAGTGACCCGGCTGGGTGAACGGGTTGGGCGGATGGAGGCCAGGGAGCTGCGCTTGATCCGCCACATCTACCGGCTCGAAGGATTGATGCGTGCGGCTGGCATTGAGCCACCGCCTTTTGACCCTGAGAGCGACACCATCAAGGCAGGAGGTTCGGAATGAACGACAAATGGAATCCGCGGTTCTGGCTGCGCCGATGGTTGGTGCCTGAACTCCCAGCTTTGATTGCTGCTGCGGAGCGCGCGGAGAAGGTTGCGCGTGCCAAGGAGCTGCGCAAGCAGTTGACTTCCCTGCCTTGAACAGCCCCTTGGCCTCCTAATCACTCTCGAAGCAATTCAGCAATGAGTGCCTTGTCGGACTCTAGTTCTCGAACTGTTGAGCGCAAGGCTGCTGCCCGAGTAAGAACCCGATGCACCTCGCCATCGACCTCCACTTCCTCAATGTCTGCCTCGGATTCGGCCCGGCTCAAGTTGATCCGAACTTGCGTTGCTCGTCTGCCTATTAGCAGCGCCCTAATGTCTTCCAATAGTCCCGCTTCCATGTTGCCCTCCTTAGGCTGTGTCGATAGCACGCGCAGCGTACCCCAAGGAGGGTAACCCTTCATGTAGGTGCCCAATGCTGGACCCATTACGCCCATATGCCGACCTGCTGAAACTACTGGCGGTCCTGGCGCTGGCGAGCGGCTTGTTCGTGACCGGCTGTCAGCACGGCGACGAGCGCCGAGCCGCCAAGGATCAGGTCAGCATCACCAAGGCCGATAAGGCGCGCGCTGCAGCAGAGGCTGACGCCGCCGAGAACCTGCGTGCGGCCAATGCCTGCGGGTTGCTGCTGGAGGAAGTGAACCGGCAGACACAGGCATCGATCGATGCTTCGGTTCGGCAGAAGGCGGCAGCCGACGAGGCCGCGCGTCGGGCTCAGGCGGCAGCAGCAGAGAGCCAGCGCCGAGCGACGGCAGCCGAGCGTGCGTTGCAGGCCGCAAAGACCAAGCCCGCATGCCGGTCCCAACTGGAGATGGCCCTGTGCGCCGACATACCGCTGCTTTGACCCTGGCTGCCGTGTTGCCGCTGTGCGGGTTTGGCAGCTGCAGCAAAGCCCGGAAGCCGGATATGCCCAAGGTGGTCTACGTGACGGTGGAGAAGCCGGTCGCGCCGCCCGCTGCGTTGACCCAGCAGTGCCCGATCACACGGGCACAGGATCGAACTGTCGAGCAGGTGGTGTCGGCTTACAACGCCAACATTCTGAGCCTGCAGCAGTGCAACAAACAGCTGGGCGAGATCCGGCAGTTGCAGGGTGATTGAGCGCGCTCAGCGCCTATCACATCTGCGAGAGAAAGTCTTTGAAACTGGTTACCAAGACATTGGAGCCAGGGAAGTCAAACCTAACGAGGCCCCGTCCGGACGCGATCCGGCGGGGCCTCAACGTTTGCAGCGCGGCCTAGGTTCGCTACCGAACGTCTGTTGTCCTGCCCGACAGGCTGGCCGCGCTTTCTTTTCAGGCAGATTCAGAAGGAGCAGGCAATGAACATCGACTCCATTCAAGACATGGTGATGCTGGCCGGCGGGCAGCCAATGACCGACAGCAGGCGTATTGCGAAGTACTTCGGGAAGCGGCACGACAACGTGCTGCGCACGATCCACAAGGCTGTCGAGGAAGCGCCTGACGAATCAGCAAAACTCAATTTTGAGGTTTGCCGTGAAATCAATCACTTACAGAACGGGAAGCCACAGCGGTACTACCTGATGACGAAGGACGGCTTCATGGCCGTGGCATTGGCCTTTACCGGCAAGAAGGCGGCGGAGGTTCGCTGGGCATTCATCCGTGCCTTCAACCGCATGGCCGAGTTCATCCGGACACAGGCATCGGGCGCCATGGAGCGTTGGAACGTCGCCTACATCGAGTACCGGCAGGAGCGAGAGCACGTCTCCAACTGCGCCAAGGACATGAACCGGTGGAAGCGCCGCAAGGTTGAGCACCTGCAGCGCCTGCAGCAGCTCGACCCGCAGCTCAGCCTGACGTTTGGTGGTGGGTGATGGCTCGGGCAGGTAGCGCTAATCGCATGCTGGCGCTGGGCCGACTCAAGGCCGGCGAGATGAACAAGACCGAGGCCGCGTATGCCGAACGGCTTCGCGCGCTGCAGGCTGCCGGCGAGATTCAGTGGCACCGGTTCGAGGGACTGAAGCTGCGGCTGGCGGACAACACGTTCTACACGCCGGACTTCGCCGTCCTGGCAGCCGATGGCGTCATGGAGTGCCACGAGGTCAAGGGGCACTGGCAGGACGATGCACGGGCCAAGATCAAGATCGCAGCGGCCATGTACCCGTTCCGCTTCATTGCGGTGAAGGCCAGGCCCAAGCGGGACGGCGGTGGCTGGGCAGTGGAGGAGTTCTGATGACTGCGACATTGCGCGCGTCGATACGCATGCGGTGGTGGCTGCGCTGCTACCTCGCCGCAGTGATGTGGTTCGCCCGGGCAACGGGGATGGAGCCGGACTGGGGCCGGGTCGACCGGTGGATACGCCGTGGCCTGGTGCTGCAAACAACGAGGATTGCTGATGAACGCTGCACGGATTGAATCGCTGGCGGCTGACCTGGATGCCGAGCGGGCTGCGCGCGCTGCTGCTATTGCCGCCTTGGTCTCGCGCATTGACGGAAGCACCGACAGTCGCATCGACCGACTGGTCGGGATCATCGAGCAGCAGGGCAAGCAGATCGCCGAGCTGGCCATGCATGTGGGCCTGCTGGTGCAGGCCGTGGCCCAGCTGCTGGGCGAGGAGGCTGGTGCACCTGTGCAGGACGAAGGGGCCGAGCCTGCGCGCGTCGACCTGGACGGGAACCCCTACTGATGCCCACCAGGCCACCGCAGCATCGTGCTGCCGGCTGGCGCCCCTACAAGGAGACCAGCGCCCAGGTCCGCAAGAGGCAGGCGCGCCGCGCGCTGCCCACCAACTGCTCGCTGTGGCGCCGGATTCGTGCGGTGGTGCTGGCCCGTGAGCCCCTGTGCAGGTGCTGTGCTGAGCAGGGCAGGGTGCGGGCGGCCACTGAGGTCGACCACATTGACGGGGACGACGCCAACAACGCCGACAGCAACCTGCAGCCACTGTGCCGGCCGTGCCATAGCGCGAAGACGGCGCGGGAAAACGGCGGGTTCGGCAGGGACACGCACTAGCATCGCGGAGGTGAGCGACCAGTGAGTTATCCACCGAAAGCTGAACGGAAAGGGAGGGGGGAGGGTCAAAGTTGAGGGCCTTCCTCTCCCGATACGCGCGCCCCCCTTTCTTCTCGCGTCCGCAGAATTTGAATTTGAGAAATGGGAGGTCCGATGGCTCGCCATCGACAGCCGAGGGAACTGGCCGAGCTGAAGGGCGCGACCAAGAAGGATCCGCAGCGCTACAAGAAGGAAGCGCCCAAGGCGAATGCTCCGTTGGGCAAGGCACCGGCACACCTTCCGACCGAGGTCGCAGTGGTCTGGAAGGAGCTGGAGAAGTGCGCCCTGCCTGGCGTCCTGACCAGCGCCGACCGTTTCATCATGGAGGTGGCGTCATCGCTACTTTCCGAGTTCCGTGCCAACCGCGGCGAGTTCGTTGCGGCCAAGTACTCCCACCTGATCGGCTGCCTGGCGCGCCTGGGCCTGACCCCGGCTGACCGTCAGAAGCTGGGGACCGAAAAGACCCCGGAGGGCAACCCATTCGACGAGTTCTGATCCATGACGCCGAGCGAATCAGCCAAGGCATACGCCAAGGGCGTCACGTCAGGAAAGATCCCGGCCGGCGAGTTCATCCGTCTGGCGTGCCAGCGGTTCCTGGATGACCTGAAGCGCAAGGGAGCCGACTGGCCCTACAAGTACGACGCCGAGAAGGCGGACCGCGCGGTGCGGTTCATGGAGAAGATGCCGCACACGAAAGGAAAGTGGGCGGCACAGAAGCGCCTGCTGGTGCTGGAGCCCTGGCAGCACTTCATCGAGTGCAATCTGTTCGGCTGGGTCCACAAGAAGACCGGTCACCGGCGCTTCCGTCGTGCATATGAGGAGATCCCGCGCAAGAACGGCAAGTCCTTGCGACTGGCTGCCCGTGGCCTGTACCTGTTCTGCGCTGACGGCGAGGCGGGCGCGGAGGTCTACTCGGGCGCAACGAGCGAGAAACAGGCATACGAGGTGTTCCGCCCGGCCTGGCAGATGGTCCAGAAACTGCCGGCGCTGCGCGCCCGCTTCGGTATCGAACAGGCGGGCAACCCGAAGAACCCGGGGCCGCTGTTCGTCATGGAGGACATGTCCAAGTTCGAGACCATGATCGGCAAGCCCGGTGACGGTTCCAGCCCGCACGCGGCGCTGGTGGACGAGTACCACGAACATGACGATGACCACATGGTCGACGCCATGGAAACCGGCATGGGCGCGCGCGAGCAACCCCTGCTGTCGATCATCACCACGGCAGGCACGAACCTGTCGGGCCCATGCTTCGAGATGCGGGGCGATGCCATCCGCATCCTGCGCGGTGAGGTGACCGACGAGACGGTTTTCGCGGCGATTTACTGCATAGACGAGGGCGACCGCTGGGATGATCCAGCGAGCCTGCGCAAGGCCAACCCGAACTATGGCGTTTCCGTGTTCGAGCAGTTCCTGCTCGACCAGCTCGCCAAGGCAAAGCGGTCGGCCAGCAAGCAAAGCGCGTTCCGTACCAAGCACCTGAATGACTGGGTCGGCGCCAAGCTGGCATGGATGAACATGCTGGCTTGGCAGCGGCAGAAACGACGGTTTGAGGTGTCGGACTTTGCGGGCTGTCCGTGCTGGGTGGGCGTCGATCTGGCATCCAAGCTGGACGTGGCTGCCGTGGTGCTGCTGTTCGAGAAGGGCGATAGCTACTACGTCATTCCCCGGTTCTACGTGCCGGAGTCGGCCGTGGAGGAAAACGAGAAGTACCAGCAGTTCCTGCTGGACGAGCTGATCGTGTCCACGCCCGGGAACATGACGGACTACGCGTTCATCGAAGAGGAGCTGAAAGAGCTTGCGGCACAGGGCGTCGACGTGCGGGACATTGCCTTTGACCCGGCGCAAGCGGCGTACCTGATGACGCGCCTTGAACAGGAAGGGCTGCCGACCGTAGAGATGGCGCAGTCGGTGCGCAATCTCTCCGAGCCCATGAAAGAAGTGGAGGCGCTCATCCTGTCGCGGCGCCTGTGGCACGACGGCAACGCGGCCATGACCTGGATGATGGGCAACGTAGTGGCGCGCGTGGATGCCAAGGAACACGTCTATCCCCGCAAGGAAAAGATGGAAAGCAAGATCGACGGCGCGGTGGCGCTAATCATGGCCATGGGCCGCGCCATGCAGGCGCGGGACACCGGCACAACCCAACAAGGCTTCGTGGTGATCGACTGATGTTCGGACTATTCGAGAAGAACCGGCGGGCCGATGCCCGCGACCGTATCGAGCCGACGATCAGCAACCTGGTCGACGGCGAGGTGATCCAGTCCTCCGGCATGGGCATGTTCGAGGTATTCGGGAACCCGACGACGGCCTCCGGAGCCGTGGTCAGCCCGGAATCGGCGATGCGGGTTTCGGCGGTGTTCGCTGCCGTTTCGCTGCTGGCCGGCGCGATCGCCCAGCTGCCGCTGCCTGTGTTCGAGCGGGTGGACGGCCATCGCAAGCGGGCGGAGCATGACTACTGGTGGCTGCTGAACGAGCAGTTCTCCTCCGGCTGGTCGAGCGCCACCGGCTGGGAGTTCATCGTCGGCCAGATGCTGCTGCGCGGTGATGGCGTGGTGTACGTGACGCGCAACCGTGCCGGGGTGGCGACCGGGTTGATCCCCTGGCCACGCGACAGGGTGATGATCCTCAAGCAGGAGAAAACCAGCCCACGGGAGCCGACACGCCTGCAGTACACGTTCCACGATGCGGACGGGTACTTCACCGTCGACCAGGACGACGTGCTCCATTTCCCCGGCTTCGGTTTCAACGGCGTGCACGGCATGTCGGTGATCCAGTGGGGCGCTCGGAACGGCATCGGCATCGCCATCCAAGGTGACGAGCACGCCGGCAAGTTCTTCAGCGAGGGCGGCAAGCCCGAAGTGGCCATCCGAACGCCCAACAAGATGACCAAGGAGCAGCAGGACGATTTCCGCGATGCCTGGGTCAAGAAGTACGGCGGGGTGCAGGGTAACCGTCGCATTCCGCTGGTTCTGACCGAGGGGCTGGAGGTTCACGAACTGACCATGTCAGCGGTCGACCAGCAGCTGCTGGAGTCGCGTCAGTGGCAGGTGATCGACGTAGCCCGCGCCTTCGGTGTGCCGCCCCACATGATCGGTGAAACCACCAAGTCGACCAGCTGGGGCAGTGGCATCGAGAGCATGGGCATCGGCTTCGTGAAGTACACGCTGGGCCCGCACCTGAAGCGGATCAAGGACGAGTTGAACCGCAAGCTGTTCCGCACGCCGCGCTACTTCGTTGAGCACAACGTGGACATGTTCATGGCCGGCGACTCGAAGACGCAGGCCGAGTACTTCAGCAAGGCGTTGGGTGGCCCTGGCACCCAAGGCTGGATGGTCGTCAACGAAGTCCGCCGCCTCAAGAACCTGCCTCCCATCGAGGGGGGCGACAAGCTCTACCAACCGAAAGACCCCGCGCCACCGGCGAAGCCGGACAGCGACGACCCTGAAAGGAACCCTGAAGATGCCGATTCCTAAGTTGCTGCAGCTGGCCAAGAACAACGCCGGCCAGTCCAAGCCCATCCGGGTGGAGACCGAAGGCAAGGAGGCCACGATCTACCTGCACGGCGTCATCGGCGGGTGGTGGGGCGACATTGACGAGACGATGTTTGCCCAGGCTATGGCCGGCATCGACGCGGACGTGATCCATCTGCGCATCGATTCGCCCGGCGGTGACGTGTTTGCGGCCCGATCGATGATGACGGCCATCGCACAGCACAAGGCGACCGTGATCGCCCACGTGGATGGACTGGCGGCCTCGGCTGCCACCGGCATCTGCATGGCCTGCGATGAGGTTGAGATCAGCCAGGGCGCCGGTTTCATGATCCACAACGCCTGGACGGTCGCTATCGGCAACAAGGCCGATATGACCAAGACCGGTGAGCTGCTGGCCAAGATCGATACCGGGCTGGCCGGGGACTACACCCGTCGCACTGGCAAGGATGAAGCGCAGATTGTCCAGTGGATGGACGAAGAGACCTGGTTCACGGCCGACGAAGCGAAGGAACACGGTTTCGCTGATCGCGTGGTGGAGGTCGTCGGCAAGAAGAAGGCATCCAACACCTGGGATCTGTCCGCCTACGACAACGCACCTGCCGCACTGGCCAACCGTACCCCCGAACCCGACGACGGCGCCGCCGCCGCCGCCCACAAGGCCAACCTGTCGCGCCGTCTGGCGCTGCTGGAACGCTCCGCTGCGTAAGCGACTCCCGCCCGCAGTTCATCCCGACCGCCGAAAGGCGGTTTTTTTTCGACACGAGGAAATCACCAATGCCCTTCAACATTCAGGCCGAGCGGGAGCGCCGCACCGCGCTGGCAAAGGAAACCCGCAACCTGCTCGACACCAGCACCGGTGACGGCAACAAGTGGACGCCTGAGAACCAGGCCAAGTACGACAACAACATCGCCGAGATCGAGCGCATCGACGCGGCGATCGAGCGTCATCAGAAGGTCATGGACCTGACGGCCGACGAGGCGCTGCGCGAACAGGGCGTGCGTGAGCACGACACTGCCAACCGCTGCGGCCGTGACCTCTCCAACGAGGAGCGCCTGTTCGACCGCTGGGCGCGTGGCGGTGACAGCGCCCTGAGCGCCGAGGACTGGAAGCAGGTCAACGCGGCCATGTCGGGCAATCCGGCCGTCAATCCGGAGCAGGGTGGCTACACCGTTCCGACTACGCTGGCCGAGAAGATCCTGGATGCCCTGAAGGCATTCGGCGGCATGCGCCAGGTGGCTGATGTGTTCAGCACTGCCGGCGGCGAGCCGATGCAGTACCCGACCAGCGATGGCACCTCCGAAGAGGGCGAACTGGTCGCTGAAAACCAGTCGGCGAACGACCAGGACGTGGCCTTCGGCACCAAGGGCCTGCAGGTGTACAAGTACAGCTCCAAGGTGGTGACCGTGCCGTGGGAGCTGCTGCAGGACAGCACGGCCGATATCGCCGGCTTCATCGAGAAGCGCCTGCAGACCCGCCTGGGCCGCGTCACCAACCGCCACTACTCCGTCGGCACCGGCGTTGGGCAGCCGATGGGCGCCTTTACTGCCGCGACGGTGGGCAAGATCGGCGCTGTCTCGGCGCTGCCGATCGTCACCTACGACGACCTGGTCGACCTGGAGCACAGCGTCGATCCGGCGTATCGCCAGCTGGCCAAGTGGATGTTCCACGACGACATGCTGAAGCTGATCCGCAAGGTGAAGGACGACCAGGGCCGGCCGATCTTCGTGCCGGGCTACGAGCAGGGCAATCCGGGCGGTGCGCCGGATCGTCTGCTGAACCGCGATATCCAGATCAACCAGCACGCTCCGGCTCCGGCCGCGGGCGCCACCTCGATCGCGTTCGGCGACTTCAGCTACTACAAGATCCGCGACGTGATGGCTGTGACCCTGTTCCGCTTCAACGACTCGGCCTACGTGAAGAAGGGCCAGGTCGGCTTCATGGCCTGGATGCGCTCTGGCGGCAACCTGGTTGACGTGGGCGGCGCGGTGAAGACCTTCAAGCACGGCGCTGCGGCTTAACCGCCTCGGCCCACGAACGGAGGGACGCTCCAGCGCGGGCGTCCCTCGGAGACGATCATGGCAAAGCAGAAGAACACCTCCGCGCAGGCGGCCAGCCGTCCGGCCGATGCGCAGGAAGCGCCCGCTGCGGTAGTGGACGCAGCGGCTGGCCAGGGCGAGCAGCCGGACGCCGAAAGCCCCGACGCTGGCGCGGCAGCCGCCGTCAGTGAGCCGGAGACGGACGAGGGCCACGACAGCCAGAGGCCCGAAACCGTGGAGGCGGACAACGACCTGCCGCCACCGGATGAAGAACCGGCTCCGCCGGAGGGTGAAACCGTGCCGGCGCTGGTGCTCAGTAACAACCACCTCGGGAAGGTTGGCCAGGTGATCCAGGTCAACGCGGCACACGTTGAGGCGCTGCGCCTTGGTGGGCTGATCGACCCCCACCCCAATGCCATTAAGTCGGCCACGCCGGAGGAATGACCCATGCTGCGCACGTTGACCCCGGCGGCAGAGGAACCCGTGTCGCTGAGCGAAGCGAAGGCGCACCTGGTAGTTATCCACGATGCCGACGACGCGCTGATCGGCGCCTTCATCACCGCCGCGCGTGAGTCGGTGGAGCGCACCACGGGGTATGCGTTGGCAGCAGCGACCTATGAGTGGACCCCGGTCGGCGAGGGCCGCTCTCCGCTGCCGATTGAGCCGGCCGCGCTCGACAGCGAGCCGGGCGCCTATCCGGTCAAGTTCACGACGACACCTGGCCCGCTTCCGGGGCCGTTGCGCGCAGCCGTACTGCTGTTGCTGGGTGACCTGTACGCCAACCGCGAGGCGGTGGTGGCTGGCTCGCAGTTGGCCGAGAACCCGACCCTGGACCGGCTGATGTTTCCCTACCGGCGGGTGCTGCCATGAGGCGGGCCGGCAAATACCGGCATCGCATCGAGCTGCAGGACTACGGTCCGGTGCGTGATCCGCTCGGCGGGGACGTGAAGCAGTGGCGTAGATGGCGGGCTGACGTGCCGGCAGAGGTGGTTCCGCTCTCGGGTCGAGAGTTCACTGCGGCCTCGGCCGAGCATGGACAGGTGACTGCACGCATCGAGATCCCTTACCTGCCCGGGGTAGTGCCGACCATGCGTGTGGTGTTTGACGGGCAGATGTATGCGATTCGTGCGGTGCTGCCGGATGCGACAGCACGCGGGCATATCACGCTGATGGTCGATGCCGGGGTGTCCGATGGCTGAGCAGGTGAAGATCGACGGCCTGGACGGCCTCCTGCGTTCACTGCGGGAGGCACCCAAGGCGATTCAAGGGCGAGCCGTGCAAGCCGGTATGCGCAAGGGTGGCAACGTCATCCGTGACGATGCTCGCCGCCGGGCCCCGAGAGCATCGGGGTTCATGGCCTTGCAGATCGTCACCCGCCGGGCCAACACCAAGAGCCGGCAGCGCGCAGGTGTAGGTCGAGACGGCGAGTACTTCACGGTAGGGGTTAAGACCGGTCGCCGCCGCAAGTACGCCAACACCAAGCGCAACCGGCGCCGCGGTCGCGTTGGGAAGGTCTATGAGGAGGCGGGCTGGGCCTATTACTGGCGCTTCAAGGAATTCGGCACCAGGAAGATGAGGGCCGAGCCGTTCCTCACGCCGGCAGGCGAGGCCAAGGGGCCGGAGGCGGCGCAGGTGATCATCAATGAAACCTGGGCGGCGCTCGACAAGCAGCTGAAGAAGGATGGCTGGCGATGATGGTTCCACTGATCCAGTCCCTGCTGCAGGGTGATGCAGCGGTTCGGCATGTGCTGGGCGACCCGATCCGGTTGTGGCCGGGAGCCGCGCCGCAGGATGCAGCACTGCCCTACGCGACGTGGGAGGTGGTCGGCGGATCGCCCACCGCGATGCTGTCCGATGCGCCGCCGGCCGACGGCTGGCGAGTCCGATTGACCGTGTGGGGCAAAGCCCTGACGCAGGCCAACGGCGCGGCCGTCGCCATCCGCGACGCGATCGAGCGCGTGGGCAGCATCGAGTCTTACAACCCGACGCCTGACAGCGACGGCACGGACGCCTTTGGCATCTCCTTCGACGCCAGGCTCCTGCAACTGCGCTGAACCACACAACGGCAAACCACTGGCCCCGCAAGGGGCCTTTTTCATGCCCGGCGACGGGCGCAACACAAGGAAATCCCTATGGGACAGGTAATCAAGTCGAAGCACTCCCAGCTGTTCGTCGCCATCGGCGCGGCCGAGGTCATCAAGGTGACCCGCCTGCGTTCGGTCGGCTTCCCCGATGGCCAAGCATCGGAGATCGATATCTCCGACTACGACGACGACTGGGACCAGTTCGTCGCCGGTCGCAAGCAGACCGGCAGCACCAGCATCGAGATCATCTACGACAGCGTCGACCACGAGAAGCTGGAAGAGCTGCATGAGACCGGTGCCGTCGTGAACTGGCTGGTGACTGCGCCGCTGTCGGAAACCGAAGGCGTGGCCAAGCCGACCGCCGTTGCCGGCAAGATCACCCCGCCGGACACCGTGCTGTCCAAGCAGTTCGACGGCTTCGTGCAGAACTTCGCGGTGACCAGCCAGGACAACGACGTCTGGAAGGCGACGATCACCATCCGCGGCTCCGGCGCCGTCACCACGCACCGCCCGACGCCGTAAGGCCGCGCCAACGGCGCACACCCAGGCCCGCTCCGGCGGGCCATCTCTCTGACAGGGCGCGCGGATCCTCCGCGTGTTAGCCGTGCGCGGCCCGCGTGCCCTGTCGCCATTCGAGGAAACGGCCAATGAGCAAGACCAACGACACCCCCCAAGCCCAGCCGCAGCAGCCCCTGAGCGTCCTGCAGTCGTTCACCAACCTGGGCATGTTCGCGTCCAAGGACGTGCACGCCGACACGATCGCCCTGCCCAACGGAGCCAAGGCGCAGTTCCATGTCCGCGAGCTGCCGGATGCGGAGTTCCGCAAGCTGTGGGGTGAAGGCGACCGCGCCAAGCTGATCGCAGCGACCATCTGCGACGAGGACGGCAAGCCGGTCATGAACGTGGAGCAGGCCGCCCAGCTCAAACCGCTGGTTGCCGCTGAGCTGCAGCGCGTGGCCATGAAGCATTCCGGCTTCGGCGAGGATGCTGCGCAAGCCCAGGCTGACGCGGGAAACGGCTAAGGCAGCGCGGCGATGACTGGTTTTGGAAGGTCCTCGCCGGCCACCTGCATCGCACGGTGGCGGAGCTGCAGGCGAGCATGTCGCGCCGGGAGTTCCTGGAATGGTGGGAGTTCCACAAGCGGAACCCCATCGACCCTGTGAGCCTGTACATCAAGCCCGCTGCCTTCGCCGCGTATATAACCGCCTCGCACAGCCAGGGCGGGACAAAGCGCTCCTTTCAGCACTACCTCGACGCTCTCGTGCCACGGTCCGATGAGGACGAGGCGCAGGACTGGTTCGATGGACTGGGATGACCATGACCGACACTTTCGGGCGGTTCGCCGCCACGCCCATTGGTCCGTTGCTCGCTGCGCGAGATGGCGGGCTTACCCTGGCCACCACCGGCGCCACCACGTTGGCCGGCCACGCGCGCTCCGACTTCGGCCTTGATGCCGGGACGGCGGGCGTGGAGTTCGCGGTGTGGGGCGATGACGCCCTTGCAGTCCTCGTAGGCTTCGCCACGGGCCCGGCAGCGCTGAACAAGGCGCTGGGTGCGGATCTCGCCAGCATCGGCTGGGACCTCGCCGCCGGGCTCCTGCTGCAGGCTGGAGGAGCGATCGCCACTGGCCTGCCGGCGGTGACCCACGGCGATATTGTCGGGCTGCAGGTCGTGTTCTCGAACCCTCGCCAGCTGCGGCTCTACCTCAACGGCGCGCAGATCCTGGTGCGCGAGCTGCAGCTGTCTGGGCCGCTGTTCTTCGCCGCGTCACTGGCCGCAACCAAGGCGGGCGGGCTGTGCCTCGCGGTCAACGCAGGGCAGTGGGGGCCGCGAAGCGAGGCGGCGGCCGCTGGCTGGCGGTTGCCCGCTGCATCCGTCAGCCCGACCCGGCTGGCCGACGTGGACTGGCTGTCTGCGCCCGGCGATAGCCCGGCGAACGTTCGCTACGAGGGGTTGGTGGCCGAGGGCGTCAACCTGATCCAAGAGCTGGCGTTCTGGCCGTGGGGCGGTGACCCGGTGTCCCAGGCTGCGGCCGCCGAGTGCGTCGTGGTCGATGCGGAAGGTTTGCTGGACGGGATGGCGGGCACTGGTGCCTCTGGCAGCTCGGTGCAGATCCTGCTGGCGCCCGAAAACGGGATGCGGGCCGACGCGGTCCCGGCCTTCCGGTGCGCGATCGAGCAGATCGAGATCAACGACGACGGCACCAAGACGCTGCACCTGCGTGACGCGCACGACTACCTGGATGAAACCATCAACCGGGGCGTGTTCCTGCCGAACGTCCCTTCGCTGGCCTGGAAGCCGCAGCCGGTAGTGATCGGGGCAGTGGCCAGCGTCCCGGCAATGGGCGCCAACTCGGATGCGACCTCGATGTTCGTTGCTGACGGGCGGGTCTACGTGGATGCCGTGATGGACCGCGGCGACCTGATGGAGGCAGGAACCTACAGCCAAGCGCCGGATGGGCAGCAGCTGCTGATGAAGTCGCCGCCGGTAACGCCGGTGGTGGCGGACGCCTCCAGCATCGGAGCGGGCATGCTGCCGGCGCGGTTGGAGCAGGCGGTGGGGGACGTGATGGCCAGGTTGGGGCGAGCGGCGTGGTCAGCCAGCGACTGCGCGAGTATCGACCAAGCCACGGGGTATATGGGCATCGGCTACTACGCAGGAACAGCCATCACCGGCCGCGCTGCGCTGAATGCGCTCCTACCCAGCTACGGCGCCGGCTGCTACCAGGATCCATCCGGGGTGCTGCGCTTCGCCCGCGTGACCGCGCCCGAGACCTATGTCGGCGCGTTCGCCTTCGATCTGTCGGAGGATGATCTGGCCGCTGACCTGGTCATGGTGCCCGATGACGCTCCGAACCTGACTCGACGCATGGCCTACCGTCCCAACGGCCAGGCGCTGGGCGCATCGGACCTGGTCACCGACGTTGTCGACGTGCCGCAATCCCGGCGCGATGAGCTGACCGGCCTCTACCGGGGGCAGGTCTATGGCGCTGGTCCGCTGCACGCCCACTACCAGCGGGCAGAGGCGGCTGACCCGGTGATCTCCTTGTTCTGGCATGCGGCCGACGCGCAGCAGGAGATTGATCGCGTCCTCGGCCTGTACCGGGTGCAGCGCCACTTCTACCAGTTGGCGGTGCGTGGTGATCAGGACTTGGCGCCGCTGCCGGGGCAGATCGGCCGGATCACCTACGGACGTTACGGTCTCGACGACGGCAAGCCGGTGCTGGTGCGCCGTGTAGAGCGCAACCCTGCCACGGGGGACGTGGTGCTGACGGTATGGGGATGATGACGTGTTGATTGGATATGGCATGCCGGCAGTCGCGACGGTGATCCTCACCGGTGGCACGTGGTTGAGTGCGGACCAGGGCTCGGCGCTCTTCGACGGAAAGCCTGGCAGGGCGTCGCGGATCCGGCGAACCGGCTCGCTGGCGATAACCATCACCCTGGCCGACGCTGTCGTCCCGGGGATCATCGCGATTCTCGGTCTGAACATTCCGCCGGGCGTCCAGGTCAGTGCTGCCGGCGCGACTGGGTCCACTGTGCGCTTGCCTGACGGCAGCGTCTGCGCCTGGCTGTTCCCGCAGGCCAGCGCCTTGGTCTCGGTGGTGTCCGTGGAGATCGCCACCACCGCCACCAACGTGGACGTGGGCGAGATTGCAATCTTCCGGGCGGTGGACGTTGGTATCAAGGACGGCTGGGCCGTGGCCACTATCGACTCCAGCGTTCATGCCCGGACCAAGGGAGGCCAGGTTAATACGGTTCCCGGGGCGCTGTACCGCCGCCTGACCTGCACGCTGTCGGGCCGCTCCACGCCGGTTGTGCGCGGCGGTGGGCTGGGCGGAACCGATTGGGAGACGGTGGCCGCCGCGATCGCGGGACGCCGGCGCTCTTGCGTCGTGCCGCAGTACCGGGACATGGTCAGCAAGGCGTTCGACCCGCTGCTGGCGGCGCGGTCGGCGCTCTACGGCTACCCGACACAGCTGCCATCGGCGGAGAACATCAGCCGGCAGTATTTCACCGGATACATGGAATTCGAAGAGGTTCCGGCGTAGCTGTTTGTTGAGGCCCTAAGAGAGTGCGAGAATCGGCGTGGAAGACTGACACGGGGATCGCAATGAGAAATCCAATGGCTTTGACAGCGGCTGCCGTCGTGCTGGCCTCGGGGATGCTCCTTGCCTCCTGTGGTGGCACGTCGCCAGAGCAACGCGCCTACCGCGAGGCGAGCAAGAATTGCCAGCAATGGGTCAAAGAGTCGGCAAAGAACCCATCCTCGGCGAAGATCCCGCAACCGGCCTCGGTCCGCAGCGCCAGCGGTCATATCATCGTCCAGTGGGAGCATGGTGAGGGGCTGACGCTGATGAACGGTTTCGGCGCAAACGTCGACTCCACCGCGCGATGCACCATGTCGTTGGATGGCCACTTCCTGAAGGAGCTGGTGATCAACGACGAAGTGATCCGAAGATCGTCCTCCGATTGAGCGATCGTCAACAGAAGCCGCCCAATGGGGCGGTTTTTTTGTACCCATCTCGGCCCGCCATGTGCGGGCTTTTTTTGTGGATGACGGCATGAGCCTTTACACCCTTACCGTAGACCTGTTGCTGAAGTCGGGTTCGTTCGAGAGAGACAGCGGGAAGGCCGCGCGTGTTGTAAAGCGCGACATGGAGACAATCCAGGCATCAATGTCGGATGCTTCGCGTCGTGGCGCGGATGAGGTGTCTGCTGGATTCCGCCGCGTGGCCTTCGAAGCTGTTGGGATGACCTCGGCCTTGGCGGCGGTGAAAGCCGTAATCGGGAAGGCCGATGAGTGGACCAACCTGAACAACCGGCTTCGTCTCGTCACCAAAGACCAAGCGGCGTTCGTCGCAGCCCAGCAAGACGTTGTGCAAATCGCCAAGGCTACGCGGCAGCCGCTCGGTGCGACCGCCGAGCTGTATCAGCGCATCGCAATGAATCAGGACGCACTGGGGCTTTCCGGCGCGGGTCTTGCGCGAGTCGTCGAGACCATCAGCAAAACGATGGTGATCAGTGGCAGCAGCGCGGCAGCGGCCGAGGGCGCGCTGATTCAGTTGGGGCAGGCGTTCGCATCTGGCGCTCTGCGGGGCGAGGAACTGAATTCAGTGTTGGAAGGCGCTCCTGCGCTCGCACAAGAAATTGCCAAGGGGCTGAACGTCCCGATGGGCAAGCTGCGCGAGCTGGGGCAAGCCGGAAAGTTGAGCGCTGACCAGGTAATCAGCGCCCTCCAGCGCCAGGCCGGTGCGGTTGACGAGGCGTTTGGCAAGATGGACGCGACCGTTGGCCAGTCACTGACCCTGCTCAACACCAATCTTTCGGAGATGATCGGACGCGCGGATGATGCGACTGGTGCGTCCCAAGCCCTTGCGGCTGGTATTGGGCTTCTGGGCAGCAACCTTCAGACCGTCGCCGTTGCCAGCGCCGCAGTGGCCTCCGGCCCATTGGTGAAGGCGCTTCTGTCGCGGGTGGCGGCGGCAAACGCCGCGGTCGCCGCTGATCGTGCGGCTGCTGCGCAGAGTCTGGCAGCAGCTCAGCAGCTGGAGCTGCGGACGCGAGCGGCAATGCTGGATGCTCAGGCCGAAGCGCGTCGGATGCAGGTGATCGGCGGAAGCGTTTCGGTAAGTGCCAAGGCTGCAGCCGCGACGCTGGAGCATAGGCAGGCGACGTTGCTGCTCGCGCAAGCTCAGACTCAGGCCGCTGCGGCGAATGCTGGGTGGCTGGCGCGCGCGGGCTCGGCCACGTTGTCGGTGCTGGGCGGCCCTGCGGGCATCGTCACGATGCTGGCTACGGCGGCAGCCGGCTGGCTGCTCTTCCGAGACAACACTAACACCGCATCAGCTGCGCTGATTGACTTCGGTGGCGCCGCCGATGTGGCGATTGAGAAATTTCGGGAGTTGAACCGGCAGCAGCAGGCTGGCGAGATCCTGCGACTGCAGAAGGAAATCGGTGATGGTTACAAGGAGATCACGGCAACGATCCGTGACATGGCGCTGGAGTCTCAGAGGAGTATCACGAACTCCTACTCGGACGCATACGCGGCTTCGATCCGGCGTCTGGCCGACGAACTCAAGGCCGGCAAGCTCAGCGCTGACGAGTTCAGCGCACGACTTGAACAGGCGAATGCCAAAGTGCTCGAGGGTGCGACCGGCGCGGAAAGGTTCCGCGGTCGCATGGTGGAACAGACCGCAAGCGTCGCAACGCTCGCACGTGAAACTGAGCGTCAGGGCAATGTTCTTGAATCGTTGAATGCCGCCACCACCCAGGCCAAGAGCGCGACGGATGCCCTGTCTGGCTCCTTCAACGTATTGGGCGACTCGGCAGGCGCCGCAGGCAAGCGCATCGCATCGGCAATGCAGTCGCTGCCGGGTCAGCTCGCGCGCGTCGGCAAGAGTGCGGCCGAAGTCGCAAAGCTGGACGTGAATGACTGGTTCAAGGAGGCCCAAGCCAGCGGCGTCGACTTCTCCAAGCGGGATGACCCCAAGGTCAAGCAGTACATCGAGCAGGGCGCACAGTACATCCGGCTCCAGACGGAGCTGGCCGCTGCGCAGAAGAACTTCACGGAGTCGCGCAAGGCGTCGGCAGCCGCTGAGCGCGCAGGCGCCAAGGATCGCAAGGCAGACGCGGAAGCGATCAAGCGCTACAACGAGCAGGCTGCAATGGCCGCGGCAACGATGGCCGGGCCACTGGCCGAGGCCACCGAGCGACAGAAGCAGCTCGAGGACAAGCTGAAGGAGGCGCTGAAGGAAGGGCGCATCGAGCGGGCCGCGTACAACACGCTGATCCTGGAGTCGCAGAAGGCGTTGGAGCAGTCCAGCGCGGAGATCAAGAAGGCCCTAGCCAGCCCCGAGGCGCTCCTTGCGACGATGGATGCCGAGGTCGCCATGCTGGGCAAGGTCGGCCGTGCGCGTGAGCTGTCGCGGCGCGAGATGATGAACGAGCGCGACATGCGGCAGGAGCTGCAAAAGGCGGTGGAGGCCGCTGGCGGCAAGGAGGCGCTGGCGCTGTCCAAGGGGGCGGCGAGCTACGAGCAGTACGAGCAGTCCATGCTTGGCGCCGCCCGGGCATCGGCCGATCTGTCGCTGCGTGCGGAGGAGGCTGCTGCCAACGTTGAGGCGTGGGCCGGCGTGGTTATCAACGGCGTGGGCGATGCCGCCGACGCCATGGCCGACTTCGTTGCCGGCGGCATGCGGGACTTCGACAACCTGTGGGACGACCTGAAGGATGCCGCCAAGCGCGGGCTGCGTGACCTGGCGCGTGAGTTCCTGCAGCAGAAGATCGTGATCCCGATCCAGACGCAGATCCTCAACGGGATGAACGGGCAGGGCGGTGGCTTGAACCTGCAGAGTCTGATGGGGTTGTTCGGCGGCAATGGCTCTGCGGCCGGCGGCCAGAACGTGAGCACGGTGGCCGGGCTGCTTTCCAAGGGCCAGGGACTGTTCGGGTTCGGCCGTTCCGCCGGGGCCGCAGCCGGAACCCTGACAGGCTTCGGCGACGTGACCAGCATGGCCGGGATGACCGGTTCCAGCTTCTCCGGGTTGATCGGGGGTGGCAGTGCAGGAGCCGGCGCAGGTGCGGCGGGTGCAGGCGCTGCTGGCTCGGCAGCGGCGGCGGTCCCCATCATCGGCTGGATTGTCGCCGGCATGATGAAGAACGCCCAGTTGTTCGACCAGGGCTGGAACATCGCCAATGGTGAGAGCTGGGCCGGCAAAATCGCCACCGCCGGGGCTGTCGGCTTGGCCGACAAGGGGTTCCGCGCCTTGGGCTTCAACGACAAAGTCGCGTCGATCCTGTCCGGCTCCAGCATCCACGCGAAGCTGTTCGGTCGGCAGGCTCCCAAGGTCACCGGGCAGGGCATCACGGGTAGCTATGGCTTCGGCGGATTCGATGGCCAGAGCTATGCCGATATCAAGGCCAAGGGCGGTCTGTTCCGCAGCGACAAGAAGTGGACGCAGTTCGGCGCGCTGGACCCCGGCATCGATCGCACGTTCGATATGGCCGCGCGCCAGGTCCGGGGCGCTGCAACCGATCTGGCCAAGCAGCTGGGTGTGGATCTGACCCAGAAGCTCGGCAGCGTGAAGGTGGACCTGGGGAAGCTCCAGTTGTCGGCCGACTCCACTGAGGCCAAGGCGCAGCTGGAGGCATACCTCAGCGACATGACCAATCGGTTGTACACCGAGGCGGTCAAGGCGGCGGGGTTCGGTGGCCAGCTCGACGGCTACTTCGAATCGGCGGACGTCTTCACCGCGCTCAGTGCGTCGATCGCGCTGGCCGTTGGCAACGCCGATGAGTTGGGCCGGGCGCTCAATGGCCTGGAGGTCGACAAGGTCAACAAGGCAGTCGACTACTTCCAGGATCTAGCCGCCGTCGCCGGCACGGACCTGGCCACCCAGGTGCAGAAGGTGACCGGGCTGCTCGGGAACTACGCCAGCCTCATGGCCGACGTGAGCACTCAGCTGATGACGGCCAACCTGACGCAGTACCAGTCGCAGGCACTGTCGATCGAGCGCACGTATCGGCAGCAGGTGAAGTCGGCCAACGACTACGCCAAGGCGCTCGGCTTGTCTGGCGCTCGGGCGGAGGACCTGGCCAAGATCGAGGCGCTGCGTGCCACCAACATGGGCAAGCTGCAGGCGCAGATCGACAAGGACAAGAAGGCCATGCAGTACGGCCTGTCGATCAGTGACCTGTCGCCGCTGACGGACCAGGAGAAGCTGGGCGAAGCGATGAAGGAGCTTGAGCGGGCGGTGTCCGGTGGCGACACCAGCGCCGCGCAGGCGGCCGCTCAGGCCGCACTGGGCTTCGGACGGAACCTGTACGCCAGCGGGCAGGACTACAACAGCCTGTATGGCCGGGTCACCGGCCTCATCGATGGCATGAAGGTCGGAGATCTCAATCAGCCTGACGGAACCAGCATGGGTGCGCTGGCCGACGCCATCGAGGCGTTGCCGGACAACTTCAGCCGGGCCGTGTTCGACCTGGTCGTGAACAACGAAGCTCAGACGCAGACCACCGCCGCCATACAGCAGAGCAACGCTCTGCTCGCCGAACAGAACCAGCTGCTACGCCAGCTCGTGTCTACCACTACCCAGGGCGTACGCAACGCCAGCAGTTCAGCGCTGCGCGAAGCACTCAACGCGAGGTAATCAGCAATGCAAGCAAGGAAACTCACGCTGGTAGAAATCGGCGTGGGCGGGCTGCCGTCCGCGTCTCCGGTGGCGCCGCGCTTTTCCACCTGGTTCCCGGTGCCCTTCAAGGCGCCGGACGTGCCGCCGGCGAACGGGGTCAATCCCACGCCGGTAGCCGACGGCGTCGTGCTCGAATGGGACGCCGTCGATCTGGAGGGTGTGATCTACGTCATCTCGCGCAGCGAGAGCCAGGACGGCCCTTGGACGGAGATCCACCGCACCACCGAGACGCGGTACGTCTACAGCGACGGCAGCGGGAAGACGTGGTGGTTCCAGATCACCCCGACCGTTCGCGGCAAGGCAGGCACCGGAACCGTGGTGGGTGTTGTTCCGCCCACCACTTCGAAGGACCTGGCCGAACAGCAGGCCAAGCTGGCGGCGGAGATCAGTGCCCGCATCCAAGCGATCGCAGACGAGGCGGCTGCTCGCGCCGCCGGCCTGGCGCAGGCCGCACAGGACTTGGTCGCCGAGGCGCTGCTGCGGCAGCAGGGCGTGACTGAAGCCATGCAGGCGATCAGCGCCGAGGCCCAGGCGCGGATCGATGCGCTCCTGAACGAGAAGATGGCGCGCGAGGCAGCGATCAGCCGCGAGGAGCAGCTGCGGCAGAGCGCCGACGAATCGTTGGCGCGCGCGGTGTCGGAGGTTGCGGCCGGCAGCGGGACGCAGTTCGACAGCATCAAGCTCTGGCCGTTCAACCAGACCATTGAAGGGTGGACGGGCAACGGCGCGCCAACCCTCGTGGATGGCTGGCTGCGGCCCGCCAACCACGCCACCGCGCCTTGGGTGCAGTCGCCGGTGGCCTTGGCCGTAGACGGCAGCGCATACCGCTTCGTGAAGCTGCGCGTGAAGCGCGTTGGCTCGCCGACGTGGAACGGATTCCTCCAGTGGATCACCACCACGGACCAGGCATGGAACACGCAGAAGCGTGTGGCCATCCCGGAACCGGCGTGGGACGTGAACGGCGTGGCGACCGTCGACGTGCAGGACATTGCGTGGTGGCCGGCCACGGTGGATGCGATTCGCCTGCAGCTGGGGGCGGCGCAGACCGTCGCCAACTACTACCTGATCGACTACATCGCCGTCGGTCGTCCGCAGCCCGGCGCGTCGGTGGCGTTGGTACAGGAAGAAACCCAAGCGCGTATCACCGCAGATGCCGCTGAGGCTCTCCAGCGCAACACGCTGGCCGTTCAGATGCGTGGCAACTACACCGGAACGGATCCGCTGCAGCTGACTGCAGGGCTGGCCTACGAGGAGCTGAAGGCCCGTGTGGCTGCGGACTCGGCGCAGGTGCAGCGCATCAGCACGATGGAGGCCCGCATGCCGGCCGGTGCCGGTTCGCTGGCAACTGCTGCATCGGTTACGGCGCTGCAGGAGGCGACCGCCACCACCACGAGCGCGCTGGCTCAGTCGATCACGACGATCAACGCCACATTGCCGGCGCTGATCTCGCAGGGCAGCAACATGGTCCTGAACGGCAGCTGGGATCAGGGTAATACCGTGGGCTGGTCGTACAGCAACATGGGCGGCGTCAGCATTGTGGCTGAAGGTCGAAACGGTAAGTGCCTGAAGGTCACCGCACCCAGCGGTAGCCGCAGCATGACCGCAAACGGTGCCACGGACCGCAACATCCCGGTCGTAATAGGAAAGAAATACCGTATCAGCGCCTATTACAAGACCGATGCGGCGTACAACGGGACCAGCGGCAACGGCAAGATTCGTATCGCCAATCAGGATGATGGGCTGATCGCAGGGCTGGCGTTCGCTGCCAATCGTACCGAGTGGACGCGTCTGGAATCCACCGTCACCGCAACCACCATCAGCGCACTGCGTGTGTACGTCAACAGCGATCACACAGCTGGTACGTTATGGGTTGACGACGTTGTGCTGGAGGAAGTGACCGAGCTGCTGGCGAATGCCCAAGCGATCTCGGACCTCAGCACCAGCGTGACGCAGCTGGGTGACACGCTCACCTCCCAGGCTGGGCAGCTGACTTCGCTTCGCAGCGACCTGACCAGCGTTTCCGGCAAGACGGACGCCAACGCATCCGCGTTGCAGAACCTGACCACCCGGGTGACTACCGCCGAGGGCAAGATCGATTCCACCTCGACCAGCATCACCAAGCTGCAGAGTGACCTGTCTACGTCGATCCTCAGCGGCGCTAACCTGATTCAGGACGGGAGCTTTGAGACGCGTAAGGCGGGTGACGCCTATGGGATAGGGCGCATCACGGACACGTTCGCGCGTTCCGGGACCAAGGCTCTAAGCCTGACCGCCACGGGCGCGATCCGCGACGTGTCCCTGATCGAGTTCCGTACGAACGGCAGCCGCGTGTTCTACGCGGAAGTCTGGGTCCGCAACGATCCCGCGAACCCACTGACCACCGGATCGGGTGACGGCACTGTCGGGCTGCAGGCCACCGTGCGCCGCAACAATGGCACGGTGGCCTATCCGAACGTCCAGGTGATTCCTGCAAAAAACGTGGGGTCGGAATGGACCAAACTATCTGGGTACGTGCCCGTGGGGGACGACGTTTGGAGCTTCATCGTCCGTGCCACAATCCGCGGCGGGGTGACCAGCGGCGACGTGATCTACGACGACGCGTTCGTCATCGATGTAACCGACGCGTACACCGCCCAGCAGGGGGTCAACGCCACTGCAGATGCCGTGACCGGCCTGACCACCCGTGTTACGGGCGCAGAGAACAAGGCTGCGGCGCAGGCGGAGCAGCTGACCGTCCTGTCCAGCACGCTCAATGCATCCTTCAACCGAGGCGAGAACCTCAACGTCAACGCGATGTTCGACGGTGACATGGCGCCGTTCGTCAAGGGGAACAGCAATCAGCAGAACGGTGATGTGACCTGGGTCTCTGGTGGCGGACAGCAGGGCAGCGCAATTCAGATGGTGCACAAGGCAGGTGCAGCCGGTTCGCCGTTCGTTTACGCCAATGGCGGCCGTTGGGTTCCACTGAAGACGGGGCGCGCTGGTCGCAAGCTGCGTACGGTAGTCGTCGCCAAGGTGGTGGGCGGTAGTGCAACGCTGACCGCGCGCTGCCGGGCTCGGGATGCCACAGGCGAGGGCAACAACGACCAGACCACACCGAACCTCACGAGTGCCTGGCAGCGGTTTGTGCTGGAGCACCCAGTGGGCGACGCTCGCACTGAGGTAATGAGCCAGGTCTGGATCACCAACCGCGGAACTGGCGACGCAACGGTCCTTGTCGATCGCATTGAGTTCTACGACGTGACCGACGAGCTACTGATCAGCGCCAATGCTTCGGCGACGGCCGGGCTCACCACGGCGGTGAACCAGCAGGGAAGCAAGCTGGATGCGACTGCGCAGGACCTGGTGAGCCTGAAGACGCAGGTAGGTGATGTGTCGGCCAGCGGCTTCAACCAGCTGAAGACGCAGGTAACGCAGCAGGGTCAGACGCAGGCGTCGCAGGCGCAGCAGATCACCGGCATCCAAACCTCGCTCGGAGGTAAAGCGGACGCCACGGTGGTGCAGCAGATGGAGGCGAGCATCGGGGTCACCGGTGGCTCGCCCAACTTACTGCGCAACGCTGGGTTCACCAGCTTTGACGGTTGGGACGGATGGTACTCACCTGGCAACATCGGGATCGGTGCGAAGTACGCGGCGCACTTCACCACTGACGGCGGTATCCCGTGGGGCATGTGGGGGCTGATCTTCGTGGGTGCGAACGGAGCCGGCAACGCCCTGGTGTGGCAGCAGGACGTACCGATCGAGGCTGGCAAGGACTACATATTCTCGACCTATGGTAGCGGGAGCATGTGGGGTCTAGAGCTGGTGATGGTGTTCCTCAACGCCAGTGGCAATAGTGTCGGCGAGGCCCGCTGCCCTATGGTGAAGCCGCTGCCAGCTGGCGGTAACACTCTATCCGGCTATGCACGGCTTTGGGTTCGCGGTAGGGCACCAAGCGACGCCGTCGCGGTTCGCCCGCACTTTGTTTACTCGGTGGGGCCTGGCGAGACCGGAGGATTTATCCGCATCGTGCAGCCGCAGCTGGAAGCGGCGACGCCGGGTCAGACGTGGCCGAGCGCGTTCAACATCGGCGGGATGGAATCGAAGGCTTCCTGGAACGTGAGCGTTCGGTCAGATGGCAAGGTCGCGGGGGTGAGGCTTGCGACGAACAACGGCATCAGTGCTTTCGACGTGGTGGCCGACATGTTCAGGGTGTCGTCTTCGGGCGCCGGTCAGCGTACGGAGTACAGCGATGGGAACTGGCGCACCTACTACCCGAATGGGCAGCTCGCCACGCGCATGGGCTGGTGGGCATAGCAATGGGCGGGAGGCTACAACCTCCCGCCAATCATTAAAGGAGTTGAGCGCATGCCTGCGGGCATCCAGACCTTCAATCTCGACGGGTCACTGGAGATTGATTACACGACCCGCTTGGGGCTGTTCATCGGCACGGTTCAGACCGACGCCGTGCACGGCAATTCGACGTGGGTAGGGCCGCTGCCGCCAGGGGACTTCCTCTTCTACGTGGTGCCTCCGCCTGCGCAGCCTGGCCGCACGCCAACCGTCTGGTACTCGGATGGCCGGGTCTACTGGGGAACGGATGTGGATGCCAACGGGCAACCAGTCTTCTCCCTGGTCCCTGCAACTGTGCTGTACGGAGTGCACTGATATGCCAGCAGGCTTTGAGGCGTACACCCCATCTGGAACAGTGCAGGTCCGCAGCGATCTGCTCAACTTCCACCTGCGCCACAAGTTCGATATCAACGAGGCGGGCGCCGTTGCCTACCAGGTGTCGGGGATCGTAGTAACCCGGTACGTCACGCGTGACTTCCAGGCCAAGAGCCCGGTGGTTGCCGTCACGGGTCCGAACAACAACTTCGGGCTCAGCGTGATTCTGACGAATCTCGGCGGCAACAACTGGCGCGTGTCAGCCTACACAGGTTCATCGTTTGTGTTCGGCACGGTGTGGGTATACGACTCGGTTGTGACTGGAACGCCGGGCAAGACCGGCATCGAGGTGTACCGAGAGCACACCGGCGAGCTGGCTTTTGCTTCTTGGGCAAAGCCCCTTCGGATCGTAGGCGTGACAACTGCCCCGTTCGGGGCGGCCGAGGGTGCGTACGTTCAGGTCCCGGCTGGTCGGCGCTACGCTGTGATCTCGTCTCGTTCGTGTCAGCGGATTGAGCGTGGCGTGGGCTTCCGCTTGACCGGGCCGCAGGGCGATGGAACGGGCGCAGCGGGGTCGGGACGCTTTTACTATGCCGGGGCGACTGCCCTGATCCCGCAGTCCGACAACGCCACACAGTTCAGTGCATCCGGCCACTTCGTGCTGATCGACGTGACCGGCCACTAAGCTGCAGCGTCACGGTGAATGAACGACGGGGCGTGTCAGATTGCGCTCATGTGCTATTCCGCCCAGATCACCGCCGCCTATCAGAAGCTGGTCCGGATGACCGGCGCCACGCTGTCGCTGCAGGAGTTCGCAGCGCTCTACGCCCACGACCCGGGCAAGAAGCGGCCCAAGACCCCGAAGGCGATGGACGATGCGTTCCGGGCCGGGACGAGCCCGGCGGAGCTGGCGGTGTGGGCTGAGGTTGAGCAGTGGAACCGGGCCGAGGCCGCGATACTGGAGCAGGAGCTGTTCGCCAACCGCAAGCGGCTGGCTGACGCTGAGCGCTCGCTGCAGGTGAAGGAGACGAAGAAGGCCCGCGAGGACGTGCGGATTGCCGGCAACAAGATCGAGCGGGCCCTGGCCAAGCTGGCCGACCTGAAGCGCACCGAGCCCAAGGACCGCGACAGTCGCATCTTCCCTGGCGTCTATGCCCCGGTGATCGTCTCCGAGGGCGGAAAGCTGGTCATCAAGCCGATGCGCTACCAGTGCCGCCTGGCGGGGAAGCCGGCCAACTACGACCAGCGCTTTCCCGGCACCTACAACGCTCGCCGCGACAGCCTGGAGAAGTTCTGGGCGCCGGCGTTCGGACAAACCCACGGCCTGATGGTGGTCGACACGTTCTACGAGAACGTCGAGGGGCCGGACGGGAAGAACCAGGTGGTGCAGTTCACCCCGCGCACGGGCGAGCCGATGCTGGTGGCGTGCCTGTGGTCGCACTGGGAGGATCCGGCCGGCAAAGAGCCGGATCTGCTGTCGTTCGCCGCCATCACTGACGAACCCGAGCCCGAGGTGGCCGCCGCCGGCCACGACCGGACCATCATCAACATCAAGCCCGAGCACGTGGATGCCTGGCTCAACCCGGATCCATCCGATCTGGGTGCGCTCTACCGGATCTTCGATGACAAGCGGCACCCGTTCTACGAGCACCGGCTGGCGGCTTAGGCGGCCAAGGTCAAGCTGCGCGGGGAGCGGGACCGCCGTCACTGAGGATGTGATCACACTCGACCAAGCGCGCATTGCTGACCATCTGCCGTGCGCCGCACTTTCCACAGGCCAGAACGGTGCCGCCGCGCGTTGACTCGAGGTCCGCTCCCGCGGAGCGTGTGACGTGAGTACAGCGCGGGCATTGCACGGTCAGGCTCGTGATGCATGCGATGCGCCCCTGTTCATCGAGCACCGCATCTATATCCAGCACGTAGAACATTCCTGTGTCAGGCATAGCCGCAACCTCCAAAGTCGGCGCGATCTTGCGCGGTCCGTCGCGTTGGCCGGGTGACGGGTCGCCCTGTTCATTTGCAGATGCCGATGAACTGTTCATCACGCGGCGCTGATCCTCACCCTCGCGTTCGCTAAGGGCTGCTACGGTTTACTGCTCATCAAGGAGGTGGGCTATGCCTATCCAGGCAGTCGTGTACGTGAGCGGCGCCGACGTGGAGATCGCCGGCGACAAGCTGGGCCTGTCCAATGGAAAGCTCGATCAGATTGTGGACGACGCGGCCCGGTTCAACCGAGATGCTGGAGTCACGGGGGTGCTTCTCTTCGACGGCGAGCGCTTCCTCCAGTACTTGGAGGGTCCCGAGGACGGGCTGTCAGTGGCCTATTCCCGCGTGCTTGGCGCCAGCAGCCACAACGGTATTGTCGAGCTGCAGAGGGGCAGGGTGGGGCAGCGTCGGCTGCCGTTCTGGCCGACGAAGTGGCTACCCGTTGAATCGGACGAGCTGCGGCGATTGGCCCGCGCAGACTGGACCAGGTTCAACCAGCGCGGTGACGCCGAAGACCCTAACCCGACGGCTATGGATCTCTTGGCGGGGTTGGTCGAGCCATATGCCCTTGCTGCCTGAGGGACGTGCGGGGGGCGAGCCCGGCTCGACCCCCGCAATTCGGTCAAATTGACGATTTCGTCAAATCGCCGGTGCAGCGCTTAACAACTCGTTCCCCAAACGATTCAGGCAGGCCGGCAACGCGATCGCGGCCTTTGCGACGACCGGCCGTATGCTGCCGGCCATGACGCTGCCCCCTGACTTTCGCTGGACAACTCGGTCTGCAAGCCTCCCGGATGACCCGTTGACCGTGATCGCCTGCCACAGCGTCTGGGTGGTGGCCATGATCCGTCGGGTGAACGACGGCATCTGGATTGCCTCGCTGGACCGGCATCGGCATGGCCCGGGCGGTCCGTTCCGCGTGTGCAGCAGCTACGAGCAGGGCCGCGTGGGGGCCGAACTGTGGGTGACCAGGCACGAGGCCAGGCTGCGGGAGGATGTGGCCACTATCCTGGCCTGGCAGGAGAAGGTCCGCGGCAACCGGCTGGCCAAGGCCGACCTGAAACCGCCGTTCGGCTGGATGGGGTAGGGCGATCCGCACGCCCGCGCGGACGGTATGGACGTCGGGTTGTTCAGGGCCGGCAGTCGTTGGCGTATGAAATGCTGCCGTCCAAGTAGTCGATCGCCTCCTTTACGTGCGTCATCGCCTCATCCAGACGGGCATAGTTCACCCATGGCAGTGCCTGGGCATGGGGCTCGCCCTTGAGCGACTCTGGGTAGCGGAAGGCAAATGACTGCCGATCATGCTGGTCCAACTCCCTTATGACCCGGTCGGCTTCCGGGAACCTGTGTGCTTCGCCGCCTGGTAGCCTTGCGAGACTCTCGAATGTTCGATCCCAGCGCTCCAGCAGAACGTGGTCTGGCCTCTTGCTTGTGGGAGGTTCGTCGCCCAGGTACTGAGCAATGGATCTCTCCGCGGCCTTCAGGGCTAGCTCGATGTAGTGGCGGTACAGGAAGAGCGTCGGCATCACCAGGATATCGAGGCCATCTCGCCGCCCATCATTGAGGACGGTGCTCAGAAGCCTGTCCCCGGCCTCCCTGAAGCCGCTGGCGTAGCGCCACCAATGGTCAGGCTGCCAGCTGACGCCGGGTAGAACCGGCCACGTGTATCCAGTCAGCCACCAAGGCCCTTCGCCGCTCAGCCAATCCGGCGCCGGCTCGTCCTCTGTTGCCATCTCGTTCCCTCGTATTGGTTCGGAAGTCTGATCGGCGGATCATAGTCCAGGCGGGTTCACGCATGTCCTCGATCGCCATGCGAGCGTATGGCACTGCGCGCTCGTGGGAAGTAGGCTTACCGACGCAATGTGTTGGTACGCAGCGCCTGAAATAGTTGGTACTGGTGTTGGTACGGAAGGCACGAAGCTCCATAGACCTCCTTTAAGAACAATAGGTTGCTGTGACTTTTCGCATCATCAGTTTCAACGCCAATGGCATCCGTTCCGCCGCGACCAAGGGCTTCCTCGACTGGTTCCGTGCCCAGGACGCCGACGTCCTGTGCATCCAGGAGACCAAGGCCCAGGAAGACCAGCTGACCGACCCGATGTTCCGTCCGGACGGGCACCACTGCTTCTATCGCGATGCCATCACCAAGAAGGGCTACAGCGGCGTGGCGATCTACAGCAAGCGCGAACCGGACCAGGTCATCACCTCGCTGGGCTGGGTCCCGTTCGACGACGAAGGCCGCTATATCGAGGCACGCTACGGCAACCTCAGCGTGGTCTCCTTCTACATCCCGTCCGGCAGCTCGGGCGACCTGCGCCAGGGCTTCAAGTTCGAAGTGATGGAATGGCTGCGGCCGATCCTGGAGGAGTGGGCGCGCAGCGGCCGCGACTACGTGCTGTGCGGCGACTGGAACATCGTGCGTTCGGCGCTGGACATCAAGAACTGGAAGTCCAACCAGAAGAATTCCGGCTGCCTGCCGGAGGAGCGCGACTGGCTCAACGCCCTGTGCGCCGACCATGGCCAGGCCACCGATGTCGCCGCCGGCCGTGGCTGGGCCGATGCCTACCGCCTGCTCAACCCCACCGGCGAGGATTACACCTGGTGGAGCAACCGCGGCGCCGCCCGTGCCAACAATGTCGGTTGGCGTATCGACTACCAGTTCATCACCCCGGGCCTGCGCGACAAACTGCGTAGCTGTTCGATCTACCGCGACGAGCGCTTCTCCGACCACGCCCCGTTCACCGTGGACTACGACCTGTGACCGAGGCCGCCAAGCCGCGCCGACCGTGGCAGCAGGTGTTGTCCAACCTGAGCCAGCGCAAGGTGCTGGCGATGCTGCTGCTCGGTTTCAGTTCGGGCCTGCCCATCTATCTGGTGGGCAACACGCTCGGCTTCTGGATGCGCAAGGAAGGCATCGAGCTGAGCACGATCGGTTTCCTGTCATGGGTCGGGTTGGCCTACACCATGAAGTTCCTGTGGGCGCCGATCGTCGACAAGACCGACGTGCCTCTGTTCGGTCGTTTCGGCCGCCGCTGCGGCTGGATGCTGCTGTCGCAGCTGGTCGTGGTGGTGGGGCTGGTCGGCATGGCACTGGTCCAGCCCAAGGGCGGCCAGATCCAGTTCCTGGGTGTCGACTGGCAGCACATCGTCGTATTCGGCGTGATGGCCGTGATCGTGGCGTTTGCTTCGGCCACCCAGGACATCGTCATCGATGCCTGGCGCATCGAAAGCGCTGACAACAGCGAGCAGCTCGGCCTGCTGACCTCATCCTCGGCGCTGGGCTACCGCACTGCCTTGCTGGTCACCGATGCGCTGATCCTGATCATCGCGGCCCGTGTCGGCTGGCAGGTCTCCTACGAGATCATGGCCGTGCTGATGGCGCTTGGCGTGGTGGCCGTGCTCATGGCCCGCGAGCCCGCGCGGGAAGTGGCTGCCGTGCAGGCACAGGCGACCTCGCTGTGGACGCCACGCGGTCTGTTCGACGCCGTGGCCGGGCCGTTCATCGCCTTCGTCCGCGAACACCGCAGCGGCGCGATCCTGATCCTGGTGGCCATCAGCATCTATCGCATGGCCGACTTCGTCATGGGGCCGATGGCCAACCCCTTCTATGTCGATCTCGGCCTGGACGAGGACACCGTGGGCGCCGTGCGTGGCTCGGTGGGCCTGGTCGCGACCTTCGTCGGCATTGCTGCGGCGGGCCTGGTTTCGGTGCGCTGGGGCGTGCTGGCGGCGCTGATGGTGGGCGCCGTGCTGGGGCCGGCCTCCAACCTGGCGTTTGCCTGGCTGGCCTATTCCGGCCCGGACACAACCCATTTCGCCGTGGCCATGGCCATCGACAACTTCGCCAGCGGTTTCGCCGGTACGGCGCTGATCGCCTATATGTCGAGCCTGACCAGCATCGGATACACGGCAACCCAGTACGCGCTGCTGAGTTCGTTCTACGCGATGCCCGGCAAGGCGCTCAAGGGGCTCTCGGGGTGGTCGGTACAGGCGCTCGCACAAGGCCGGACGCTGCTGGAAGGCTACGCGCTGTTCTTCGTCGGTACCGCGCTGGTGGCGATCCCGGTGGTGATCCTGTGCGCCCTGCTGATCCTGCAGCAGCGTCGTCGCCAGGCCGCCAGCTCGACCTGATTGCCTGCCCGTCCGGTCTGCGGGATCATCGCCCCGACGCGCCGAGGGGGCGGTGCCTTGCGAACGGGGAAGCGAGCATGGCCGACGTTGTGCTGCGGGACCTGGACCCGCTGCTGCTGGAACGCATCAAACGCGTCGCGGTCGCCCGCGGCTGGACTCACGAACAGACCTGCGCCGCCTTGCTGGAGCAGGGCCTGTTCAGCAGTGAACTGGAGGTCCGCTCCGGCTTCGGCGATCCCGAAGTGGACGCACTCTCCGACGCCATCGCCGCCCTGCAGGCCCTGCCGGCAGGGCAGGGCTTCGATTAGCGGCCGCGCCGCAATGCTGTAGAGCCGAGCCCACGCGCGGCTGCCCGGTAGAGCCACGCCATGCGTGTATGGCGCCACCTCACGCCAGGTGGATCGCCCCCAGGATCCGCGGCCCCTTGGCCCCGGTCACGCTCGGCAGGTTGCCGGCCAGTCCCTCCATGGTCCGCTGCGCCAGCCACGCAAAACCCATCGCCTCCACGTATTCCGGGTCCAGCCCGTGTACCGCGCTGGACTCCACCTGCACTCCCGGCAGCCGCGCCGCCAGGCGCGTCATCAGCTGCCGGTTGCGTACCCCGCCGCCACAGACCAGCAGGCGCCGGGTCTGCGGCTGCTGCGTCAGCAGCGCATCGGCCACGGTTGCCACGGTCAGCTCCAGCAGGGTGGCCTGCACATCGGCGGCGGCGTACTGGCCTTCCCCCATGTGCGCCTCGGCCCAGGTCAGGTGGAACTGCTCGCGCCCGGTGCTCTTCGGCGGCGGCAGCGCGAACCACGGGTCCGAACGCCAGCCGGCAAGCAGGCCCTCGTCCACCGCGCCGCTGGCGGCGTAGGCGCCGTCGGCATCAAAGGTGCGGCCGGTATGGCGCTGGCACCAGGCATCCATCAACGCGTTGGCCGGGCCGGTATCGAAGCCACGCACCGCGCCTTCGCGCGGGATCAGGGTCAGGTTGGCGATGCCGCCCAGGTTGAGCACCGCGCGGTCTTCATCGGCCGCACCCAGCATGCCCAGGTGGAAAGCCGGCATCAGCGGCGCACCATGCCCCCCGGCCGCTACGTCGCGACGGCGGAAGTCGGATACTGTGGTGATTCCGGTCAGTTCGGCGATGCGGTTGCCGTCGCCCAGCTGCACAGTGAACGCCGGATCGGCCAGCGGGCGGTGTCGCACGGTCTGGCCGTGCGAGCCGATCGCGCGCACCTGGCTGCGGTCCACGCCGGCTTCGGCCAGCAGCTGGTTGGCGGCCTCGGCGAAGTTGATCGCAATCCGCGCGTCCAGTTCGCCCAGCTCCTCCAGCGAATCCAACGGGCCACCTTCGCCCAGCGCCACCAGCCGCGCGCGCAGCACCGGTTCCCAGCGTGCGGTCAGGCCGTGCACGAAGCGGCAGCCACCGCCCGCGGGAAACTGCACCAGCGCGGCATCGATGCCGTCGGCGCTGGTGCCCGACATCAGGCCAAGATACAGGGGGGCGTCAGCGTCGGCAGGTGTGTTCATGGCAGGCATAAAAAAAGGACGCGGCAAGCTTGTGCTGCCGCGTCCTTCTTCGTCAACGAAGGGGCTCAGCCGCGTTTGCGGCCGGTTGCCTGCTTGTCCTTGGCGCTGGCCACCTCGGTGGCGGCCTCGTCGCGGCTGGTCGGTGCCGGGCTGGCATCGGCGTAGATCAGCTTCTCCATGCCCTGGATGCGGGCCATCGCTGGCGCGGTCTGCGCGCGGAAGGCGACCAGCTCGGCGCCCTTCAGCGGCTCCGGCGGCGGCATGGTCACGGTCAGCGGGTTGCGGTGTTCGCCGTTGACGCGGAATTCGTAGTGCAGGTGCGGCCCGGTCGCCAGGCCGGTCGAGCCGACGTAGCCGATCACCGTGCCCTGGGCCACGCGCTGGCCGGTCCTGATGTTCGCAAAGCGCGACATGTGCCCGTACAGGGTGGTATGGCCGCGGCCGTGATCGAGGATCACCACGTTGCCATAGCCGCGCTGCACGCCGGCGAACTGCACGCGGGCGTCGCCGGCGGCCATGATCGGGGTGCCCGTGCGCGCGGCGTAGTCCACCCCCTTGTGCATGCGCATCTTGCCCAGCACCGGGTGCTTGCGCGCGCCGAAGGTCGAGCTCAGCCGCGCGAACGGAATCGGCATGCGGATGAAGCTCTTCTTCAACGAACGGCCGTTGATGTCGTAGTACTCGGCCTTGCCGTTGCGGTCGAAACGGAAGCCGGAATAGGTCTTGCCGCCGGTGGTGAAGGTCGCTGCCAGGATCTTGCTGGTGTCCACCTTCTCGCCTTCGCGCCAGGTTTCATCCATCACCACGCTGAAGCGGTCGCCCGGCTGCAGGTCCTTGGAGAAGTCGATGTCGTACTTGAAGATCTCGTCGGTCATCGTCGCGATCGCCGAGGGCGACAGCCCGGCCCGCCGGGCCGCGGCATACAGCGAACTGGTGATCTCGCCGCTGGTGACCACGGTGCGCGTGGAGGTCTCGCGTCGGGTCACCTTCTCCTTGATGTCATCGCCAACCAGGCTCAGTTCCACCCGGTTGTCGGCATCGCGGTCGAAACGGATGCTGCGCAGGTCGCCGGACAGCGGCATGTCGAAGGCTATCTCGGCACCGGGGCGCAGCTTGGTCAGCGCCTCGCGCGCCCCCGGGTGGTCCAGTACCCGGTGCAGGGTGGTGGCCGGAATGCCGGCCTTGTCGAACAGGTCGCTCAGGGTCTGGCCACGCTGCACGCGCAGCACCTGCCAGCTGTCGCCCGGCACCTGCTGCTGGCGGGCCATGGTCAGCGGCGGCAACGGCAGTGCCAGGCTGGTATGGCTGTCGGCAAAGGGGGCGTCGATGGTGTGCGAGAAGCCCGGCACGATCGTCGCCACCAGGGCGCCGATGGTGGCAAACAGGCTGGCATGCACCCAGTGGCGGCGGGTCCAGCGCTCATTGAAGGCCGCGGGAAGGTGTTGCCTGAGCTTCCGATGCAGGGCGTTGTCGTGCAGGACGTGGAGGCGTTCCTGGAAGCGCTGCTTGCGTGCGCGCCCTTGTTCGGAGTTGTGCATCGGCGGTTCTTTCCTTGCAGCCCGGGAGCGCGGGCCTGATCGCCGGTTACCATAGACACCTGATAAAAGCGCGTCAAACCCTTGTGCCCATTGGCTTTTGTGAAGCCAATCGGGTTAACTTTGCTTTAACACCCCACACAAGAATCGGCGTTGCCGGGAGTAGTCACGTGTCCTCGATTGAAGAAGCCCTTGCCCTGATCGGCCGCGGTGCCGACGAGATCCTCAAGCTCGAGGATCTGCGTGCGCGCCTGCAGGAAGGCCGCCCGCTACGGATCAAGGCCGGCTTCGACCCCACCGCCCCCGACCTGCACCTGGGCCATACGGTGCTGCTGAACAAGATGCGCCAGTTCCAGGACCTCGGCCACCAGGTCATTTTCCTGATCGGCGACTTCACCGGCATGATCGGCGACCCTTCCGGCAAGAGCCTGACCCGCAAGCCGCTCAGCCGCGACGATGTGCTGGCCAACGCCCGCACCTACGAGGAGCAGGTCTTCAAGGTGCTGGACCGCAGCCGTACCGAAGTCCGCTTCAACTCGGAGTGGTTCGGCAAGATGGGCGCGGCCGACATGATCCGTCTGGCCGGCCAGCACACCGTGGCGCGCATGCTCGAGCGCGACGATTTCGCCAAGCGCTATGCCGCCCAGCAGTCCATCGCCATCCATGAGTTCCTGTACCCGCTGGTGCAGGGCTACGACTCGGTGGCCCTGGAGGCCGACGTCGAACTCGGCGGCACCGACCAGAAGTTCAACCTGCTGATGGGCCGTGGCCTGCAGGAACACCACGGCCAGAAGCCGCAGGTGGTGCTGACCATGCCGCTGCTGGAAGGCCTGGACGGCGTCAACAAGATGTCCAAGTCGCTGGGCAACTACATTGGCATCAGCGAGCCGGCCATCGACATCGTCACCAAGACAATGAAGGTGGACGACACCCTGATGTGGCGCTGGATCGAGCTGCTGTCCTTCGACATCGGCCAGGCCGAGGCCGTGCAGCTGCGCGAGCAGGTGGCCAATGGCGGCCTGAACCCGCGCGTGGTCAAGCTGCGCCTGGCGCGTGAACTGGCCACCCGCTTCCATGACGCCGCGGCGGCCGAACAGGCGATCGCCGGTTGGGAAGCGGCGGTGACCGGGCAGGGCGACATCACCCAGCTGCCGCTGCAGGAGGTGGCGATTCCGGCCGAGGGCCTGCGCATCGCCGCGTTGCTGACCGCGGCCGGCCTGACTCCGAGCAACTCCGAAGCGAACCGCAAGCTCAAGGAGCGTGCGGTGAAGGTGGATGGCGAAGTGGTCGAAGACGGCCAGCAGGTGCTGCAGCCGGGCTTCGAAGGCCTGCTGCAGGTAGGCAAGCGCACCTTCGCCCGCGTACGCCTGATCGCTGGCTGACATCAAGGAAGGGCCGGCGCCAGCCGGCCCTTCCTTATGCTCTTGTAGAGCCAAGCCCACGCTCGGCTGCTCTTCACGGGTTCCTACCGCAGCGCGGCGCATGAACAGATGCAACATCCGGTGAAAAAAATCGCCACACCCCCTTCACAAATGATGGGAATGGGGACATACTTCTCCTCCCCCGTCGCAGGGGTCGCCGCCAAGGGGCTTCAGCGACAACAGGGCGCCCACCACCGCCGGACGAGATGATCGAACGAAGGTGTTGACGGACTGAAAAAGTCTGGCATAATGGGCGGCTCGCTACGAAGGAAACTTCGCAGCACACGGGAACGGCGCTGAGGCCACTTCCCCGGATCTTTGAAAGTATGCGCAGGTATCTTGTGAAGGCGCCTGCAGGAAGGATGATTGTCCATCTTGCAGACGTTTGATCAAGCAACTATTAATTGTTTTAAAGCAAGCGATACGTTGCCAGCATCAAT
>NZ_JBMRFR010000012.1:0-117813 GCF_049384845.1 Stenotrophomonas sp. CASM101 | reverse complement strand
GGGGGCCCCCCCCCCCCCCCCCCCCCCCCCGCCCCACCTCTGACAGATTCCGGCGATCTGGTAGATCCACGCCATGCGTGGATGAATCTCCATTGAAATCGATTATTTCGACAATTGAACGAAGAGCATCCACGCATGGCGTGGATCTACGTGTCGACCAAGGTCGACACCCACCAAGAGCAGGCCATGCATTCCGACAGTTCGCGGAGAACTGTCGAAGGCGGGGTGGGTCCGGTGGCGGGGGCGTGAGCCGCATGGATGCGGCGACCGAGCTTACATGGACGTACTTGCAGCGCCCCCCGCCACCGGACCCACCCCGCCTACCCACAGGAAACCCCGCTTGGGCTGTTGCTGTTGCTTCGGCTGTTGCTGTTGCTGCCGGCCAGCGGCCGGCACTACCGCGGGTGCAGGGCCGCAGGCCCTGCCGCCCAACCCCATTACCTGGCAGCCGCGATCTGCTTTTCGATGTCGGCGGCGGTCACCGGGCCAAGGAACGTGTGCGCCAGCTTGCCCTGCGGATCCAGCAGGTGCGTCAACGGCAAGCCGCGTGGCGTGGCGAAGTCCGCCGGCGGATCGAACGGGTCCACGATCACGATCGGATAGGTCACCGGATGCTTGGTCAGGAACGACTGCATCTCCGGCACCTCGATGTCTTCATAGGCCAGGCCGACCACTTCGATGTTGCTGCGCATCGCATGCAGCGCCGACAGCTCGGGCATCTCCTTGCGGCACGGGGCACACCAGGTCGCCCAGAAGTTCACCACCACCCACTTGCCGCGATGCGCGGCCAGGTCGTAGTCGCTGCCGTCCACCGCCTTCATCTTCAGCGTCGGGAACTCGGTGGTGGCACGTTCGGCCGGGATCTCCTCCACCGCTGCGGGGGTGGCCGGGGTCGGTGCCTGTGCCGGTGGCTGGCTGCTGGCGGGGGTGGGCTCCTGGGCCGGCTTGCAGGCCGACAGCGCCAGCAACAGTGCCAGCGGCAGCAGCAACGGGGTCTTGCGGGTCATGGCATGTCTCCGGAATCGGTGTAGATATCGCTGACCTTGCGCTTCAGGCGTTCACGCAAGGGCAGTCGCAGATCGTCCAGCGCCGCCAATGCGGCACGTCCCAGGCTGTCATCACGATACGGCAGGTGCTGCTCGGCCACCGGGATGCGCAGCTGGGTGCATTCGTAAAGATCGGCCAGGCTGACCTGGTCCAGATCGCGCGACAGCAGCCACTCGCCGCGCTCATCGCGGCGCAGCAGGTCGATGTCCTGCAGATTGCAGATCAGGTCCTGCAGCAGTGAATCGGTCAGCATCGGCTCCAGCCGCAGGATCTCGTCATCGGCCAGGCCCTTGCCCTTCGCCCGTGCATGCTGGAAGCGGCCGAGCAGGCGAAGCAGTCCATAGAACTCATACCCCTGCGGCAGGCGCAGTTCCACCGGCTGGTAGCGGAAGGCCGCCATCGACGAAGACAATGATGCGCCCAGCAGCACCGCCACCCAGCACAGGTAGATCCACAGCAGCAGGATCGGCACGAAGGCCACCGTGCCATACAGCTTCTGGTAGGACTGGAAGCTGCCCAGATAGGCCCCGATGCCCCACTTCACCAGCTCCAGGATCACCGCCGCCAGAATCGCGCCGGGTATCGCGTGCCGCCACTTCACGGTGTGGTGCGGCACCACCCGGAACATCAGCGTGATGCAGACGAACTCGATCAGGATCGGCGCCAGCCGCAGGGCCAGTTCGGCCAGCCAACGGCCCTCCTGGGTACCGAACAACGGCAACGCGAACACCCGCGCCGACACCGCCAGCGACGCAGCGGCGAGCATCGCGCCCAGGGTCAGCACGGTCCAGTAGACCAGGAAGCGGGTCAGCTTGGGCCGGGTGGAGCCAACCCGCCAGATCTGGTTGAAGGTCTCTTCCACGCTGTTGAGGGTGATCAGCAGCGATACCACCAGCGCGATGAAGCCGGCGGCGGTGAGCTGGCCGGCGCTGGCCGAGAACTGCCGCAGGTAGCCCTCGGCCGCGCGCGCGGCGTTGGGCACGAAGTTGGAGAATACGTAGTCGCTGAGCTGGTCGCTCCAGCGGTCGAAAACGGGGAAGGCCGAGAGCACGCCGAACACCACGATGGCCAGCGGCACCAGCGCGAACACCGTGGTATAGGCCAGCGCCGCCGCTGCCTGGAACAGGCGGTCGTCGAGGAAGCGATGCCACAGGAAGCGGCCGAAACTGATGGCCCGTGCGCGATCCCGCGCGCGCTCCATCCACAGGTTGAGCGTATCCAAAGGTTCCATCGGCGAAAGGGTACCCGATGCGGAATGCTGGCAGGATAGCCATACTGGTGGCCACACGACGAGGAGAAGCGGGCACGATGGGCGAGATTCTGGTGCTGTACTACAGCCGGGGCGGTTCGGTGGCACGGCTGGCGCGCCAGATCGCGCGGGGCGTCGGCGAAGTGCCTGGCATGAGCGCGCGCCTGCGCACGGTGCCGCCGGTGGCCGCAGTGACCCAGACCGCGCAGCCGCCGGTGCCCGACGATGGCGCCCCCTACGTGAGCGTGCAGGACCTGGCCGAATGCCAGGGCCTGCTGCTCGGCAGCCCGACCCGCTTCGGCAACATGGCCGCGCCGGTGAAGTATTTCCTCGACGGGCTCGGCGCCGAATGGGTCAACGGCACCCTGTCGGGCAAGCCGGCCGGGGTGTTCACCTCGACTGCTTCGATGCATGGCGGCCAGGAATCGACCCTGCTGTCGATGCAGGTACCACTGCTGCACCATGGCTGCGTGATCGTCGGCATCCCGTTCACCGAGCCGGCGCTGAGCCACACCACCAGTGGCGGCACGCCGTATGGCGCCAGCCACGTGGCCGGTGCCGCCGACGACCCGCAGCCGACCGACGATGAAGCCGTGCTTGCGCGCGCGCTTGGCCGCCGGGTGGCCGACATCGCGCAGCGGTTGGCCCGATGAGCACCGGGCAGCGCACGGTCCTGCTGCTGGCCCTGATGGGGCTGGCTGCGCTGTTCGCCGGCTGGTTCATCAATGACAAGCACTGGCTGGCCACCCAGCTGGTGTTTACCGCGCCACCGCTCGCGCTGGCCATTGCGCTGCGCCTGGGCTGGCGCAGGACGGGTTTCTGGGCCTCGGTGCTGGCCCTGGGCTGGTTCAGCCACGGCGTGATGAGCGCCTGGAGCCACCCGCAGACGCGCTGGCTGGCGCTGATCGAAATCACACTGGCCCTGCTGGTGATCTTCAGCGCCAGCCTGCCAGGGCTGCGCGCCCGCTTCGGCAAGCGACGCTGACGCTGCGCCCGCCGGGCCGTATCATCTGTGCTCCCGGCCCCGCGCCGCTGCACCTGTCCTGGTTTCGCGCATGCACATGATGGAAGAGCTCCTGGTCGTCACCACCGGTGGCACGATCGACAAGATCTACTTCGACGACAAGTCGGACTACCAGATCGGCGATCCGCAGATCGGCATGATCCTGCGCGAGCTGGGCGTGACGTTCCGCTTCAACGTGATTCCGATCCTGCGCAAGGATTCGCTGCACATCAACGATGACGACCGCGAGCTGATCCGCGCCACCATCGCCGCGCAGCCGACCCGGCACGTGCTGGTGACCCACGGCACCGACTCGATGGTGCAGACCGGCAAGGTGCTGGCGACGATTCCGGACAAGACCATCGTGATGACCGGTGCACTGAGCCCGGCACGCTTCCGCGGCTCGGATGCGGAGTTCAACATCGGCTGTGCGATCGGTGCGGTGCAGTCGCTGCCGAGCGGCGTGTACATCGCGATGAACGGGCGGATCTTCGACCCGCAGCACGTGCGCAAGAACGTGGCCGCGAACCGCTTCGAATCGGTCTGAGGAACAGCGTGCCGACCAAGGTCGGCACCCACCATGGCGCGGCGGCACGTACCACCGCCGGCCCCATGCAAGAACGCCCCGGCCTGGGCCGGGGCGTGCCCATGGAGAGGGACTTGGGCTCAGTACTGGGCGTTGAGGGTCACGCCCGAGAAAGTGCTGTACGCCTTCACCCGCACATACCAGGTACCGGCGGCCGGACTGTTCACCGTGCAGGTCTCGCTGTTGCCGCTCAGGTACGGACGGCAGGTGTACACCGTGTCGGTCGGCGCGCTGCCCTGGCGGATGTAGAGGTCGGCGTCACCGGTGCCGCCGCTGATCGCCACGCGCAGCTGGCTGCTGCCGGCCGGGACATTGACGGTGTAGCTGAGCGATGAACCACTGCTGGCCGACAGGCCGGTGACCGGCACATTGTTCTGCAGGACGTTGCCGCCCGGATTCGGAGTGCCGCCCCCGTTGATGGCCGCGGACACTGCGGCGTTGGCGTCGATGATGCCGGCACCGCAGCCACCCGAGCATGACCCCGGCAGCGGGCGTGCGGTGCTCTTGATGATGCTCTCGACCTGCGCCGGGCTAAGCGGGCTTGGCGCGACCGATTGCATCAGCGCAACCACGCCGGCCACATGCGGCGCCGCCATCGAGGTGCCGTTGTACGACGCGTAGCTGGCGCTGCCCGGCGTGGTGGTGCCGGTGTTGAGCGTGGACAGGATGCTCTGGCCCGGTGCCGAGATGTCGATGCCGGTGCCGTAGTTGGAGAAGCTGGCACGCGCACCGGCCGAGGTTGTGGCCGCCACGGCAATCACGTTCGGGCAGTTGGCCGGCACCGACGAGGACACGTTGGTGTTGCTGTTGCCGGCGGCGACCACCACGGTGGTGCCACGGCCGACAGCGCCATTGATCGCATTCTGGTAGGTGGTGGAGCAACTGCCGCCACCACCCAGCGAGAGGTTGATGACTTCAGCCGGGTTGGCATTGGCCGGCACGCCACTGACGGTGCCGCCGGAGGCCCATACGATCGCGTCGGCGATGTCGGAGGTGTAACCGCCGCACTTGCCGAGCACGCGCACCGGCACAACCTTGGCGTTGAATGCGGTACCGGCCACGCCGGTGCTGTTGTTGGTCACTGCCGCCACGGTGCCGGCGACGTGGGTACCGTGCCAGCTGGAGTTGGAGGCCGGGATGCCCGAGCCGCACTCGTTGGCGCCGTACCAGTCGCCTTCATCGTTCGGGTTGTTGTCGCGACCGCCACCATCGCGCGCCATCGCGGCGTCGCTGATGAAGTCGTAGCCGGGCAGGATGTTGGCGTTGAGATCGGGGTGGTTGGTGATGCCGGTGTCGATCACCGCCACGACCACGCCGGTGCCGGTCGACTTGTCCCAGGCCGGCTGCACGTTGATCGACGCATTGGAGGTACCGAAGCCCCACTGTTCGCTGAAGCGGGTGTCGTTCGGGGTCAGCGTCGCGCGCATGATCTGGTCGACTTCGACGTACTCCACGTTCGGATCGGCGGCCAGCTTGCGCATCAGCAGCTCGGATTCAGCCTGGTCGAGCGGGCGATCGGTCCTGACCAGGGTCGGGCCGACGGCCAGCTTGCGGACCTGCTGCAGGCCCAGTGCGCGGCCCTGGCTGCTGGCCAGGCCGGCGGCGGCATTCTTCAGTGAAGAGGCCAGTGCGGTGGTGTTGGCCACCGGCGCACTGCCGTCGCGGTACTTCACGATGAAACGCTGGTGGGTCGGCGCGGACTGCAGGCCGCTGAGCTGGACATCGCCGGCCAGCGCAGGCGTGGCCAGCAGCAGCGATGACAGAACGGACGCACCAAGGACCACCCACACTCGACGCACACGCGGTTGCGTTACCTGGGACATCGTATTTCCCTTTCTTGTGGTGTGAATGCCGGAATCGGCAGAAGCACCGGCCCGAACCCTGGGCTGGCTTGCATTGGCGAGGTTCGAAGTCCGGCGAGCCAGCGGATCCCCCTAACGATCCGCCGTGCAGATGACGCTAATGGCCGAAACCGGACACCACAAGATTTTCAGCGTCTTTTCAGCTAGATGAAATGTTCGTTCTGAGACTTTTCGGGTCAAGGGTTTGTGAAGGTGAAGGAACTTTCTCGCGTCCTGCACAGACCTGACTGGGCCATCACATGTCCCGGAATGACTTTGCCGACATCGGCGTCCGCCGATCCGGAGTCAAATCCTTTTTCACGCGGAAAGGGATCTGACCCCGTTGGCCTGAAATGCAGAAAGCCCGTCGCGGGGACGGGCTTTCCAGAAGCGCAGCCGGGCGCGGGCCCGGCTCTACGATTCGATGTGGGCGATCAGCCCAGCTTGACCAGCCAGTTGTGGCGGTCCGGCAGGCGGCCGTACTGGATGTCGGTCAGTTCCTTGCGCAGCGACATGGTCACCTCGCCGGCCGGGGCGTTGATGTCGCCCACCGAGAAGCCCTCGCCCTTCAGCTGGCCGATCGGGGTGACCACCGCGGCGGTGCCACAGGCAAACACTTCGCTGATCGCACCGGAGGCGACGCCGTCTTTCCACTCGTCGATGCTGACCTTGCGTTCTTCGACCTTCATGCCGCGGTCGCGGGCCAGCTGCAGGATGCTCTCGCGGGTAATACCCTCGAGGATGCTGCCGGACAGTTCCGGAGTGACCAGCGTGCCGTCCTTGTAGACCAGGAACACGTTCATGCCGCCCAGTTCTTCCAGGTACTTGCCCTCGACCGGGTCGAGGAACAGCACCTGCGAGCAACCCTGCGCCTGCGCCTTCTGCTGCGGCAGCAGCGAGGCGGCGTAGTTGCCACCGCACTTGGCAGCACCGGTGCCGCCCTTGGCCGCACGCGCGTATTCGGTGGACAGCCAGATCGACACCGGGGCAACGCCCTTGGCGAAGTACGGGCCGGCCGGGCTGGCGATGACGTAGTAGCCGGCCTTGTGCGCACCGCGCACGCCGAGGAAGGCTTCATCGCCGATCATGAACGGGCGGAAGTACAGGCTCGACTCGTCGGCCGACGGCACCCAGTCGCTGTCGACGGCGATCAGCTGCTTCAGCGATTCGACAAAGATCTCCACCGGCAGTTCCGGCAGCGCCAGGCGCTGCGCCGAACGCTGCAGGCGACGGCCGTTGGCATCCGGGCGGAAGGTCCAGATCGAGCCGTCAGCATGGCGGTAGGCCTTGATGCCTTCGAAGATCTCCTGGCCGTAGTGCAGCACGGCCGCGGCCGGGTCCAGCTGCAGCGGGCCGTAGGCACGCACGCTGGCGTTGTGCCAGCCGGCATCCTTGTCCCAGCGCACTTCCACCATGTGATCGGTGAAGTGCAGGCCGAAGCCCGGCTTCTCCAGGATCTTGGCGCGCTCTTCAGCGCTGCGCGGGTGGTCCGAACGGGTGACGGCGAAGCTGGGAATGGACTGGGACACCGGAGATTTCCTGTTCTGGTTGCGGGTATTGCCGGGCCCGCGTCACTGCGGGCCGTGGGTCAAAGCATGCCGGTCTCGAGCCGGGCCGCCTCGGACATCATGTGCTGGTTCCACGGCGGGTCGAACACCAGGTCGACGTCGGCCTCGGCCACCGTCGGGATCATTTCGAGCTTGCTGCGCACGTCGTCGACCAGGATCTCGCCCATGCCGCAACCCGGTGCGGTCAGGGTCATCTTCACATCGATCTCGCGCTTGCCTTCGTCCAGGTGCTTGATCTCGACCTCGTAGACCAGGCCCAGTTCGACGATGTTCACCGGAATTTCGGGGTCGAAGCAGGTGCGCAGCTGCTGCCATACCAGCTGTTCCACCTGTTCATCGGTGGCGTCGGCCGGCAGTTCCAGCGGTGCCGGCGCTTCCTTGCCGATGGCGTCGCCGTCCTTGCCGGCGATGCGGAACAGGTTGCCCTCGACGAACACCGAATAACTGCCGCCCAGCGCTTGGGTGATGTAACCATAGCTGCCGGCGGGCAGGGTCACGGTGTCGCCCTGCGGGACCATCACGGCCTCGCAATCGCGTTCGAAGTGGACAGGTTCGCTGCTACGGGAATACATGGGGACCGATATGGGGCCGTGGCCGGGGCCACGCAAGACGGCATTCTAGCCCAGCCGCCCTGCCGCCGCCGGTGCACTGCGGCAAACCACAGTATCCTGTGGGTGATCTTCAGGGAGCTTCGATGTCCTCCAATGCCGCGCGTGCCAGGACCGTGACCTGGCTCTGGCCCATCATGCTGTTGCTGGGCCTGCTTGTTGCTCCCCTCGCCTGGATGGTGCTGGCGCTGATGACCGGCCGGCAGGTCGGCTGGATGGCGGTCGTGACCGCCCTGGAACTGGTGTTCATGCTGCGCATGGGTACGCTGGGCCCGGGCCGGCTGCGCATTGCACTGGTCGTGCTGGGCACCCTGCTGGTGACCGCCGTCGCCAACTGGACCATCGCCAGCGCCTGGATGGGCGGCTCGATCGGGCTGGACCTGTGGGACGCGACCCTGCGGATGGGCCCGCACCTGGCCTGGACCCTGATCGCCCTCGCCAATGGCGCGGTGGAATGGCTGTGGCTGGCGCTGGGCGTGGCCGTGGGCGCCTGGCTGGCGCGCTGAGCACGCCGGTTGCCACGTCCGCCGGGGATATGCAGGTAGATCCACGCCATGCGTGGATGGGATGGTAGTGCCGGCCGCTGGCCGGCAGAAGCGTGCGGACCAAGGTCCGCACCCACGGATGCAGCCGGGCCTCAATGCCCGCCGTCGAGCGCCTTCAACTCGCTGACCAGCGAGGCTGCCGCTTCGGCACCATCGCCGTACAGCATGCGGGCGTTGTCGGCGTAGAACAGCGCATTCTCGATGCCCGCAAAACCGGTGCCCTTGCCGCGCTTGATCACCACCACGTTGCGCGCATTGACCACGTCCAGCACCGGCATGCCGTAGATCGGGCTGGCCGGGTCGGTGCGTGCCACCGGATTGACCACGTCGTTGGCACCAATCACCAGCACCACGTCGGTGTTGGCGAACTCCGGGTTGATGTCGTCCATGTCGGCGATCAGGTCGTAGGGCACACCCGCTTCGGCCAGCAGCACGTTCATGTGCCCGGGCATGCGCCCGGCCACCGGATGGATGGCGAACTTCACCTTCACCCCGCGCTGGCCCAGCCGCTGCGCCAGCTCCCAGATCTTGTGCTGGGCCTGCGCCACGGCCATGCCGTAACCAGGCACGATCACCACGCGTTCTGCGTAGGCCATCATCGCCGCGACATCCGACGCTTCAATCGGCTTCTGCGCACCGCTGATCGCCTGCGCTTCCCCGCCGGCGCCACCACCGAAGTTGGAGAACAACACATTGCGGATCGGCCGGTTCATCGCCTTGGCCATCAGCCGGGTCAGCAGGATGCCGGCGGCGCCGACCATCATGCCCGCGATGATCAATGCCTCGTTGCCCAGCACGTAGCCTTCGAACGACACCGCCAGGCCGGTGAACGCGTTGTACAGCGAGATCACCACCGGCATGTCGGCGCCACCGATAGGCAGCGTCATCAGCACGCCCAGCGCCAGCGCCAGTACGAAGAAGGCGACGATCGCCCAGGTGCTGAGCGTGCTGGCGGCGATGATCGCCAGCACCACCACGGCCAGCGCCACCAGCAGGTTCATCACCTGCTGGCCGGGCCAGGTCACGCGCTTGTCCAGGCGCCCATCCAGCTTGGCCCAGGCAATCACCGAACCGGACAGCGACACGGCACCGATCGTCGCGCCGACCACCGCCAGCAGCAGCACCGTGCCCGACGGCTGGCGCGCGGCCAGGTCGGCCAGCGCCTGCGCGCTCCAGTGGCGGGTATCGCGATGGGCCAGGAAGGCGTAGCGCAGCAGTTCCACCGCACCGATCGCCGCCGCCGAGCCACCGCCCATGCCGTTGTACAGCGCCACCATCTGCGGCATGTCGGTGATGGCGACCTTGCCGGCCGACCACCAGGCAAGGCCGGCGCCGAGCAGCAGCGCCACCAGGATCAGCGGCACGTTGTGCAGTTCGGGGAGCAAGAAGGTCGCCACCGTGGCCAGCAGCATGCCCAGCCCGGCCCAGCGGATGCCGCTGCGCGCGGTCAGCGGCGAGGCCATGCGCTGAAGGCCCAGAAGGAACAGCGTGGCGGCAGCGAGGTAACTGGCCTTGACCAGCCAATCGAGCAGTTCGACGGTGCTGATGTTCAAGCCTGCGGCTCCTTCGGTTCGTCCTGGCCCCCCTTGGGCGCGCTCGGCTTGAACATTTCCAGCATGCGCGCGGTGACCACGTAGCCACCGGCGGCGTTGCCGGCACCGAGCACCACGGCGAGGAAGCCCAGGGCTTTCTCCAGCGGCGTATGCGCATGCCCCAGCACCACCATCGCGCCGATCAGCACGATGCCGTGGATGAAGTTGGAGCCCGACATCAGCGGGGTATGCAGGATCACCGGCACCCGCGAAATGATCACGTGGCCGGCGATGGCCGCCAGCATGAAGATGTACAGCGCCACGAACCCGTCACTCACTGGCAACGCTCCTGCTCTGTCTTCGTCGTCCCATCATAACCATGGGCTGAACCCCGCGTGCACCCGGCGTCAACCGAAGCGGCGCTCACGCGTTGTCGATGGTGACCCCGAGCGAGGAACCGTACCCTGTGCTGGTGAGCAGCCCCGTCCCCCCGAGCGCCGAGACCGATGCCCCGCCGGCATCGCTGGAGGCGTTCCTGGCCAGCGTCGGCCCGCGTGCGTTCCGCTTCGCCGAGGCCGGCCTGCGCCAGCGCGAAGACGCCATGGATGCGGTGCAGGACGCGCTGATGCGCATGCTGGACTACGCCGACAAGCCGGCGGCCGAATGGGCGCCGCTGTTCTGGAGCATCCTGCGCCGGCGCGTGATCGACGTGCAGCGCCGGCGCCGCTTCCGCCTGCCGTTCTGGCGCGACAACCAGGACGCGGAAGGCGGCGGGATCGACTGGGCCGATCCCGGCCCCGACCCGGCACAGGCGCATGAACAGCGCCAGCAGTACCAGCAGCTGGTGGACGCGTTGCGCCGCCTGCCCGCCCGCCAGCGCGAGGCCTTCACCCTGCGCGTGCTGCAGGACCTGGACGGGGCCACCACTGCCCGCGCCATGGGCTGCAGCGAAGGCGCGGTAAAAACCCATCTGGCACGCGCCCGGCAGGCGCTGCAGGATTATCTGGAGATCCACCCGTGAAACGCTCCCTGCCTTCCGACGACACCCTGCGCAGCCTGCATGCGCAGTCGCTGCAGGCGCTGTCGCCTGCAACGTTGGCCCGGCTGCGCCACGCTCGCCACGGCGCCACGGCCGCCCACCGGGGGCGCTGGCGCTGGTGGTTGGCCAGTGCATGCTCGCTGGTGGTGGCGCTGGGGATAGGCCTGCAGTTCACCGGCCATGGCACGCTGACGGGCCCTGCGCCGGCACCTGTGCTTGCCGCGGTGGAAGACAACAGCGCGCTCTACGACGAAAATCCCGATCTGTACCTGTGGCTGGGCGATACCGACCTGGCGATGGAGTGAATCATGCCCCGACTGCACACCCTGCCCCTGCTGATGACCCTGTTGCTGCTGCCGGCCGTCCCGGCGGTGGCGCAGAGCGCCGCGCCCGCCCCTGCCGCACGCCCTGCGCCGGCCGCACCGCTGCCGGCCTGGGAACAGTTGAGTGAAGCGCAGCGGGAGTCCCTGCTGGCGCCGCTACGCGACCGCTGGAACAGCGCCGATGCCGGCCAGCGCCAGCGCATGCTCTCGCACGGCCAGCGCTGGCAATCGATGAGTCCGGAAGAGCGCGACAAGGCCCGCCGCGGCCTGCGCCGCTTCGAGCACATGAGCCCGGAACAGCGCGAGCAGGCCCGCGCCCTGTTCGGCCAGATGCGGGGGCTGCCCCCCGCGCAGCGCGATGCCCTGCGCGAGCGCTGGTCACAGATGACGCCGGAACAGCGCAAGGACTGGGTGCGCGACAACCCGCCGCCGGCGAAGCCCCGGTAAGGCCAGATTCAATCCTCTGTAGCGCCGAGCCCACGCCCGGCTGCTTCATCGCGTCTGCGCAAGCCGAGCATGGGCTCGGCTCTACAGCATGCAGGTCAGGTCACGCCTGCCAGCGCGTCTTGGCCAGCAACTCGTCTTCCCAGTCGAAACCGAGCTGCCCTTCGCGCACGAACAGCGCGACGAAGTTGAGCAGGTTGCGCGCATACATCTCGCTGGCCTGGGTCGCGCCGCGGCTGGCCAGGCCCAGTGGGCCATCAATGGTCACGCCCTGGTGTTCGATGCACTGCCCCGGCTGGGTCAGAGCGCAGTTGCCACCGCTCTCGGCAGCCAGATCCACGATCACGCTGCCAGCAGCCATGCCCTCCACCATTGCCGCAGTCACGATCGTCGGCGCCGGTCGCCCCGGCACCGCTGCGGTGCAGATCACCACATCCACGCTGCGCAGGTGGTCGGCCAGCCGGCGCTGCTGCTCGGCGCGCTCCTCATCACTCAGTGCGCGCGCATAACCGCCCTCGCCGGCCGCACTCACGCCAAGATCGAGGAAGCGTGCACCCAGTGACTGGATCTGCTCGCGGGTTTCCGGGCGCACGTCGAAGCCTTCCACCTGTGCACCGAGGCGGCGCGCGGTGGCAATGGCCTGCAGGCCCGCCACGCCGGCACCGATCACCAGCACCTTGGCCGGGCGCACAGTGCCGGCGGCGGTGGTCAGCATCGGGAAGAAACGCGGTGCACGTTCTGCAGCGATCAGCGCCGCCTTGTAGCCGGCCATGCCGGCCTGCGAACTGAGTACATCCATCGCCTGCGCACGGGTGGTGCGCGGCAGCTGCTGCAGCGGGAACAGCTGCAGGCGACCATCGGTCGCCAGCGCGGCCAGCGCCGGATCGCTGGACGGGGCCAGCAGGCCGACCACGCTGGCGCCGGGCTTGAGCTGTTCCAGCACCGCCGCAGGGGGGGCCTGCACGCACAGCAGGATGTCGATCTCGGCCCAGCGGCCCGTGTCGAAGACGCGTGCACCGGCATCGTCATAGGCGGCGTCGGTGAAACCAGCGGCCAAACCCGCGCCCGCCTCATACCAGACGGCAATGCCCATGGCCCCGAGCTTGCGCGCGGTTTCCGGCGTCAGCGCCACGCGCCGTTCGCCCGGCGCGGTCTCCTTGATCCCCAGCAACGCCACGGCCATGCAGGTCCCCGCTGATCGGTGAGTTTTCCCGATCCTAGCAGGCGGCCACGGCTCAGTGCAGCGTTGCGCTGCCCGGGTCCAGCCGATCGATCACACCCTGCATCGCGCTGTCGAAGGCGCCATCGTCAACGTGGGCACGCAGGCGGCCCAGCCGCACCATCACCGCCAGTTCTTCCGGCGAGGCCACGCAGAAGCGCACGCCACGACGGTTGACGAACAACAGGCGCGAGGAAATCGGGCTGACCCAGGACAGCTTGCCGGCCTGGACCTTGCCGTCCTTGTCGACGAAATCCAGCCAGTTGCCGATTTCCATGCGGCGGAAGCGGTCGGCATCGGCGTTGTCGAAATCGTCGGCGTCGATCTGCCCGCCGAGCTCGACCGCTGGCGATTCAGCCACCGGCGGTACCGGCAACGCGACCTGCGGCAGCTCCGGCAGCGCGCGCTGCAGCTCCGGCCGCGATTCGGCAATGCCCTGCAAGGTGTCATGCAGTGCATCAATGGCGCCGGTGGCGGCATCACCGTGCACGCCAACGCTGCCGAACACCTTGGCCAGCGCCGGCTGCCAGGCCTGCAGCCATGGCTTGCCGACGATCTGGCGGCGCGCCTCGGCCACTTCCTCCAGCAGGCCGTCGGCCAGGCTCAGTGCCTCGGCCACCGACGCGCCCTCCTCGCCCTCGCGCAGCAGGGCCAGGGTCAGGTGGTGCTGCCACGGCTGGCGCAGGAACTCGGCGATGGCCGGCGGCAGGGAGGCATCGCCGATGCGACGGTCCAGTTCGGCACCTGCCCGGCTGCGGGCCATTTCCAGCTTTTCCTGGCCACGCTGCGTTTCGGCGGCGCGCCGCTCGGCGATTTCCACGCGGCGGCGGTGCTGCACGAGGAACTCGCGGAATTCCTCTTCCAGGGTCAGGAAGATCGCCAGGTTCTCGTTGAACTCGGCCACCAGCCGTTCGATGATCTCCTCGACCTTGGCCATCAGCATGCGCTCGGCCTGGCTCTCGCCGGTGTTGCCCTCGCAGGCCTCCGCCAGCGAGTTGAGCAGCTTGCGCGCCGGATGGGTCTTCTGCACGAACATCCGGCGGTCGAGCATCGCCACCTTGACGAAGGGCACCACCAGGCGGCCGATCAGCTCGCGCGAGCGGCCTTCCAGTTCGCGCTCGTCCAGCATCACGTCGAACAGCATGCCCACCAGGTCGATCGCATCCTCGTCCTGCGGGTCCAGCCGGGTCTGGCCCGGATCGACGCCCAGCCGGGTCGCGCTGGACAGTACTTCACTCTTCAACCGCTGCGCCAGGGATTCGCCGTCCTCGCCGATGGCCGCGCGCAGGGTGGCGCTGGGCGTGGCCTGCAGCAGTGACAGCACCGACATCATCTCGCGCTGGCTCAACGGGCGATGCTGGCCGACCGCGACCTGCGCGGCCGAGGTGGCATCCTCGCGAACGTGACGGGTCTGCTGCAGCAGCTCATGCAGGGCCTCCAGCAGCATGCCCTGCTGGCCGGCATACGCCTCGCCGTTGCCGGCATCGTCGCCCCCGAGATGCTGCTGCATGTGGCCACGGCGCTCGGACCAGCGCGCGGCGAAGCGCTGCGCCCAGGCCGGCGCGGCCTGCTCATCATCGCTGAACTCGGATTCCAAGCCCGCCGCGTGGCGCGGCTCGACCAGATCATCCGCCCCCGCCGCCATGCGCGGGTCGGGCGCGGCCGACAATGGACGCCGCGGGGCCCCCACCTGCGACATCACGCCAGCGGCGGCCAGCTGCTCGTCCAGCTTCTCGTAGATGCGGCCCACCGGCGCGCGCAGGTCGCGCTCGCACAGCTTGATCAGCACCAGGTGCACTTCCGGCGCCAGCTCGCAGCCGGCAAAGGCCTCGTGGATGGCCACGCCCAGGTGTTCGGGGCTGACCGGGTTGTGGTCGGCATCCAGCTCGGCGCCGCCGATCAGGCGGCCCAGGCGCCGGTCCAGCCGCGCCAGCACCGGCTTGAAGTCGCGCAGCAGCACGGTGGCGAAATTACGCACCGCCAGCCGCGATTCCAGTACATGTTCGGCCAGCAGGCTCAGGCCATCTTCGGCAGGACCGGACAGGGTCGCCTCGGCCGACAGCGGCTCGCCGCTGGCGAGCGCGTCCCAAGCCCGCTGCAGATGGCCGGCGAAGGCACCGGCGATGTCCTCGCGGCGGCGGCGCAGTTCACGCATCGCATCCAGGAACAGCAGCTGCGACGAACCGGCATTGCCGGCGCGGTCGAACAGTGCGTCGTCGAAACGCGCCAGTGCGGCCCCGAAAACCTGGCACAGCGCGGGCAGGACCATGTCCCGGGCACGCTGCAACTGGACCGGGTCACGACCCGGCGATCCCATCGGTGTGGGCGCGCTCATCATTCGGGAAGGCTCCCCACCTTCTCTGGTACGACAGTCAGCATGGACATCGCGGCGGCCGGCACACCCCATGTACCGGTACGTCGATGGTAGGCCGGCCAGCCCGTCACGGACAGTGAAACAGTCCTCACTTCAAACCTCATGACCGGCGGCCCGGCAAGATGGATATCGTAAGCCGTGCAAGGCCCACGAGGCGAGAGCAGGCGGCCGTCCCTTTCCCGCCAGTGGCATGATGTTCATCACAGTTTGGTATTCAGGGGCTGGACGCGACCCAGACGGCGTCTTCGACCACCCCGACTATAATCAAATGCCCGTGATGACCGGTTCAGACTCCATGCCCGACCCCACTGCCCTGCTTGCCCTGCTTGCCCTGGATGCCCGCCGCTCGGTGCCCTCGCGGCAATTGGGCGAGCCCGGCCCGGACCCGGCAACCCTGCAGCGCATGCTGGCCTCGGCCGTACGCGTGCCCGACCACGGCAAGCGGGTACCGTTCCGCTTCCTGAAGATCGCCGGCGATGCACGTCACACTCTGGGCAACTTCCTGGCCGAGCGCAGCCGCCAGCGCGACCCGCATGCCGGCGAGGCGGTATTCGAGAAGGACCGCCAGCGTTTCAGTCATGCCCCGCTGGTGATCGTGGTGGTGGCCAGCCCGCGCCCGGACCCGAAGGTCCCCGAACAGGAGCAGCTGATGACCGCCGGCTGCGTCTGCTTCGCCCTGCTGCAGGCCGCACAGGCGCTGGGCTTCGGCGCGCAGTGGCTGACCGCCTGGATGGCCGTCGACCCCGCCGTGCACGCCTACCTGGGCCTGGCCGAGGGCGAGAGCGTCGCCGGTTTCATCCATATCGGTACGCCGAAGGCCGCCGTACCCGAGCGCGAGCGTCCGGACCCGGCCGCGCTGCTGCGCGACTGGACGCCGCCGGCATGAGCCTGCCGGCACCGCCGCCTTCGCTGTACCTGGTCGATGCCAGCATCTACGTGTTCCGCGCCTGGCACTCGCTGCCGGACCAGTTCCAGGACGCGCAGGGCTGGCCGACCAATGCCGTGCACGGTTTCGCCCGCTTCCTGCTGGACCTGCTCGAGCGCGAGCGCCCGCAGCACATCGCCATCGCCTTCGATGAAGCGCTAGACAGCGGCTTCCGCCACCGCCTGTACCCGGCCTACAAGGCCAACCGTGATCCGGCACCGGAAGCACTCAAGCGGCAGTTCGTGCACTGCAAGGCGTTATGCGCGGCGTTGGGCCTGGCGGTGCTGGCGCACCACGAATACGAGGCCGACGACCTGATCGGCAGCGCCCTGCACGTTCACCGCAGCAGCCATCGCGGCGTGATCATCTCCGCCGACAAGGACCTGTCGCAGCTGCTGGCCGACCATGACGAGCAGTGGGACTATGCGCGCAACCAGCGCTGGAACGTGGCCGGGGTGAAGGCGCGGCACGGCGTGCACGCGCACCAGATTGCCGACTACCTGGCGCTGTGCGGCGATGCGGTGGACAACATTCCCGGTATCAGTGGCGTGGGCAGCAAGTCCGCCGCCGTGCTGCTGGCCCATTTCGGCAGCATGGATGCACTGTACGAACGCCTGGACGAAGTGCCGTTCCTGCGCCTGCGCGGCGCGGCCCAGATGGCGGTGCGCCTGCGCGAGCAGCGCGAGCATGCCCGGCTCTGGCGCCAGCTGACCACCATCGCGCTGGACGCGCCGCTGGAAGGCAGCCAACCCGGCCTGCTGCGCCAGGCGGCCGACCCGGAACTGCTCGGTGGCCTGTGCCAGACCCTTCGATTCGGCCCGATGACCCGCCGCCGGCTGTTCGATGCCGCTGGCGTGGCCGACCCTCTTCCCACCCACAGCGAGCCCGCATGAGCCAGCGCAATACCGAAGCCCCGCGTGTCGTCTATGAAGGCAAGTACCAGCGCATGGTCGTGCGCGGTACCTGGGAATACAGCGAACGCACCCACGCCGGCGGCCTGGCGGCGATCATCATCGCCGTCACCCCGGAGGACAAGGTGCTGTTCGTCGAACAGTTCCGTGTACCGCTGCAGGCCCCCACCATCGAGATGCCGGCCGGCCTGGTCGGCGACATCCACGCCGGCGAATCGATTGAAGTCTCGGCCGTGCGCGAGCTCGAGGAAGAAACCGGCTGGACCGCCGATCACGCCGAAGTGCTGCTGATCGGCCCGACCTCTTCCGGCGCCAGCAGCGAGAAGATCGCCTTCGTGCGCGCCACCGGCCTGCGCCGGATCGGCGAAGGGGGTGGCGACGACAGCGAGGACATCATCGTCCACGAGATTCCGCGCAGTGAGGCAGCGGCCTGGCTGGTGCAGAAGATGGGCGAAGGCTACGAGCTGGATGCCAAGCTCTGGGCCGGGCTGTGGATGATCGAGCATCACCTGGACGGACGCCCGCGTGGCTGACGCCGACCTGCATGCGCTGCCGGCGCTGCTCGGCGCCGACGACCCGGCGATCTACACCGTCCACCAACCGCAGGGCGCGTCGCCGTACCTGCTGCTGGCCGACCACGCCGGCCAGCAGGTGCCGCGTGCCCTCGCAGGCCTGGGCTTGCCGCAGGCCGAACTGGACCGCCATATCGGCTGGGACATCGGCATTGCCGGCACCACTCGTGCACTGGCCGAACGGCTGGATGCCTGGGCGATCGAACAGACCTATTCGCGGCTGCTGATCGACTGCAACCGCCCACTGGCCTCGCCCACGCTGATTCCGGAGGTGAGCGACCACACCGTGGTGCCCGGCAATGCCGCGCTGTCGGCGGCGCAGCGGCAGCAGCGCATCAATGCGATCCACGCACCCTACCACGCCCGCATCGATGCGGAACTGGACGCGCGCCGCGCTGCCGGCCGCCCCACCCTGCTGGTGATGATGCACAGCTTCACCCCTGTGATGAACGGCGCGCAGCGACCGTGGCACGCCGGCGTGCTGTACCACCAGGACACGCGCTTTGCGCATGCCCTGCTGCAGGCACTGCGCGATGAAGGCGACCTGGTGGTGGGTGACAACGAACCGTATTCGGTCAGCAGTACCAGCGACTACGCGGTACCGGTGCATGGCGAAGGGCGCGGCCTGGTGCACGTGGAGCTGGAGATCCGCCAGGACCTGATCGCCGATGCCGCCGGGCAGCAGGCGTGGGCAGAGCGGCTGGCGCGGATCTTCAGCGCGTTGCAGCCGCAGTTGCTGGCGCTGGGTTGAATGCGCGTGGATCCATTCCGGATCGGTAGTGCCGGCCGCTGGCCGGAAACCTCAGGGTAGTTGGATCAATGTGTTTGCCGGCCAGCGGCCGGCAATGCTCAGGCGCGGCACATCCACCCACGGCAGCGCCTTCAATCATGCCTCGTTGGCCGGGCAGACGGTGGCGGCCGATTCGGCCGGCGCCGGGCGCAGGCCCAGCGCGATCACCACGCCGAACAGTGAAAACAAGGCGGCACCGTATTCGGCGCGCACCAGCCCGGCCAGTGCACTCGGCGAACCGGCTGCACCCGCATGGGCATTGGCCACCATCACCAGCACCGCCAGGCCCAGCGCACCACCGATCTGCTGCGCGGTCGCCGCCATGCCAGATGCAATACCCTGCTGTGCAGCCGGCACGCCCTGCCCGGCCACGATCCACATCGAGGTCCAGGTCATGCCCTGGCCGATGCTCAACACCACCACGCCCGGCAGCAGCGGCCAGAAGTTCGATCCGTGCGGCAGGGTGGCCGCCACCCAGGCGATGCCCAGGGCACCGGCCAGTTGGCCCAGCACCAGCACCTTGCGTGCGCTCCAGCGCTGCAAGGCCCACTCGGCCAACTGGATGCCCAGCGTGCACACCGCCGTGGCTGGCAGGAACGCCAGGCCGGCCTGCAGCGGGCTCCAGCCGTAACCATCCTGGAAGTACAGCGCCATGAAGTAGTACTGCACGCCATAGCTGCTCATGAAGGCGAAGGTGAGGCCGAGCGCTGCGCGCAGGCCCGGCAGGCGCAGCAGCGCGAACTGCATCAGCGGATCGCGGCTGCGCTGTTCGATCTGCACGAACGCCACCAGCAGCAGCACCGACAGCAGCAGGCAGCCCAGCGTGGCCGGCGCAGTCCAGCCCCACTCCGGCCCTTGCACGAGGGTAGTGACCAGCAGGCTGCCGCCGGCAGTGACGGTGATGCAGCCGGCCAGATCGAACGAGCGGCCCTGCGCACGCGGGCCATCGGCCGGCAACCACGCACCCGCAGCCACCGCGCAGGTGGTGGCCAGTGGCACGATCACCGCCAGCACCGCCGGCCAGCCGAACGCCTGGGTCAGCACGCCGCCGAGCAGCGTGCCCAGCGCCAAGCCCACCGCGCTGGCCATGCTCCAGATCGCAAGTGCACGGTTGCGCACCGGACCTTCCGCATACAACGTGTTGATCAGCGCCAGCGTGGCCGGGAACAGCAATGCCGCGCCGATGCCCTGCGCCGCACGCGCGATGATCAGCAGGGTGGCGTTCGGCGCCAGCGCGCCGAGCAGCGACGCCAGTGCGAACAGCAGCATGCCCAGCCGGTAGAAGCGGCGACGGCCGATCAGGTCGGCGGCACGGCCCCCCAGCAGCAGGCTGCCGCCAAAGGCCACGGTGTAGGCACTGACCACCCATTGCAGCTGCTGTGCGTTGATCTGCAGCGCGCGCCCCATGTCGTGCAGGGCGACGAAGATGATGGTGGCATCCAGGGCGATGATCAGCTGGGCGGTGGCCAGCAGGGCCAGCGCCCAGCGCGGGTACTTGAGGGGAGGCATCGACGGTCCGGTGCTGTGGGGGAGCGCAGTCTCATTGATGCAGAGCTATCAATAAACCCCTTTCCAGCCATATCTGTCATGATTTTCAGCATGAATGGAACTTCGATGGACCTCAATGCCGTGCGCATGCTGGTGCAGGTGGCCGAAGCACGCAGTTTCACCGTCGCCGCCGGGCAGCTGGGCCTGAGCCAGTCAGGCCTGTCGCGCGCGATCAGTCGGCTGGAGGCCACGCTGGGGGTGAAGCTGCTGCAGCGAAACACCCGCAACGTGGCACTGACCCCGGATGGTCGCCAGTTCGTCGATCAGGTCGCGCCCCTGCTGTGCGGTCTCGAAGACGCCGAACGCCAGTTGGCCGACCGTCCGTGCACGCCCTCGGGCATCCTGAAGATCAGTGCGCCCTCGATGTTCGGGCGCAAGGTGCTGGTACCGCTGCTGGGGCCGATGCTGCAGCAGCACCCGCAACTGCAGGTGGAAGCCGTGCTCAACGACCGCCTGGTCGATCTGGTCGAGGAAGGTTTCGATGCCGCGCTGCGCACCGGCGTCATCGCCGACCAGCGCATCGTCGCGCGGCCACTGCGGCCGCTGCGCTGGGTGACGGTGGCCAGCCCCGGCTACCTGGCCCGCTGTGGCGCACCGGACGATGTGGCGGCGTTGCAGGGCCACGCGTGCCTGGCCGTGCGCAACCTGCGCAGTGGCCGGCTGGTGGACTGGCAGTTCCTGCAGGACGGGCAACTGCGTGAGGTCACACCACCGACGCGGATGGTGTTCGACAGCGGCGATCCGCTGGTGGAAGCGGCCATCGCCGGTATCGGCATCGTGCAGGTGATGGATTTCGCCGTGGCCGACGCGCTGGCCGACGGCCGGTTGCAACGCGTGCTGCAGCCGTTCGAGGGCCGCAGCCGTGCGCTGTCGCTGATCTACCCGCCGTCGCGCCAGCACTCGCCGAAGCTGCAGGTGCTGGCCGACGCGTTGCTGGCCGGGGACTGGTAAATCCACGCCATGCGTGGATGAGGCCGGTAGCGCCGGGCGATGCCCGGCGCTGATGGTGAAGCATTGCCGGCCAGCGGCCGGCACTACCGATCAGGCGAAGCTATCGGTGGCGCGCACCAGCGCATCCACGTTCTCGGCCTCGAACGCCGAATGGCCCGAGGCCGGGGTGATTTCCAGCTTCGCCTTCGGCCACACCTTGGTCAGGTCCCAGGCGTTGGCCAGCGGGCAGACCACGTCGTAGCGGCCGTGCACGATCACGCCCGGGATGTCGGCGATGCGGTGCGCGTCGCGCAGCAGCTGGTCTTCCACCTCGAAGAAACCACCGTTGACGAAGTAGTGGTTCTCGATGCGGGCAAACGCCAGCGCGAAATGCGGGTCTTCGTGGCTGTTGATGAAGTCATCATCGACATGCAGGAAGCTGGTCGCGCCTTCCCACACCGCCCAGGCCTTGGCCGCTTCCAGGCGGGTGGTTTCGTCGTCGCTGGTCAGGCGGCGGTGGAAGGCCGAGATCAGGTCATGGCGCTCCACCGGCGGAATCGGCTTGAGGTAATGCTCCCACGCATCCGGGAACAGGCGGTTGGCGCCTTCCTGGTAGAACCATTCCAGTTCCCAGCGACGCAGCATGAAGATGCCGCGCAGGACCAGTTCGGTCACGCGCTGCGGATGGGTTTCGGCGTAGGCCAGGGCCAGGGTCGAGCCCCAGCTGCCGCCGAACACCTGCCAGCGATCGACCTTCAGGTGTTCGCGCAGCTTCTCGATATCAGCAACAAGGTCCCAGGTGGTGTTGTCCACCAGGTCGGCGTGCGGGGTGGAACGGCCGGCACCGCGCTGGTCGAACAGGATGATGCGGTACTTGGACGGGTCGTGGAACTGGCGCATCTTGTCGCTGCAGCCGCCGCCCGGGCCACCGTGCAGCATCACCACCGGCTTGCCGTCCGGGTTGCCGCACTGTTCGAAGTACAGCGTGTGGCGGTCGTCGACCTTCAGGGTGCCGACGTCGTAGGGGGTGATGGCGGGGTACAGCGTACGCATGCTTGCAGCTCCAGGGTGATGCCCTGCCGGGGCAGGAGAACCTCCATTCTAGGCCGGACGCCGGCCCAGGGTGGTGCGGTCGCGCTGCTCCAGGTCCTGTGCGGTCTGCACCTCGACAAATCCCGCCGCGTCGAACAGCGCACGGATCGCCGCGCCCTGGTCCCAACCGTGCTCGATCAACAGCCAGCCCTCGGGCCGCAGGTGGGCCTGGCCACCGTCGACGATACGGCGGATGTCATCCAGGCCATCCGGACCCGAGGCCAGTGCGGTGGCCGGCTCGAAGCGCAGGTCACCCTGCTCCAGATGCGGATCGTCGCTGGCGATGTACGGCGGGTTGCTGGCAATCAGATCAAAACGCGCGCCCTGCAGCGGCGCATACCAGTCGTGCCCGCCTTCGGCGAAGCGGACGTTGCGCAGATCATGGCGGGCGGCATTGCGCGCGGCCACCGCCAGCGCGCCCGGGCTGGCGTCGGTGGCCAGCACCTGCGCCTGCGGCCGTTCGCTGGCCAGTGCCAGTGCGATCGCACCACTGCCGGTGCCCAGGTCAGCCAGCTGCAGCGACTGGTCTGGCGGCAGGCGCTCCAGCGCCAGCTCGACCAGCAGCTCGGTTTCCGGACGCGGGATCAGCGTGGCCGGGTCGACCTCCAGGTCCAGCGTCCAGAATCCGCGACGGCCGGTCAGGTAGGCCACCGGCTCACCGGCCACGCGGCGGGCCAGCAACGCCTCGAAGGCGGCCTGGTCATTGGCGGCCAGCGGATCGGTGGCGTGCGCGAACAGCCAGCTGCGCGGGCGGTCCAGTACATGCAGCAGCAGCAGTTCCGCCTCGTGGCGGGCGTCGCTGCTGCCCAAGCGAGCACTGGCGTCGGCTACGACCTGACGCAGGGTGGGTTGGGCTTGAAAGGACATGCTGCAATTGTAGAGCCGAGCCTGTGCTCGGCTGCTTCTGGAGCAGCCGAGCACAGGCTCGGCTCTACAAAACCGGAATCCGTTCAGGTTCCGCCGGGCGGGATAAGGAGGGACTATCGGCCCCAAGCAGCGGTCTGCCGAGATTTCCCTTGTCACACAGGCAATTGCAGGATGGCGATGGCGAGGTTCAGTGTCTGCTAAGGGCCATTCGATAGACTCCATCTATCGAATAGATGCAATCAATGGATTGTTCTTATCGCGAGCGAATGGGTAACCTAGCTCCTGTCGATTCACCCACTCCCCTTCACCAAGAGGAAAAATGATGTCCCTCATCAATACCCAGATCCAGCCGTTCGAAGCCAACGCCTACCACAACGGCGAGTTCATCAAGGTTTCCGACGCCAGCCTGAAGGGCCAGTGGTCCGTCCTGATCTTCATGCCGGCCGCCTTCACCTTCAACTGCCCGACCGAGATCGAAGACGCCGCTGACCATTACGCCGAGTTCAAGAAGGCCGGCGCCGAGGTCTACATCGTCACCACCGACACCCACTTCTCGCACAAGGTGTGGCACGAGACCTCGCCGGCCGTCGGCAAGGCCCAGTTCCCGCTGGTCGGCGACCCGACCCACCAGCTGACCCGCGCCTTCGGCGTGCACATTGAAGAAGAAGGCCTGGCCCTGCGCGGCACCTTCATCATCAACCCGGAAGGCGTGATCAAGACCCTGGAGATCCACTCCAACGAGATCGCCCGTGACGTGTCCGAGACCCTGCGCAAGCTCAAGGCTGCCCAGTTCACCGCCGCCAACCCGAACCAGGTCTGCCCGGCCAAGTGGAAGGAAGGCGAGAAGACCCTGACCCCGTCGCTGGACCTGGTCGGCAAGATCTAAGCCCTACCGGCCTGCCGTGGCCCCACGCCACGGCGCGCCCTTCATCCCCGTGCCGGTCCCCCCGCCGGCGTGGGGGTGAACCCAAGACAGCCAACGCTCGCCCGCCTTGGCCAGCCAGCCCCTTCCACGGTCGCTGTCTTGGGTTCACCCCTACCCCCAGCTGGTCCGCTACCTTCTACAGCGGTGCCACGCCCCCTGTTTGCCTGAAGCCAGGAGATGACCCGATGTTGGACACCAACCTGCAGTCGCAGCTGAAGACCTATCTGGAACGCGTGACCCGCCCGATCCAGATCACCGCGCACGCCGACGATGGCGCCAAGTCGCAGGAAATGCTGGACCTGCTGCAGACCCTGGAGAGCCTGTCGGACAAGATCTCGCTGCAGGTGCTGCGCGATGGGCAGGGCCGCGTGCCGTCCTTCGACCTGGGCACCCCGGGCCAGGACATCCACCTGACCTTCGCCGGCCTGCCGATGGGTCACGAGTTCACCTCGCTGGTGCTGGCCCTGCTGCAGGTCGGCGGCCACCCGTCCAAGGCCACCGCCGAGCTGATCGAGCAGGTGCAGAACCTGGAAGGTGAATACAAGTTCGAAACCTACTTCTCGCTGTCCTGCCAGAACTGCCCGGACGTGGTGCAGGCGCTGAACCTGGCCGCGGTACTCAACCCACGCATCCAGCACGTGGCCATCGATGGTGCGCTGTTCCAGGACGAAGTCGAGAAGCGCGAGATCATGTCGGTGCCGACCGTGTACCTCAACGGTGAAGTGTTCGACCAGGGCCGCATGACCCTGGAGCAGATCGTGGCCAAGCTGGACACCAATGCCGGCAAGCGCGATGCCGAGAAGATCGCCGCCAAGGATGCTTTCGACGTACTGGTGGTCGGTGGTGGCCCGGCTGGCGCCGCAGCGGCGATCTATGCCGCGCGCAAGGGCATCCGTACCGGCATCGCTGCCGAGCGCTTCGGTGGCCAGGTGCTGGACACCATGGCGATCGAGAACTTCATCTCGGTGAAGGAAACCGAAGGCCCGAAGCTGGCCACGGCGCTGGAACAGCACGTGCGCGAGTACGACGTGGACATCATGAACCTGCAGCGTGCCAGCGCGCTGGTGCCGGCCGGCGAAGACGGCCTGGTGCAGGTGCAGCTGGAGAACGGTGCGGTGCTCAAGTCCCGTTCGGTGATCCTGTCCACCGGCGCACGCTGGCGGCAGATGAACGTGCCGGGCGAAGACCAGTACCGCAACAAGGGCGTGGCTTACTGCCCGCACTGCGATGGCCCACTGTTCAAGGGCAAGCGCGTGGCGGTGATCGGCGGCGGCAATTCCGGCGTGGAAGCGGCCATCGATCTGGCCGGCATCGTGTCGCATGTAACCCTTCTGGAGTTCGATTCCAGCCTGCGTGCCGACGAAGTGCTGCAGAAGAAGCTGCGCAGCCTGGCCAACGTGACGGTGCTGACCAGCGCACAGACCACCGAAGTGCTGGGCGACGGCAGCAAGGTCACCGGCCTGGTGTACAAGGACCGCATCGGCGGCGATGCCCACCGCGTCGAGCTGGAAGGCATCTTCGTGCAGATCGGCCTGCTGCCCAACACCGAGTGGCTGAAGGATGTGGTGGCGCTTTCGCCGCGTGGCGAGATCGTCATCGATGACCGCGGCCAGACCAACCTGCCGGGCGTGTTCGCCGCTGGCGATTGCACGACGGTGCCCTACAAGCAGATCATCATCGCCATGGGCGCCGGCTCGACCGCCGCACTGAGTGCGTTCGACCACCTGATCCGCTCGTCGGTGAGCAACAGCAGCGGTGCCGTTGCTGAAGCAGCCTGATCCACCGTTCCCAGATCACCGGGAACATTGTCTGCCTGTCGGGTAACCACGCCGTCAGCCGGTCCGTTACCCCTGGGGTGTAAGGATGAACCTACGTGATCTGAAGTACCTGGTAGCCCTGGCCGACCACAAGCATTTCGGCCGGGCTGCCGCCGCCTGCTTCGTCAGCCAGCCCACGCTGTCGACGCAGATCCGCAAGCTGGAAGAAGAGCTGGGCCTGCCGCTGGTGGAACGCGCACCGCGCAAGGTGATGCTGACCCCGGCCGGTCAGGAAGCGGCGGCACGGGCGCGGGTGATCGTGTCCGAAGTGGAACAGCTGAAGGAAGCCGCGCGACGCAGCCGCGATCCGGAAGCCGGCACGGTGCGCCTGGGCATCTTCCCGACCCTCGGCCCGTACCTGCTGCCGCATGTGATCCCGCGCATCCGCGAGCGCTTCCCGGAGCTGGAACTGCTGCTGGTCGAGGAAAAGAGCGACGTGCTGCTGGACCGCCTGCGCGAAGGCAAGCTGGATGCTGCGTTGCTGGCGCTGCCGGTGGTGGACGACCAGCTGCATGCCGAGTTCCTGTTCGAGGAGCCGTTCCTGCTGGCTGTCTCCGGGCGTCACCCGTTGGCCCGTCGCGAACATCTGGACGTGCAGGAACTGGCGACGCAGAAGCTGCTGCTGCTGGAAGACGGGCATTGCCTGCGCGACCAGGCGCTGGAAGTGTGCCGCCTGTTCGGCGCCAATGAGAAGTCCGAATTCCGCGCCACCAGCCTGGAAACCCTGCGGCAGATGGTCGCCGCCGACGTCGGCATCACCCTGCTGCCGAGCCTGTCGGTGCAGCCGCCAGTGCCACGCTCGAACAACATCCGCCTGCTCGATTTCACCGGCGAGGGCCGTCCCAGCCGCCGCATCGCCATGATCTGGCGCCGCAGCTCGGCCATGAACGACTTCCTGATGGAGCTGGCCGACCAGTTCAAGCGCCTGCCGCAGGCGCTGTTCACCTTGGATGCGCTGAACGCCACGTCCGATGCGGCATCCCTGCCCGGCCCCGCGCTGAACGGCTGAGCCCCCGCAGTACCGGCCTGGAATCGGCAGGAGTCGATTCCGGCCGCATTTGTCCCCACAATACAGACAGGCGGCGCCAGCAGGTGCCGCCTTTTGCATGGCCTTCAACCAAGGAGCTTCACCATGAGTACCGCCAGCGGCCTGCCGCCGTCGATCACCGTTTCTACTTTCGACATGGACCGCCTGGACGCCATGCTCGAATCCCCCGCGCTGAGCCAGACGCCTGCCGCGCTCGCGCTTGCTGAAGAACTCAACCGGGCCACCGTGATGGCACCGGACCAGATTCCCGAAGGCATCGTCATGATGCATTCGCGCGTGGAATGCGAAGATGAAGTGTCGGGCGAAAAGCACGTCCTGACCCTGGTCTTCCCCCGCGAAGCCAACGTCGATGAAGGCAAGGTCTCCGTGCTGGCCCCGGTCGGCAGTGCCCTGCTCGGCCTTTCGATCGGCCAGAGCATCGACTGGAACGCGCCCGGTGGCCGGAAGCTGCGCCTGCGCGTGACCGCGGTCCATAACGACCGCCCCTGATTACCGCTGCGCACCGCGCGCGATTCGATTCCCTTGCACCAGGAGCCGCAATGAGTACCCCGTCCAAACTGTCCCAGCTGCGTGAACTGTCCGTGGTCGTCGCCGATACCGGTGACTACGAGGCGATCAAGCGCCTGCAGCCGGTGGACTGCACCACCAACCCGACCCTGGTGAAGAAGGCGCTGGACCTGCCGGTCTACGCCGAGCTGATCGAACGCGAACTGGCCTGGGGCCGCCAGCAGGGTGGCGACCGCGAAGCCGTGGTGCACGCGGTGGCCGACCGCCTGACCATCGGCGTCGGCGCGCTGCTGAGCACGCTGGTGCCGGGCCGGGTATCCACCGAGGTGGATGCCGACCTGGCTCACGACACCGCGGCCACCGTGGCCAAGGCCCGCCAGTTCATCCAGATGTACGCCGACGCCGGCGTGCCGCGCGAGAAGATCCTGATCAAGATCGCCGCGACCTGGGAAGGCGTGGAAGCCGCGCGCATCCTGCAGGCCGAAGGCATCGACTGCAACCTGACGCTGATCTTCAACCCGACCCAGGCGCTGGCCTGCAGCGAAGCCGGCGCGTTCCTGATCTCGCCGTTCGTCGGCCGCATCCTCGACTGGTACGTGGCCAACGGCCAGACCCCGGCCACCATCGACGAAGACCCGGGCGTGAAGTTCGTGCGCGGCGTGTACGCCGAATTCAAGCGTCGCGGTTCGCCGACGGTGGTGATGGGCGCCTCGTTCCGTTCGACCGCGCAGATCGAAGCACTGGCCGGCTGCGACCGCCTGACGATTTCGCCGGACCTGCTGGAGAAGCTGGACGCCGACCACGGCGAGCTGCCGCGCAAGCTGGTGGCCGGCGCCGCCGATGGCGCGGCGGTGACGCCGATCGATGCGGCCAAGTTCGCGGCGGACCTGGCGGCCGATCCGATGGCCACCGAGAAGCTGGCGACCGGCATCGATGCGTTTGCCAAGGATCTGGAAGCGCTGCGCGAGCGGATCCGCGCGGCACTGTGAGGATTCCGGCCAACGGCTGAGCCCCTCGTGGCGGGGAGCTTGGTCGCGAAGAGCGGGTCATGTGGTTGGCAGGGTGGGTAGGCCGTGCAGGGGACGCTGCAAGTACGTCCCTGTAAGCTCGGTCGCCGCATCCATGCGGCTCACGCCCCTGCACGGCCTACCCACCCTGCCTTCGACAGTTTCCTGCGGCCGCCCGCCACGGAAGAAAGAAAGAAGAGCAACAGCGGGTCGCGCGCTTCGCTTGCTCGGAGCCGAGCATGGCTCGGCTCTACAAGGGCAATGCAGAACCAAACAAAAAGGACGCGGCGAACGCCGCGTCCTTTTTGTTTTCCATCAGTTCGTCAGTAACCCAATGCTCTTTCTTACCGTCACCGGGAAACTGTCGGGGGTGGGGCGGTGTGGGTTGGCAGGACCGTTGGCGCCACGGGCCCGAGGCATGCCTCGGGCGGGTTGGGCAGGACGCCCAACCCCGGTCTTGCCGTGTGCGCAGGACAGCGCACACGAGCAAGGCGCCATCGAGCCCCCAGGGGTGAGGGCGCTTTGCTTGCGAAGCACTGCTTCGCAAGCGCCCGAACGCACAGCCGCCAGCGGCTGGGCCGGACCGCGGAGCGGGGTTCACGGCGTGTCCTGCCAACCCACACCGCCCCACCCAACAAGCAGCAACCCAGAGCCGCTTTGGCTTTGGCTTTGGCTTTGGCTTTGGCTTTCAGCCGTTGACGTTGCCCGCCGCAGGCGGACCACCGCGCGTCAGCGCGGCGCCTCCACGTCCAACCCGATCGGGCAGCTCACGCCGGTGCCGCCGATGCCGCAATAGCCGTTCGGATTCTTCGCCAGGTACTGCTGGTGGTAGTCCTCGGCGTAGTAGTACGCCGGTGCCGGGTACACGATCTCGGTGGTGATCGGGCCGTAGCCGGCCGCATCCAGCTGCGCCTGGTAGGCCTCGCGACTGGCCAGCGCGGCCTTGTACTGGCCCTCGTCGGTGGCATGGATCGCCGAACGGTACTGGGTGCCGGTGTCGTTTCCCTGGCGCATGCCCTGCGTCGGGTCATGGCTTTCCCAGAACAGCTGCAGCAGCCGTTCCAGGCTCACCACCGCCGGGTCGAACACCACCTGCACCACTTCGGTGTGGCCGGTCAGGCCCGAGCAGACCTCTTCATAGGTCGGGTTCGGCGTGATGCCACCTGCATAGCCGACCGACGTGCTGTACACGCCCGGCTCGGTCCAGAACTTGCGCTCGGCGCCCCAGAAACAGCCCAGCGCGAAGCGGATCTGCTGCAGGCCGGCGAAACGGTCCTTCAGCGGATGGCTGTTCACGAAGTGCTGGTTGCTGTGCAGCGGCAACGGCTGCTCGCGTCCCGGCAGCGCCTCTTCCGGGCGCGGCAGGCGCTGCTTGAAGGCCCCGATGCCGAGGATGCCCTGGCCAATTCCCAACATGATGCGCTCCTACGCCGGAAGGCCGGCTATGTCGTCTGCATCTGAAATGGGGGCGTCCGGCGCGTGGCCCAAGTCCAGCGCGGCCACGATGTCCTCGGCCTGCGGGCGTGCCGCATCGGGGATTCCCACCCGCAGCACACCGAACAGCGGCAGCTCGCCCATGCCGCCCAGCAGCTGCTCGCCAAACACGAAGGCCGGGATGCCGGCATCTTCCAGCGCGTGCTTGACCAGGTGCGCGTCGAACAGGTTGTCGGCCTTGTACACGATGTGCATGCGGCGGCTCCGTGGGACAGGGTTCCAGCATACGCCCGGGGGCTGAATGGTGCCGGGGGCGGGATCCGAGAGTTGCCGGCCAGCGGCCGGCACTACCAGAAGGTGGGCCGGCATTGCAGGCAAGGGTAGTGCCGGCCGCTGGCCGGCATCCCCACACCCCACCGGGCAACCCCGCCCGGTACGCGCTAGACTGTTGGTCTTTCTGCCCTTTTTCGCCCCAGACTCATGTCCGAGCACACCCCCGCCAGCCCCGAGACCCCCGCCGACAGCCACGAGAAGCGCGATTTCATCCGCCAGATCGTGCGCGAGGACCTGGCCAGCGGAAAGCACCAGGCGATCAAGACCCGCTTCCCGCCGGAGCCGAACGGCTACCTGCACATCGGCCATGCCAAGTCGATCTGCCTGAACTTCGGCATCGCCGGCGAGTTCAGCGGCGTCTGCAACCTGCGCTTCGACGACACCAACCCGGCCAAGGAAGATCCGGAGTACGTGGCCGCGATCCAGGACGACGTGCGCTGGCTGGGCTTCGAGTGGAACGAGCTGCGCCATGCTTCGGACTACTTCCAGGCCTATTACCTGGCCGCCGAGAAGCTGATCGAACAGGGCAAGGCCTATGTCTGCGACCTGTCGGCCGAGGAAGTGCGCGCCTACCGCGGCACTCTCACCGAGCCGGGCCGCCCGTCGCCGTGGCGCGACCGCAGCGTCGAGGAGAACCTCGACCTGTTCCGCCGCATGCGCGCCGGTGAATTCCCGGATGGCGCGCGCACCCTGCGCGCGAAGATCGACATGGCCAGCGGCAACATCAACCTGCGCGATCCGGCGCTGTACCGCATCAAGCACGTCGAGCACCAGAACACCGGCAGCGCGTGGCCGATCTACCCGATGTACGACTTCGCCCACGCGCTGGGTGATTCGATCGAGGGCATCACCCACTCGCTGTGCACGCTGGAGTTCGAAGACCACCGCCCGCTGTACGACTGGTGCGTGGACAACGTCGATTTCGCCCATGACGATGCGCTGACCCAGCCGCTGGTCGATGCCGGCCTGCCGCGCGAAGCTGCCAAGCCGCGCCAGATCGAGTTCTCGCGCCTGAACATCAACTACACGGTGATGAGCAAGCGCAAGCTGATGGCGCTGGTCACCGAACAGCTGGTGGACGGCTGGGACGACCCGCGCATGCCGACCTTGCAGGGCCTGCGCCGCCGTGGTTATACCCCGTCTGCGATGCGCCTGTTTGCCGAGCGCGTGGGCATCAGCAAGCAGAATTCGCTGATCGACTTCAGCGTGCTGGAAGGCGCGTTGCGCGAAGACCTGGACAGCGCAGCACCGCGCCGCATGGCGGTGGTCGATCCGGTCAAGCTGGTGCTGACCAACCTGCCGGAAGGCCACGAAGAGCTGCTGACCTTCAGCAACCATCCCAAGGACGAGAGCTTCGGCAGCCGCGAAGTGCCGTTCGCACGCGAGGTGTGGATCGACCGCGAGGACTTCGCCGAAGTGCCGCCGAAGGGCTGGAAGCGCCTGGTGCCGGGCGGCGAAGTGCGACTGCGCGGCGCCGGCATCATCCGCTGCGATGAAGTGATCAAGGATGCCGACGGCACCATCACCGAACTGCGCGGCTGGCTGGATCCGGAATCGCGCCCGGGCATGGAAGGCGCCAACCGCAAGGTCAAGGGCACCATCCACTGGGTCAGCGCCGTGCATGGCGTGCCGGCCGAGATCCGCCTGTACGACCGCCTGTTCTCGGTGCCGAACCCGGACGACGAATCGGAAGGCAAGACCTACCGCGATTACCTCAATCCGGAATCGCGCCGCACCGTCACCGGCTATGTCGAGCCGGCTGCGGCCAGCGCCACGCCGGAGCAGTCGTTCCAGTTCGAACGTACCGGCTACTTCGTCGCCGACCGCCGCGACCACACCGAAGCCAAGCCGGTCTTCAACCGCAGCGTGACCCTGCGCGATACCTGGTCGGCCTGAGGACCTGCGCGGGCGCCAGCATGGCGCCCGCACGCCATCGACAATGATCACCGCCCTCTCCGTCCTGTTCTGGTTCATCTCGCAGCATCCGCTGCTGACGTTCTTTGCAGCGATGGTGCTGGCCGGGCTGGTCTCGTGGTGGCGGCGCTTTCCGGGCTACGCCATCGTGGTGTTCCCGCTGGCGATGCTCAACATGTTCCTCGGCCATTTCCTCAACGCCACCTTCCTCAACATGGTGGGCGAGCGGGGTGAAGCGGTGATCGTCAAGGCCGAGCAGACCAGCTCCACGCTCAACGAACAGTACATCTGGCGCTACGAAGGGGTGCTGCATACCGCCGAGGGCCGCGACGTGGACGTGGTGTTCTACACCAACACCGCTTCGCTGTGGCCGCTGGAAAACGCCATCCGCATCCCGGCGCGCGACCAGCCGTTCGTGGTCAAGTACACGCCGGGCTTCCCACGCAACTTCGTCATCCTCACCAACGAATCCCCGCATGGCATCGCCCAGGCCCGTGCCAGTGCGCGCGAGCGCGTGGAGGTAGCGGCGCGCAAGCTGCACTTCAGCCCGGGCAATGCCGAGTTCCGCGCCGACTATCGCCGCGAGCTGGAAAGCTGGCTGCGCGACCACGGCAACGATCCGCAGCAGCAACCCGACGCGCAGCGATATCGCGCCGAACTCGACGCGCTCGACCATTAGATTTTCCAGGCCCTGCCTGGATGTTCCACCCCATCCACCGACAGGCCTGACATGACCACGACCTCCGCTGCCCTCCTCCCGCTGCTGCAGCAGGTCCTTCAGGACGCCGGCACCGCCAGCCGCGTCGACGGCAACGCGCTGCTGCTGGACAGCGGCCTGCGCCTGACCCCGCATGCAATGGCCGCACACGCGCGCGACAACGGTGGTTGGCAGACCTCCACCGTCATTGAAAGCCAGCATCCGCAGTTGTTCGCCGATGGCCTGTTCGAGTACCAGCACGCAAATGGTGCCGATGAGCAGGCATCGCTGTTGTCCGGCTTCCAGGCCTGGGCCCGGGTGGACCTGGTGACCCTGCAGACCGCGATCGGCGCCCAAGACGCGCAGGGCCTGCCGATGATGGGCCTGACCTATCCGGCCGGCGCTGACGGCCAGGAACTCGAACGCACCGTGGTGCTCGGTCCACTGGCGCATTACCGCGAGCATGAGATGGACACCGGCCCCCGCAGCGAAGACGATCATGGCTCCTGCCCCTGCTGCCTGTTCACGCGCAGCATCGATGCATTCGATGCGCTGCTGAAGACGCGTTCTTTCCTGGCCATCCGCCTGTTCGCCTCGCGCGATGCCGATGGCCTGTGCGAGGCCGATTGCCGGGTCAACGGCCACGACTTCGCCGCCGCCCTGCCCCTGCTGCGCGCCTACGCGGCCAGCTGGCCGCAGGCAGGGCTGGAATTCCGCAAGCAGTACGTGGTGGTCCGCACCGGCTCGCCAGGCTGACCCACGCCCACACCCGATACAGGCCGGTGCGGCTACACTGCGCGCCGGTTCCCCAAGCAACCGCACTTTTTTCCATCCCACACGAGGCACCCCCGCGATGCTGTACGCGCAAGTCCACCTGACCCTTCCCGCCTGGATCCACGACCAGATCGACCTGGATCGTCGATATCCGGGCGACGAGGCCAAGGTCGCGCTGGCGATCGAGCTGTCGCGGCTGAACGTCGAGCACGCCAGTGGCGGCCCGTTCGGTGCGGTGGTGTTCGGCCCGGACGACAAGGTCATCGCCGCTGGCGTGAACCGGGTGATGCCGCACGCGACTTCGCTGGCGCACGCCGAGAACATGGCCTACATGCTGGCCCAGCAGCGCCTGCAGACCCCGCGCCTGAACGCGGTGCTGTCGCCGGTCACCCTGGCCACCAGTTCGCAGCCATGCTGCCAGTGCTATGGCGCTACCGTGTGGGCCGGCATCGACCGCCTGCTGATCGGTGCCAGTGCGGCCGACGTCGAGGAACTGACCCCGTTCGATGAAGGCCCGCTGCCGGCCGACTGGGTCGGCGAGCTCAACAAGCGTGGCATCGAAGTGGTGCAGGGCTTGGACCGCGACGCCGCGCGCAGCGTGCTGCGAACCTATGGGGAAAGCGATGGCGCCCGTTACTGAAACCGGCATCGGCCTGCTGTGCCTGTGCCGGCAGGGCTTTGAACCCGAGCTGGCCGGCGAGCTGCAGTTCCGCGCCGGTGAAGCCGGTTTCGCTGGCTATGCGCGCACCCAGCGCAATGACGGCTATGTGCTTTTCATGTGCGACGACGCTGCAGCACTGGCGCCACGCCTGCGCTGGCGAGAACTGATCTTCGCGCGGCAGAAGCTGGTCGTGCTGGCCGAGCTGCCGCAGCTGGACCCGAGCGATCGCATCACCCCGATGCTGGAGGTGCTGGCCGATGCGCCGCGCTTCGGCGACCTGTGGGTGGAGCACCCCGATTCGGACGCTGGCAAGCCACTGTCCGGGCTGGCCCGTGCCTTCGGCAATGCACTGCGCCCGGCGCTGCGCAAGGCCGGCAAGCTCACTGATAAGCCAAACAACCGCCTGCCGCGCCTGCACGTGGTGTTCGTCGACGGCACCCATGCCTTCGTCTGCGTGGCCGACCCGGCCGACAGCGCGCCGTGGGCACTGGGCATCCCGCGCCTGAAGCTGCTGCCCGAGGCGCCTTCGCGTTCGGCACTGAAGCTGGACGAAGCACTGCTGACCCTGCTGACGCCGGAAGAACGCGAAGCACTGGCCAAGCCCGGCATGCGTGCGGCCGACCTGGGCGCCGCCCCCGGCGGCTGGACCTGGGTACTGACCCGCCAGCACATGCACGTGCTGAGCATCGACAACGGCCCGCTGCGCCAGCACGTGCTGGACACCGGTCTGGTCGAGCACCTGCGCGCCGATGGTTTCCACTGGCACCCCGAACAGCCGCTGGACTGGATGGTCTGCGACATGGTCGAGCAGCCGCGCCGCGTGGCCGAACGCATGGCCACCTGGTTCCGCGAAGGCTGGTGCAGGCACGCCATCTTCAATCTGAAGCTGCCGATGAAGAAGCGCTGGGACGAAACCCGCCTGTGCCTGGACCTGTTCCAGGACCAGGCCGGCAAGCCGCTGGTGGTACGCGCCAAGCAGCTCTATCACGACCGTGAGGAGATCACGGTATTGGCCTCGCCGCTGCGCTGAGGAACATGCCCGCCGGGCATGGGCCCGGCGCTACCGAGGAAGGGAACCATGCGATACCACTCGCTCGCCATGTTGATCACCCTGCTGGCCGCCGCACCAGCGGTGGCCCAGCAATTGCCGCACACTCCTGCGCAGAGCCAGCCGCTGGGCCCCACCGGCGGCGCGATCCGCCGGCAACCGCTGGATGCGGGCCGGGTCAGCGGCAGCGTCGAGATTCCGCAGCAGGCCGGCGAGGCACAGGTGACCGTGCGCTCGCTGGAACCAAGCAGCGTGGTCGGCCAGTACCGCATCCACTTCGCTGCGCTGGATGTGAACGGCGATGGTTTCATCAGCCGCGAGGAAGCACAGGCCAACCCGGCGCTGGCCGACGAATTCAATTCGCTGGACCGCAGGCACCGCGGCAAGCTGGACCGCACCGACCTGGCCGGCTGGCTGGTGGATTGAAAAAGGGGACGGAGGGGATTAAGTCGTATGTGCACAAACGACTTAATCCCCTCCGTCCCCTTTTTGCTTCAGACCCCGGCGGCGCGCTTCCAGAATGCCTGCACCAGCGGCGGCCATTTGCCGACGCAGCCCAGCGCGCGGCCGCGGGCCAGGGTCAGGTGCATTTCGTCGTTGGAAAACAGGCGGTTGATCGCATCGAAGCTGTAGGCGGCGATGTGGTTGTCGCTGCGCCGTTCGCGTGCCCAGCGTTGCAGGCGCTGCGGCGACAGCCGCGGCTGGCCGCGGCGCTCGGCCGACGGCGCCAGCCACTGCTGCAGGGCAGCGACATCGCGCAACCCCAGGTTCACGCCCTGCCCGGCCAGCGGGTGCACCACATGTGCGGCATCGCCCAGCGCCAGCACGCGGCCGGCCACATAGTGACGGGCCAGCTGGCGGCGCAGCGGGAACGCCGCACGCGGCGAGGCCAGACGCAGTTCGCCCAGGCGTGCCGCGAAGGCGCGGGCCAGTTCGCGGTTGAAGCTGTCCTCGTCCAACGCCAGCACGCGAGCCGCTTCATCCTCGGGCAGGGTCCAGACGATGGAGCTGCGGCGCTCGGCCACCGGCAGCAGCGCCAGTGGACCGCCCGGCAGGAAACGCTGCCAGGCCGTGGCCTGGTTGGAAAGATCGCTGTCCACGTAGGCCACCACGCCACGCTGGTGGTAGTCATGCTTTTCAACCTCGATCCCGGCCAGCTGGCGCAGGGTCGATTCGGCACCGTCGGCGGCCACCGCCAACGCCGCTTCCAGGCGGCGACCGTCATCCAGGCGCAGGCGCACGCCATCCTCGTCCTGCTCCAGTGCTTCCACCCGTGCCGGGCAGTGCAGCTGCACGCCCGCCGCCGGCAGCGCCGCCCACAGGCGGTCCTGCAGCAGGCCGTTCTCGACGATGTAGCCCAGTTCGCGACGGCCGAAGCGATCGGCATCGAACAGCAGATCTTCGCCACCGGCCGCATCCCACACCTGCATACGCCGGTAGGGCCAGGCACGGGCCTGGGCGATCGCCGGCCACACGCCGAGGCGGTTCAACAGCTGCACGTTGTCGGCGGCAAAGGCGAACACGCGCAGGTCCGGTTGCGCAACCTGCCACGGCGCGGGCTCACGACCTTCCACCAACGCCACCGACAGGCCGGCATCGGCCAGCGCCAGCGCGCACGCGGCACCGACCACGCCACCGCCGACGATGGCCACATCCAGGCGCGCGCGGCGGCTCATGCGGTTTCTCCACGGCACAGCCGCGGTACTTCGCCACGGAAGCCCATCGCACCACCGACCAGCATCGACTGCACCGAGGCGCGTTGTGCGGCCACCAGACCGAGGCTGCGCAGCGGCCGCATCAGTGGCGCCGGGTTGCTGGTCAGCCGTGCCAGGCCGCCGGAGAACGCCACCGTCTGCCGGCGGTCTTCCTCGCGGCGTGCAACATAGGCCTGCAGCAATGCATCACTGCCAGCATCCTCATGCGCATTCTCCAGCAGTTCGGCCAGGGTCAGCGCATCGCGCAGGCCCAGGTTGAAGCCCTGCGCACCCAGCGGATGGATGGTCTGCGCGGCATTGCCCAGCAGCACCGTGCGTTCACCGGCCAATGCGCGCGCCAGCACCTGGATGAGCGGATAAGCGCTGCGTGGACCGGATTCGAGCAGGCGGCCGGCACGCCAGCCGATCGCGTCCTGCAGGCGCTGCAGCCAGGCCGCATCGTCCAGCGCCATCACCGCATCGGCCTGATCGCGGGCCACGCCATGCACGGTGCCGAAGTGGCGGTCACCGCGCGGCAGCAGGGCGGTCGGGCCGGTATCGGTGAAGCGCTCCCAGGCCGTGCCATCCGGCGCACGCTGGCTGCGCACGCGGGCGACGAACAGGGTCTGCTGGAAATCATGGCGGTCGACCTCGATGCCCAGCGCGCCACGCACGCCGCTGGTGGTGCCATCGGCCCCCACCACCAGACGTGCCAGCAGCACGCGTTCACCCGCCTCGTCAGCCACCCGCACCTGGCGGTAGCCGTCCACCACCTCGCCCAGTCCCAGGAACCGCATCGGCCGATAACGGCGCAGGCGCGGCAGCTCCTGAAGCCGCGCTTCCAGCGCCTGGCCGAAATCGCGCGCGACCACCACCTGGCCGAACCACGGCCGGTCGTAATCGGCCGCTTCGAGCTGCACACGGCCGAAATCGCCGGCACGACTGACATGGATGCGCCGGATCGGGCCCGGTGCCATCGCCAGCTTCTGCATCACCCCCAGCGCGGTCAGCGCATTGACGGTGGCAGCGGCGAAACTGAGATTGCGCTGGTCGAACACCGCAGGCAGCTCGCCGGCCGGGCTGGCCTCGAGCAGGCCCACGTCGTGGCCCAGCCGGTCCAGGGCGATGGCCAGGCTGGCACCCACCAGGCCACCACCGACAATCAGCACGTCATGTCGTTCACTCATGTGTTCATGATACGCGCTCGCCCCGACTGTACGCCGAACAAGCGGCGCCTGCGCCAACCGGCGCGGCGGGCTAGAATGAAACCTGAATCCGCTCCGGGCCCGCTGCCATGTCCGCCACCGCCAACCGCGCCTTCGTCCTGTCCGTCCTCGTGCTGTTGCTGGCGGCGACCCGGGTCAACCACTTCGCGGCCATTCCGGATGCCTCCTGGGCGGTGTTCTTCATCGGTGGCTTCTATCTGGCCACGTGGACACGCTGGGCGTTTCCGCTGCTGATGGTGTTCGCCGTGCTGGTGGACTGGATCGTGATCCGCAGCAGCGGCCTGGATTTCTGGCAGCACTACTGCGTGTCGCCAGGTTACTGGCTGCTGCTGCCGGCGTACTTCTCGCTGTGGGCCGGCGGCATGCTGCTGGGCCGCAACTACCAGGGCGCGCGCTGGCCGGTGCTGGCCAAGGGTGCGCTGCTGCTGGTCGCGTCGGTGGCGATCTGCCACCTGCTGGCGCAGGGCGGCTTCTACTGGACCAGCCGTAACGTGGCCGAGCCGACGCTGGCCGGCTGGGCACAGAACTACGCGCAGTGGTTCGGGCCCTACCTGCGCACTACGGCGATCTATGTGGCGCTGGCCGCTGCCCTGCAGCTGGCCGTGGAGCAGGTGTTGAAGCTCCAGCAGGCCCGCCGCGACATCCGCCACTGAGCCGCGCGCCATGGGTCATCGCCTCTCGCGCATTTACACCCGCACCGGCGACGACGGCAGTACCGGCCTTGGCGACGGCCAACGCGTGGCCAAGGATGACGCCCGCGTGGCGTCCTTCGGTACCGTCGACGAGGCCAACGCCGCGCTCGGCCTGCTGCTGGCCGCGCCCCTGCCCGAGGATGTACGCGCGCTGGTGGTGCATCTGCAGCACCAGCTGTTCGATCTGGGCGCCGAGCTGTGCATTCCCGGCCACGCCGCGATCCATGCCGCCGACGTCTCGGCCCTGGAGCAGCAGCTGGACCATTACAACGCCAACCTCCCGATGCTGAAGGAATTCATCCTGCCGGCCGGCGGCGAAGCTGCCGCGCGCTGCCATCTGGCCCGCACCATCGTCCGCCGCGCCGAGCGCGAGACGGTCACCCTGGCCCGCCACGAGGCCGTCCGCAGCGAGGCGCTGCAATACCTCAACCGGCTGTCGGACCTGCTGTTCGTGCTGGCCCGGGTGCTGGCCCGCGCCGACGGCCATGGCGAAGCGCTGTGGCAGCCACAGCAGCGCCAGCGCTGAGTCGGCACGATGCTGGTCTATTCCCACCCGTCCTGCCTGCTGCATGACCCCGGTCCCGGCCATCCCGAATGCCCGCAACGGCTGCAGCAGGTGCTGGACGCGCTGCACACCGCCTTCCCCGGCCAGCTGGACTGGCGCGAGGCGCCGCCGGCGAAGTTCGGCGAACTGACCCGGGTCCACGACAGCGCCCTGCTCGACTTCGTGCTGCAGCCGCAGACCGCACCGCTGCGCCAGCTGGACATGGACACCTGGACCTCGCCGGGCTCGGCCAGCGCCGCCGTGCACGCCGCCGGTGCCGGCGTCGCCGCAGTCGATGCGGTGATGCTGGGCGAGGACCCTCTGGCCTTCTGCGCGGTACGCCCACCGGGCCACCACGCCACCAGCAGTACCGCCATGGGCTTCTGCCTGCTGAACAACATCGCCATCGCCGCCGCCCATGCCCGCGACCGCCATGGCCTGGAACGGATCGCGGTGGTCGATTTCGACGTGCACCACGGCAATGGCACCCAGGACATCTTCCAGCATGACGCCCGGGTTTCGTACTACAGCACCCACCAGGCCGGGCTGTTCCCCAATTCCGGCCTGCGCCGCGACCGCGGTGCCGGCAACCTGATGAACATCCTGCTGCCGCCGGGAAGCGGCGGCTTCCGCTTCCGCAACGTCTGGGCCGACGAAATGCTGCCGGCCATCGACGACTTCCGCCCGCAGCTGCTGCTGATCTCGGCCGGCTTCGATGCCCACCTGCGTGATCCACAGGCGGATCTGATGCTGGAGACCGACGATTTCGCCTGGATCACCGGTGAGCTGCACGCGCTGGCACGCCGCCACGCGGCTGGCCGGGTGGTGTCGATGCTGGAGGGCGGCTATGACCTGCAGGCCCTGGCCGAGTGCAGCGTGGCCCATGTCCAGGCCCTGCTTACGCCATCCGCCGGCACCTCCGCCGGATGAACCCGAACCGGCAGGCTCCGGCGTCCTTCATTGCCCCTATGCAAGGGATGGGGCAAGCTACCGTCCGTTTTCGCCCGAATCCGAACCGCGTGCGCCGAGCCCTCCGCCTGCTTCCCCTGCCTCTGAGCATCGCCATCAGCCTTCCGGCAATGGCTGATGATAAGCCGCTCAACTGGGGCCTGTGCCCGGCCACCGACGTCATTCCCGCGTTCACCGACGCCCCCACGCCGGTCCCGGGCCAGGACAAGGCTGCCGCTGCGGCCGCCCGCGAGAACCAGCCGACCGACATCGAAGGCGACCAGCTGCTGGGTACCACCACCGTGCCGCAGTACGAGGGCAACGTGGCGCTGCGCCGGGGCGACCAGTTCGTCGGTACCGACAAGCTCAGTTTCGACACCGAGACCGGCAACTACATCGCCGACGGCAATGTCCGCTACCAGGACGGGTCGATCCGGATGGTCGCCAAGCGCGCCGAAGGCAACCAGGAAAGCGACACCCACAAGATCACCGACATCAAGTACCAGCTGGTGTCGCGCCGCGGCAACGGCGATGCCGAGTCGGTCGACCTGCAGGGCGCGGTCGGCCAGATGCACCGCTCCACCTACACCACCTGCGACCCGTCACAGCCGGTGTGGAAGCTGTCGGCGCCGCAGATCGAAGTGGACAACGACGAGGGCTTCGGCACCGCCCGCAACGCCGTGCTGCGGATCGGCAAGGTGCCGGTGCTGTGGGCGCCGTACTTCAAGTTCCCGATCGATGACCGCCGCAAGACCGGCCTGCTGTTCCCGCAGCTGGGCATGTCCGGCCGCAACGGTTTCGACTACGCGCAGCCGATCTACTTCAATCTGGCGCCGAACTACGACGACACGTTGACCCCGCGCTACATGAGCCGGCGCGGCCTGCTGCTCGACAACGAGTTCCGCTACCTCTACAACGGCGGCCGTGGCGAGGTGCTGACCAGCTACATGCCCAGCGACAGGCTGCGTGACCGCGACCGCGGCCGGGTGATGTTCGACGGCTACCACAACGTGAACAGCCACTGGCAGGCCCGCGCCAACCTGGCCTGGGTGAGCGACGAGCGCTATGTCGAGGACTTCGCCAACCGCCTGGCGGGCGTGACCGCCTCCAACCTGCAGAGCACCATTGGCCTGTACGGCACCGGTCAGAACTGGACGGCCGGGATCATGGCCGACCGCTGGCAACTGACCGACTACACCCTCAACGAGAGCGCGCTGCCCTACAACCGCCAGCCGCGCCTGTATTTCAACTGGGACAAGCCGATCCTGCCGTGGCTGGAAACCGGCATTTACGCCGAGGCCGTGCGCTTCACCCACGACGACATCAACTTCAAGTACGGCGCCGATGCCGGTCCGGACCTGCAGTACACGCGCAATGGCGTCCAACAGAGATCCGGAATCGGTGTGAGCGGTGGTTCGCGCTTGGACGTGAAGCCGTACGTGTCGTTCCCCATCAGCGGCGCGGCCTGGTACATCACGCCGACCCTGGCGTATCGGTATACGGCCTACCAGCTCGATCGCGGCCTGGTCGACGGCGTGAATGGCATCCGTGGCCAGATTCTGCGCTCGCAGGGCATCGACCCGACCACCGCCACCCCGGAACAGCTGCGCGGCAACACCTCGCCCAGCCGCAGCCTGCCGATCGGCAGCATCGACGCCGGCCTGTTCTTCGACCGCGAGACCAGCATCCGCGGCAAGTCCTTCCTGCAGACGCTGGAGCCGCGCCTGTTCTACCTGCGCACGCCGTACCGCAACCAGGACGAACTGCCGATCTTCGACACCCGTGACTTCACCTTCAGCTGGGGCCAGCTGTTCCGCGATTCGCGCTACACCGGCGCCGACCGCCAGAACGATGCCAACCAGCTGACCCTGGCACTGAGTACCCGTTTCATCGACCAGACCACCGGCAAGGAGCGGTTCTCGGCCTCGATCGGCCAGATCCAGTACTTCGACGAGTCGCGGGTGACCGTCACGCCGGGCGGCGCGCCGGTAGAGAAGGGCAAGTCGGCGTGGATCGCCGACGGCAACTACATGATCAACGACCGCTGGACCCTGGGCGCCACCTACCAGTGGGACCCGAAGTACAAGCGCGAGGATCTGGCCAGCGTCCGCGCCCGCTACCTGATGCCCAACGATGGCGTGATCAACCTGAGCTACCGCTACCGCATCAACGCCGGCGCCCCGGCGACGGCCAACAAGCATGACCGCACCCTGCTGGAGCAGGCTGACCTGTCGTTCCTGTACCCGCTGAATGCGCGCTGGAGCCTGGTCGGTCGCTATTACTACTCGCTGCAGGACAAGGAGCCGCTGGAAATCATCGGCGGCGTGCAGTGGGACAGCTGCTGCCTGGCCGTGCGCGTGGTCGGCCGCCGCTACGTCCGCAATCGCGAGGGCGAGATGAACAATTCCATCCAGGTGGAGTTCGTCCTGAAGGGCCTGAGCTCCATCGGCCAGGACACGGACCGCACCCTGCGCCGTGCTATCCTCGGCTACAACCGCGACGACCTCTATCTCGTGCCGCCCAGCAACACCGGGGTGACCCGCGATGACTACGATCCGAATCAGATCCCATGACCAAGCGCTTCCCCGTTCTTCTCGCCTCCCTGCTGGCGGTGTCCAGCGTGTCCGCCCCCCTGCAGGTGCTCGCGCAGGAGGCGCAGCCGTTGGACCGCATCGCCGCTGTCGTCGACGAGGACGTGATCCTGCAGAGCGAGCTCCAGCGTGCGATCGCCAACATCAAGGCGCAGTACGCCGGCCGTGAAAACCAGCTGCCGCCGGAAGACGTGCTCAGCCGCCAGGTGCTCGAGCGACTGGTGCTGGTCAAGCTGCAGGTCGCCCGCGCCCAGGGCAGCGGCATCCGCGTCAGCGACCAGGAGCTGAACCAGGCGATGAATGCCATCGCCCAGCAGAACGGCTCGGACCTGGATGCACTGCGCCAGCGCCTGGCCCACGACGGCATCGATTTCAACGATTTCCGTGCTTCGGTGCGCGATGAAATCACTGTGCAGCGCCTGCGCCAGAGCTTCGCGCAGAGCCGCATCAGCGTCAGCGAGGGTGAAGTGGACGCCGCGCTGAAGCAGCAGGCCACGGTGGGCAACCAGTACCACCTGGCACACATCCTGATCGCCCTGCCCGACGGCTCCAACGCCGACCAGATCGCCACCGGCCAGAAGAAGGCCGAGGGCGTGAAGGCCCTGCTGGACAAGGGTGAGCTGGACTTCAACGCTGCCGCCGTGCGTTATTCGGACAGCCCGAACGCGCTGGAAGGCGGCGATCTGGGCTGGCGCAGCCTGGATGAAATCCCGCAGGCCTTTGCCCAGCTGATGGAAAAGATGAAGCCCGGCGAAGTGGTCGGCCCGATCCGCGGCCCCAGCGGCTTCCAGTTGCTGAAGCTGGTGGAAGTGCGTGATGCCAGCGCCGCCAGCGGTGGCGCGCACACGGTCACCGAATACCACGGCCGCCACATCCTGGTGCGCGTGGACGATCACCAGACCGACGCTGCCGCCAAGGCCAAGATCGATACCCTGCGCGCCCGCATCGCCGGCGGCGCGGATTTCGAAACCGTGGCCAAGGAATCCTCCGAGGACAACAACAGCAAGGGCCAGGGCGGCGATCTGGGCTGGTTCCCGGTCGACGCGTTCGGTCCGGCGTTCGGCCAGCAGGTGGCCGGCATCCAGGACGGCGACGTCAGCCAGCCGTTCCGCACCGATGCCGGTTGGCACATCGTGCAGCGCGTGGCCACCCGCCAGACCGACGTGACCAACGACAACCAGCGCGCCCAGATCCGCGAGACCATTGGCCGCCGCAAGCTGGAAGACGAGTACAACCGCTTCCTGCAGGAACTGCGTGGCGAAGCCTATGTCAGCTTCCGCAGCGGGGACCGCGCGGAAAATACCGCCACGCCGCCGCAGTCCTGACCGATGCGCCCCGAGCTCGCTCTGGTACCGGGCGAGCCCGCCGGGATCGGCCCGGAGCTGTGTGTCCGCCTCGTCCAGCAGCCGCGTGAAGATTGCCGGCTGCTGGCCTTCGCCGACCCGGATACCCTGCGCGCGGCCGCCGTCGCACTGAACCTGCCCCTGCAGCTGCTGCCCGAGGACGCCGAAGCCCGCGCCCCGGGCGACCTGCGTGTGCGCGCGGTGGCCAATGCCATGCCCAGCCACTTCGGCCAGGCCGACCCGGCCAATGCCGGGGCCGTCATCGGCGCCCTGCTCGCTGCCGGTCAGGCCTGCCTGTCCGGCGAACTGCACGGCGTGGTCACCGGCCCGGTGCACAAGGCGGTCATCAACGAAGGCGGCATCGCCTACAGTGGCACCACCGAACTGCTGGCCGACCAGGCCGGGGTGAAGGTGGTGATGATGCTGGCCAACCCCATCGTGCGCGTGGCCCTGGCCACCACCCACCTGCCGCTGCGCGAGGTGGCCGATGCGATCACCGCGCCCAGCCTGGAACACACCCTTCGCACCGTGCACGCCGCGCTGTGCCGCGAGTTCGGCCTGCCCGCGCCACGCATCGCCGTGCTCGGCCTGAACCCGCACGCCGGCGAAGACGGCCATCTGGGCCGCGAGGAACTGGACCTGGTCATCCCGCTGCTGCAGCGCCTGCGCGCGGAGGGCATGGACCTGGTCGGGCCGCTGCCGGCCGATACCGCGTTCCTGCCGGCCAAGCTGGCCGGTTTCGACACCGTGCTGGCGATGTACCACGACCAGGGGCTGCCGGTGCTGAAGTACTCCGGTTTCGAGCAGGCGGTGAACCTGACCCTGGGCCTGCCCTACCCGCGCGTGGCGGTAGACCATGGCACCGCGCTGGACCTGGCCGGCCGCGGCATTGCCGATCCTTCCAGCCTGCAGGCGGCAACGACGCTGTGTGCGCAGCTTGCGCGGCAACGTACACTGAGCGCATGAATTCCCCGCATTCCCCCTCCGGCCCGGTGTTCACCGCACCGGCCAAGAAGCAGCTTGGCCAGCATTTCCTGGCCGATCGCCACTACATCGACAAGATCGTGATGGCGGTCAACCCGAAAGAAGGCGATCGCCTGGTCGAGATCGGTCCCGGCCAGGGCGCGATCACCCTGCCGCTGCTGCGCGTGCATCCGAAACTGACGGTGATCGAGTTCGACCGCGACCTGATCGCGCCGCTGACCGCCGCCGCCGAGCCGCTGGGCGAGCTGACCATCGTCCACCGCGACGTGCTGCGCGTGGACTTCACCGAGCTGGCTGCCGGCCAGCCGATCCGCCTGGTCGGCAACCTGCCCTACAACATCTCCTCGCCGATCCTGTTCCATGCACTGGAACATGCCGCGGTGATCCGCGACATGCACTTCATGCTGCAGAAGGAAGTGGTCGACCGCATGGCCGCCGGCCCCGGCAGCAAGGTGTACGGCCGCCTCAGCGTGATGCTGCAGGCTTATTGCCAGGTGACCTCGCTGTTCGTGGTGCCGCCGGGCGCGTTCCGGCCGCCGCCGAAGGTCGATTCGGCCGTGGTACGGCTGGTGCCGCGTGACCCGGCCTCGATCAACATCAACGACCACGCCCGTTTCGCCGAGGTGGTCAAGGCCGCCTTCGGGCAGCGCCGCAAGACCCTGCGCAATGCGCTCAACAACGTCGTGACGGCCGAGCAGTTCGTCGCCGCGGGCGTGCGCCCCGATGCCCGCGCCGAACAGCTGGATGTGGCTGAATTCATCGCTTTGGCCAATGCCTCCTGATTACACTGCCGGTATGGAAGACGCTGACGTTTACGCCATTTCCGTCGAAGTCGCACCGCGCTTCCTCGACGACCAATCCGCGCCGGAAGACGGGCGCTATGCGTTCGCCTACACGATCCGCATCCACAACCAGGGCCGTGTTGCCGCGCGCCTGGTTGCACGCCACTGGCGCATCACCGATGCCAATGGCCGCGTCGAGCATGTCGATGGCGACGGGGTGATCGGCGAGCAGCCGCGCCTGCGTCCCGGTGAAGACTTCCATTACACGTCCGGTGTCATGCTGGGGACCGATCACGGGACCATGCAGGGCCACTACGACATGGTCGCCGACGACGGCACCGAATTCGCCGCGCCGGTCGCACCTTTCGTGCTGGCCATCCCGCGTACCCTGCACTGACACGGAGGCCGAACGATGAGTGTGTGGGCGATCGGCGACCTGCAGGGCTGCTACGACGTCACCCAGCGCCTGCTGGAGAAGATCCGCTTCGACCCGGCGCAGGACACCCTGTGGTTCTGCGGCGACCTGGTCAACCGCGGTGGCCAGTCGCTGGAAACGCTGCGGCTGGTGCATTCGCTGCGCGGGCACAGCGTGGTGGTGCTGGGCAACCATGACCTTTCGCTGCTGGCCGTCGGTGCACGCACCGAAGAGGAACAGCGCAAGGTCAACCCGGACCTGCTGCGCATCGTGCAGGCCGAGGACCGCGACGAACTGCTGGACTGGCTGCGCCTGCAGAAGCTGGTGCACGTGGACCGCGAGCTGGGCTGGATGATGGTGCACGCCGGCTTGGCGCCGAAGTGGACCACGCAGATGGCCGAAAAGCATGCCGCCGAGGTCGAGGCGCAACTGCACGGTGCCGGCTACCGCAAGCTGTTCCGCAACATGTACGGCGACAAGCCGAGCTGGGCGCCGAACCTGTCCGGCTACGACCGTTCACGGGCGATCATCAATGTGCTCACCCGTATGCGCTACTGCACCCCGCGCGGGCGCATCGGCATCGAGGACAAGGGCACGCCGGGCACGCAGGAACAGGGACTGTACCCTTGGTTCGAAGTGCCAGGCCGGGTCGAGCGCGACCTGAAGATCGTCTGCGGCCACTGGTCGGCGCTGGGCCTGACCATCACCCAGGGCGTGCATGCCATCGACACCGGCGCAGTCTGGGGCGGCAAGCTGACCGCGATCGAGCTCGATACCGATGAACTGCGCGTGGTGCAGGTGCCGGGCCGCGATGTCCCCGCACCCGTGCCCAACGCACGCATGCCAGCGCGACCAGCACGCGAGCGCCCGGCTGCATCGGCGCAGGGCAGGGATCCGGGCGGGGCCAGCGCCGCGGCCGCCAACCCGGGCAACCGTGGCCCGCGCCGCCGTCGTCGCCGTGGCGGCGGTGGGGGCGGCTCCGCAGGCCCTGGCAACAACGGGGCCCCGCCGCAGGCGTGACCTGATCGTTCCCGGCACCATGGACGGGTGCCGCTGCCCACTCCGGGCCCGGCCACCACCGGCGGTGGAAGCACCGCCCACGGTCCATCGCAGCCGTTGCGCGTCTTCGCCGCTGGGCGCAGCACGCGCGAAGAGGACCCGCGGTTCCAGCACGCCATCATCGGGCATTACCGGATGCCGTAGCGACAGCCCAGGCAGAGTCGACTGTCAGTCGACTATCGCGCGCAGCGCGGGTTTTTCGGGGGGCCGCCGAGAGCAGTCGACTAACAGTCGACTCTACCCCGTCGATATCCCCGTCGGTGTTTTCGTTGGTATTTGCGCGATCAGCGGCGCACGTAATGCACGAAGCGGAACGCGTAGACGTGGCGTTCGTCGGCCGGGTGCGGCTCGCTGCTGACTTCCCGCCAGTCCTGCATGTCGACTTCGGGGAAATGGGTATCGGCAGGCACTTCGGCATCGACCCAGGTCAGGTACAGGTCGCTGGCTTGGTCGAGCAGCTGGTGGAAGATCTCGCCGCCGCCGATGATGCACAGCTCGCGGGCGCCCTCGCCTTCGGCAATCGCCTTGGCCTCGTCCAGCGACGCCACCGCGCGCATGCCCGCGAACGGCACCTGGCCGCTGCGGGTCAGCACCAGGTTGGTGCGCCCCGGCAGTACGCGGCCGATCGATTCGGCCGTCTTGCGCCCCATCAGGATCGGCTTGCCCAGGGTGAGCGCCTTGAAGTGCTTGAAATCATCCGGCAGATGCCAGGGCATGGCATTGCCCTGGCCGATGCCACGGTTGCGGTCCAGCGCCACGATCATCGACAGCTTCATGGCACTCACACCGCCACCGGCGCCTTGATCGCCGGGTGCGGGTCATAGCCGTCAATGCGGATGTCATCGAACCGGAATCCGAACAGGTCGGTCACCTCCGGGTTCAACCACAGCTTGGGCAGCGCGCGCGGTTCGCGCGCCAGCTGCTCGCGGGCCTGCTCGAAGTGGTTCAAGTACAGGTGCGCGTCACCCAGCGTGTGCACGAAGTCGCCCACTCCCAGGCCGGTGGCCTGCGCCACCATGTGGGTCAGCAGCGCATAGCTGGCGATGTTGAACGGCACGCCGAGGAAGATGTCACCGCTGCGCTGGTACAGCTGGCAGCTGAGCTTGCCGTCCACCACGTAGAACTGGAACAGGTTGTGGCACGGCATCAGCGCCATCTGCGAAAGCTCGCCCACGTTCCAGGCGCTGACCACCAGCCGGCGCGAATCGGGGTTGCGCTTGATCTCGTCCACCAGCCACTGCATCTGGTCGATCTCGCGGCCATCGGCGGTGGCCCAGCTGCGCCACTGCTTGCCGTAGACCGGGCCGAGGTCGCCGTTCTCATCGGCCCACTCGTCCCAGATACGTACCTGGTTGTCCTTCAGGTAGCCGATGTTGGTATCGCCCTTCAGGAACCACAGCAGCTCGTGGATGATCGAGCGCAGGTGCAGCTTCTTGGTGGTGACCAGCGGGAAGCCTTTGTTGAGGTCGAAGCGCATCTGCCAGCCGAACACGCTGCGGGTGCCTGTGCCGGTACGATCACTCTTCTCCGCGCCATGTTCCAGCACATGCGCAAGCAGATCCAGGTAGGCCTTCATGCCTTGCCCTCCGCAGCCATCACCGGTTGCGGCTGCAGCACGGGTGCGCGGCGCGACATCACCAGCAGCACCAGGCCGAAGGCGATCAGCGGCAGGCTGAGGATCTGGCCGCGGGTCAGCCAGTCGAAGGCCACGTAGACGCCGTTGTCGGGCATGCGTACGAATTCGACGGCGAAGCGGAACAGGCCGTACATCAGCGCGAACAGGCCGCCCACCAGGTAACGGTGGCGCGGCTTGGCCGAGACCGTCCACAGCACCACGAACATCACCAGGCCTTCCAGGAAGGCTTCATACAACTGCGACGGATGGCGCGCGAACTGGTTCAGCGCGCCGGTGGCGAACTGCGCCTGCAGGGTCGCGTGGTCCAGCTGGTTCAGCGGCGCCGGCAGGCCGGACGGGAACACCACGCCCCACGTGCCGTCGGTGTACTTGCCCCACAGCTCGGCGCCGATGAAGTTGCCGATGCGGCCGAAGCCCAGGCCCAGCGGCACCAGCGGCGCCATGAAATCCATGGTGTCGAAGAAGTGCAGGCGGTGCTTGCGCGACCACCACCAGCAGGCGCCCAGCACGCCCAGCAGGCCGCCGTGGAAGCTCATGCCGCCGTCCCACACCTTGAACAGCAGCAGCGGGTTGTGCAGGAAATCGCCCAGCGCGTAGAACAGCATGTAGCCCATGCGGCCGCCCAGCACCACGCCGAGCATGGCGTAGAACAACAGGTCGGAGAAGCCGTTGGCATCGACGCCCGGCAGGCGCCCGGCGGCGATGCGCGTGCGGCCCAGCAGCCAGGCCGCAGTGAAGCCGAGCAGGTACATGATGCCGTACCAGTGCACCTTGATCGGCCCCAGCGAGAGGGCGATGGGGTCGATGTCGTGGAAATAGATCATGGAAGGTGCCTTGCGGTTGAACGCCTATTCTCGGGCCAGTGCCGCCCCGGCTCAACCAAGGAGCTGGGGCGAGTTCGGCAACGCGTCATCGTTCGACCGGGTCGAGGCCGGAAAGTGCCCTTCGATCAGGCTGGAGACCTCGTCGATGGCATCCTGCAGCGCTTCCACCGGATTGGAACCACGCAGGCCCTCGCGCAGATGGGTGCAGACCCGCTGCCACTGCGCCGGGCTGACCCGGCCATGCAGGCCGCGGTCGGCGACGATCTCGATGGCATGGTCGGCCAGCAGCAGGTAGATCAGCACCCCGTTGTTGTGAGCGGTGTCCCAGGTGCGCAGGCGTGCGAAGGCATGCTCGGCGGCCTGCCTCGGGGTGACCTTGTGCCACAACGCGGCCAGCGGCAGATCGGCCTCCACCGCGAACATCACCTGACCGCCGTGGCGCTGCTCACCGGCCGCGATGGCCTCGGTGATCGCCTGCAGCGTGGCTGGCGGGAACGCGCGACGTACCGACGGCGAACATACATGGCGGAACAGACGTTGGATCATCACCAGCCTCCCGAAGCACCACCGCCACCGGAACGGCCACCGCCGCCGCCCCAGCCGCCTCCGCCGCCGAATCCACCACCACCGCCGAAGCCGCCTCCCCCGCCCCAGCTGCCGCCGCCCCAGCCACCACCGCCGGCAAAGCGCCCCGGGTGGCCGGACAGCATCGCCACGATCAGGCCAACCACGCCGGCCAGGCCACTGGCCAGCAGGGTGGAGGTGAACAGGAACGCCGCCACGGCTGCGCCGGCACCGCCGAGCAGGCCACGCAGCGGGCGCGGCACGCGCGCGAACACGCCGCGCAGGATGCTGCCGGCGAACACGCCGATGAACAGCGCCAGGAACCAGGTGTCGCCGCCACCGCCGGGCTCGCGCCCGCGATGACCGCTGACCGGTGCCGGCAACGCTTCGCCATCGATCAGCTTGACCAGCACGGCGGTGGCATCGGTGATGCCCCCGGCGTAGTCGCCGCTGCGGAAGCGTGGCACCAGGTACTCCTGGATGACCCGGTTGGCGATGGCATCGGGAATCGCGCCTTCCAGGCCGTAGCCCGGCTCGATGCGCACGCGCCGGTCGTCCTTGGCCACCACCAGCAGCACCCCGTCATCCACGCCCTTGCGGCCGATCTGCCACTGGTCGAAGACCCGCGTGGTGTACTGGGCGATGTCTTCCGGCTGGGTGGTGGGTACCACCAGCACCTGCAGCTGGCTGCCCTTGCGCTGCTGAAGGTCAAGCGCCTGCTGTACCAGCGCCTGCTTCTGCGCGGCATCCAGCGTGCCGGTGGTGTCGACCACCGGCGAATCCAGCGCCGGAACCGGCGCCAGCTGCTGGGCGTGCGATGCCAGCGGCAGCCATAGCAGCAGGGCCAGCAGCGCAGTGGCCAGGCGCATGGGTCAGTGGCCCGGCTGCGGTGCCGGCTGCTGCTGCGGCGCGCTGCCGAAATCGACCGCCGGCGCGTTGGAGATCTGCGCTTCGTTGTCCACGGTGAAGTTCGGCTTGGTCTTGTAGCCGAAGATCTTGGCGGTGATCACCTGCGGGAACGAGCGGATGTAGGTGTTGTAGTCCTGCACCTGCTGGATGTAGCGGCCACGGGCGACGGTGATGCGGTTTTCAGTGCCTTCCAGCTGGGCCTGCAGGTCGCGGAAGTTCTGGTCCGACTTCAGCACCGGGTAGTTCTCGGTGACCACCAGCAGCCGCGACAGCGCGCTGCCGAGTTCGCCCTGGGCCTGCTGGAACTGCTTGAGCGAGGCTTCGTCATCGGCGTTGACGTTGATCTGGCCGACACGCGAGCGGGCGTTGGTGACTTCGGTCAGCACGCGCTCTTCCTGGCTGGCAAAGCCCTTCACCGTCTGCACCAGGTTGGGCACCAGGTCGGCGCGCCGCTTGTACTGGTTGAGCACTTCGGACCAGCTGGCCTTGACCGCCTCATCCTTCTGCTGGATGGCGTTGTAGCCGCAGCCGGACAGCAGGGAGGCCAGCAGCATCAGGGGCAGGACACGGGTGAACAGGCGCATGGCGGAGGTTCCGGGTGGGCTTGGCGCCGAGCATGCCATGGTTCGGGTGAAAGACCGGCCATCGGGCGCCGCCCCCTCCGCGGTGGGTTGTGCTCATGGATCGCCTGGGTAGTCCGGGCGGGTGGGCATGGCGGGGGACGCCGTGAATCCGTCCCTGGAGGCTTAGCCGCGCCATCCATGGCGCGGATTGATCTGGCCGCCCGTCAGCGGACGCCAAGAAGCGATACTTTGATCGCACTTGGAGGTCCCTTATGTCCCGTATCACCCGTCGTAGCTACACCGATGAGTTCAAGCACCAAGCCGTGGAGTTGGCCGAGTCGCTCGGGCCTGCCGCAGCGGCCCGTCAGTTGGAGATGTCGGTCAAGACGCTGGCAAATTGGCTTGACGCGGTCCGTGCTGGCCGGTCGTTGACCTCTGAGGCTCGCAGGCCAGCCACCGACCTGGAAAGCGAGATCAGCCGCCTTCGGGCCGAGAACGCCAATCTGAAGATGGAGCGGGAAATCCTAAAAAAAGCGGCGGCGTTCTTTGCCAGAGAGTCCAAGTGAGGTACGCCTTCGTCGCCAGTCAAAGGACTCACTACCCGACCAGGTTGTTGTGTCGGGTTCTTGGGGTTTCTGTCTCTGGATTCCATGACTACCTGCGCCGGCAGTGTGCCCAAACGTGCGATGTCGATTCGGCCCTCCGTACCGAGCTTCGGGCCATTCATGTGATCAGCAAGCGCAGTTATGGGCGACGTCGGCTGGTCAGGGCCTTACGAGCCAGGAATCATCCAGTCGGCCACAAGCGCGTGGCACGGTTAATGGCCGAGGAGCGAATCCAGGGCAAGACCAAAGGCCGATTCCGACCCAAGTTCTCTGGCGGCTCATCTCAGCTCGCCCCCAACCTGCTGGATCGGCAATTTGCCCCCGGAACCGGACCGACGGCGTGGGTCGGGGATATCACGTATGTCCCCACCCGCCAGGGATGGCTGCATCTGGCCGTGGTCATCAGCGTCCAGACCCGGCAGGTGCTGGGCTACAGCGTTTCCAAGCGTCTGACTGAAGAGCTGGTGGTGAAGGCATTTGCCAATGCTTGGGCTCTGCATCCACAACGACCCGGCCTGATCTTCCATTCAGATCGTGGTGGGCAGTACTGGGGAAACGAGTTTCGCCAGCTGCTGCAGTCCCATGGCGTGGTCCAAAGCATGAGCCGGCCTGGCAATTGCTGGGACAACGCGGTGGCCGAGAGCTTCTTTGCGACGCTCAAGACAGAAGAGGCTGCCGAGCCTTACGCCAGTAGGGAACAAGCCAGCCAGTCCATCGCTGCTTACATCCACGGCTTCTACAATCCAGCCCGGCTACACTCGGCGCTGGGCTACCACTCGCCTAACAACTACGCCCGGCAGCTCCGGGCTGCCGCCTGAAACGGCTTCATGGCGTCCGTTTTCAGGGGGCCAGATTAGATACCCCCGCCACGCCCACCCGCCCGGCCTCATACGGTTTCCTGCGCACCGCGGGAAGATCAAAGGAAAAAATCAAAAGCAAACGCCGGTTCTTCAGGCATTCGTGTTGACCAAGGTCGACACCTACCAGAGCGGAACGCCGTTACGACAGATCGCGGGAATCTGTCGAAGGCGAGGTGGGTCCGGTTGAGGGGGCGTGAGCCGCATGGATGCGGCGACCGAGCTTACATGGACGTACTTGCAGCGTCCCCCTCAACCGGACCCACCCCGCCAACCCACGGAATGCAGGCTTTTGCCGTTGACGTTGACGTTGATTCGGCGGGTGCAGGGCTGCAAGCCCTGCCGGAACCCCATATCACTCAGCAGGCCTCAGCCACCGCAGTGCGGCTACGCCCCAGCCATGCCAGCAGCAGGCCCGACGCGGCCAGCAGGCCACCGGCCACCGGAATCGCGGCGTAGCCCAGTCCCGAGCTGATCACCGCACCACCCAGCGCAGCACCTACCGCATTGCCCAGGTTGAATGCACCCACGTTGATCGACGACGCCAGGCCCGGCGCCTCGCTGGCCACCTGCATCACCCGGATCTGCAGCGGCGGCACGAGGGCGAAGGTCGCCGCGCCGAACAGCAGTACACCCAGCGCCGCGGTGGCGTGGCTCATGAAAGCCAGCGGCAGCACGAACATCAGCACCGCCAGGGCAGCCAGCAGGATACGGGTGGCGCCATCGAGCGACCAGTCGGCCATGCGCCCACCGATGCCGTTGCCGAAGGTGAAGCCGATGCCGATCAGGGCCAGCGCCATCGCGATGAAGGTATTGGAGGCGCCGGTCAACTCGGTCAGTACTGGTGCGACGTAGGTGTACAGCGTGAACATCGCACCCGCACCAAGCACGGTAGTGGCCATGGCCAGCAGCACCTGCGGCTGCAGGATCGCCTTTAGTTCGCGGCGCACGTCCGGGCGCGGTCCCGGTGCGGACGCGGGCAGCGCGAAGCCCAACGCAGTGATCGCGACCAGGCCCAGCGCCGCAGTCCCGGCGAAGGACAGGCGCCAGCCCAGCTGCTGGCCGACCCAGGTCGCCAGCGGCACGCCGCCGATGTTGGCGATGGTCAGGCCCATGAACATGGTGGCCACGGCCGCAGCCTGCTTTTCCTTCGGCACCAGGCTCGCAGCGACCACCGCACCGATGCCGAAGAAGGCACCGTGGTTGAGGCTGGTGACCAGGCGCGACAGCAGCAGCATCCCGTAGTTCGGCGCCAGCGCAGACAACAGATTGCCGGCGACGAAGATCGACATCAGCAGCATCAGCGCGGTGCGCTTGCCGAAACGCCCCATCAGCAGGGTCATCACCGGCGCGCCCAGCATCACGCCCACGGCATAGGCGGTGATCAGCATGCCCGCAGTGGGGATGCCAACGCCGACGCCGTCGGCGATGACCGGCAACAGGCCCATCGGGGCAAACTCGGTGGTTCCGATGGCGAAGGCGCCAACGGCAAGCGCCAGCAAGGCGGCTCTGGAATTCATGGGGGAGTCCTGGGGGGCGGGAATCGGGAGTGCGTAGCCTGCGCGCTTTGCTGCGCCGGATTAAGCCTCGCCCCGGGAAAACACTGTTGATCCTGATTCACAAGTGGAGGCCGGAACGCAGCCAAAAGTGCAAAAACCGCAGTGCCGTTGCAGAGCCAACCTCCCCCACAACGCAGAACCCCCGGCATGCCGGGGGTTCTGAGGGACTCACACGCCTGTGGCGCGCTTACCAGTTGCCGGCACCCGGCACGTTGTGCTCGCGGGCGCGGCGGCGCATCAGCAGATTCAGCCACTCCACCAGCACCGAGAAGCCCATCGCGGCGTAGATGTAGGGCTTGGGCACGTGCACGTCCAGGCCGTCCAGGATCAGCACCGCACCGATCATCAGGATGAAGGCCAGGGCCAGCATCTTCACGGTCGGGTTGGCATCGATGAAGCGGCCCAGCGGGTTGGCGGCCAGCAGCATCACCATCACCGACAGCAGGATCGCGGCGACCATCACCGGGATGTGGTCGGCGATGCCGACGGCGGTGATCACCGAGTCCAGCGAGAACACGATGTCGATCACCGCGATCTGCGCGATCACGTAGCCGAACACGGCCGAGGCCTTGGTGGTGCTGGGATCTTCATCCTCGCCGCCGCTGATCAGCTCCTTGATCTCCATGCATCCCTTGATGATCAGGAACAGGCCACCAACGATCAGCACCAGGTCGCGGATGGAGATGCCCATGCCGGCCACGGTGAACAGGTTGGCCGCCATGTGCGCCAGGTAGGCCAGCGACACCAGCAGCGCGATGCGGGTGATGCAGGCCACCGCGATGCCAAGCTTGCGGGCGAACGGGCGACGCTCTTCCGGCAGCTTGCTGACCGCGATCGAAATGAACACCAGGTTGTCGATGCCGAGCACGATTTCCAGCGCGCTGAGCGTGAACAGGGTTACCCAGGCATTGGGGTCGGCGAGGAACTCAAAGGACATGGAAACTCTTCAAGGCAGTGTGGGGAAATGGGGTTTCAGCCGTAGTTGCCGGCCAGCGCGTGCGGAACCACGACCAGCGCCCAGCACAGCAGCACGTTCATCATCAGCACGAAGACCGCCGCCGAGCCCATGTCCTTGGCGCGGCCGGCCAGTTCATGGATCTCGCTGCCGTAACGTTCGATCACCGCTTCGATGGCCGAGTTGGCCAGCTCCATCGCAAGCACCAGCAGCATCGAGCCGATCAGCAGCGCGCGTTCGACCGGCGTCTGGCCCAGCCAGATCGCGAGCGGCGTCAGCAGGATCAGCAGGTAGACCTCCAGCCGGAACGACGACTCGTGCAGCCAGGCAGCGCGCAGGCCCTGCCAGGACCAGCGGGCGGCCTGGAAGATGCGGCGCGGGCCGCGCGGCAGATGGCCGAACTGATCAGCCACGGGGCGAACATCCAGCAACAGGGACGCGGCGCAGCGACCGCTCAGACGCACGGCAGGGGATCATGGGCGCACAGGAATAGGCAGATGGCCGCCATTTTGCCACAAGGCCGCCCGCCGCCGCCCGGCACCGGCCCGGTGAACGGACTGCCAGGGGCAAGCTTCGACCTGCCCCAGCTTCTATCATGGTCGTCCCTACCCTGCCGGAGCGCCTGATGTCCCATCGCCGTACCTGCCTGCTGATGCTGGGCCTGCTGACCGCCGCCCCCCTTGCCCAGGCCCTGGGCCCGGCCAAGTCACCGCGGGTACCCGAACAGGTCTCCAACGTGGCCTGGGCCAGCGACATGGCCCACTTCGCCAGCGCCGACCAGGCCAGCCCGCCGCCGCGTGGCGGTATCGAGTTCATCGGCAGCTCCTCGATCCGCATGTGGGAGAGCCTGGCCACCGACTTCCCCGGCCAGCCGGTGTTCAACCGCGGCTTCGGGGGTTCGGAAGTGCGTGACAGCACCTGGTATGCCGATCGCATCGTGGTGCCGTATGCACCGTGCAAGGTGTTCTTCTACGCGGGCGACAACGACCTCAACAGCGGCCGCAGCGCCGTGCAGGTGCGCGACGATGTGGTTGCCTTCGTGCAGCGCGTGCATCGCGACCTGCCGAAGACCCGGGTCGAGTACCTGTCGATCAAGCCGAGCCCGTCGCGTGCGCATCTGCTGCCGGCGATCAACGAGGCCAATACGCTGATCAAGGCCGCCCTGGCCACGCTGCCCAACACCGGCTTCACCGACATCTACACGCCGATGCTGGGCACCGATGGCCAGCCGGATGCAACGCTGTTCCGCGAGGACATGCTGCACATGACCCCGGCCGGCTATGCGATCTGGACCAAGGCGCTGGCGCCGAAGGTCAACTGCAACTGAGGGACTGCGGACGCCGGGCATGGCCCGGCGCTACCGCAACCCCATCCACGCATGGCGTGGATCTACTGAATCACGGGCAATGGGGTCGGAGGATCAGCGGAAGATCACCGTGGCCTCGGTGCCCTTGCCCGGCTCGCTGGCCAGCCTGACCTTCCAGCCGAAGCGGTCGCACAGCCGGCGCACGATCGACAGGCCCAGGCCGGTGCCCTGCGGGCGGCTCGGCTCGGCGCGGTAGAACGGTTCGAAGGCCCGCGACAGGGCGTCGGCAGACATGCCGATACCGGTATCGCGCACTACCACCCGGTCGTTGTGCACATGCACGTCGATGCGCCCCTCGTCGGTGTAGCTGCAGGCATTGCGCACCAGGTTGCTGATCACCACCTGCAGCACCCGCGGCGGCGCATGCAACTGCACCGGGCCGTCGCTGTGCAGGTGCACCGACACCGGGCGAGACCCCAGCAGTTCGTTGGCATTGTCCACCTCGTAGCGGACGATGTCGTTGACGTCGAACAGCTCGATCTGCGGTTCGACATCGGCCTCGCGGGCCAGGATCAGGAACGCATCGATCACCGCCTCCATGTCGCGGCCAGCCCGCTGGATGCGCTGCAGGCTGCGGCGCAGGCGCGGCTGCAGGGTTTCATCGCCAAGGGCCATGTCGCTGGCGACGCGGATGACGGTCAGCGGTGTGCGCAGTTCATGGCTGGCGTCGCGGGTGAAATTGCGCTCGCGCGCCACATGCGCGCTGACCCGGTTGGCCAGCGAATGCAGTGCGGCCGCCAGCTGGCGGGTCTCGCCCTGCATGTCCGCCGGCAGCTTGTTCGGCTCCAGATCGGCCGCTTCGGGGTGGCCCGGGTCCCAGCGCGAGACGCGCCGTGCCAGCCAGTTCACCGGCGACACCAGGCGCTTGGAAGCCCGATAGGTCACCCAGCTGGCGCCATACACCGCCAACAGGGTCAGCAGCACCGGCACGATGCCGAACCAGAACGCCAGCATCTCCGCACGCGAACGCAGGAACACCAGGTACAGGCGACCGGCGGGGCGCACATCGACCAGCACCAGCTGGTCATCCTGAGGCAGTTCGTGGAAGCCGGGCTCCAGGTTGCGCAGGTTGGCTGGCAATGACAGCGCCGACTGCCCGCTTTCCAGCAGGTAGCCGCGGATGTTCTGGGTGTTGGGCGGCGGCTGCACCGGCGACGCCTCGTGCAGCGTCCAGTAATAGGCCGCTTCCTCGCGCAGGGCGGCGCCGACCAGGCTGTGCTTGATCACCAGCGACACCAGCCAGGCACCGAGCAGGATGCCCAGGCTGGCCAGGACTGCCTGCAGGATGAAGGCGATACGGATCTTGCGCGGCAGGCCGTGCGGCATTGCGGGGTCCCGGTCAGAGCGCTGCGATTATAGGCAGCGCGCTGCGCCGTAGTCGTGCACGGACGCTGACCGGCGGCAGCGCCGGCCGGTCATCCGTGCCCGATGCGGGGTCGTTGCCCGGCCGGGCCTGATGCTGCACCGGCCCGGCCCCGATCAGGCCATCGGCTGTGCGATATCGGCAATGCGGTAGCCGGCGCTCTGCACGGTGTGCAGCAGCGGACGGTCGAACGGCTTGTCGATGATCTTGCGCAGGTTGTACAGATGGCTGCGCAGCGTGTCCGAGTCCGGCAGGCCATTGCCCCAGATCTCGCGTTCGATCTCCTGGCGGGTGACCACGCGCGGCGATTCGCGCATCAGGATGGTCAGCAGGCGCAGGCCGATCGGCGACAGCTGCAGCTCGGTACCGGCACGGGTGGCCCGCATGCTGACCGGATCGAGCACCAGGTCGGCGACCTTCAGCACCTCCGAACCCACCTGGCGACGTTCGCGGCGGATCAGCGCGCGCAGGCGGGCTTCCAGCTCCTGGATCGCGAACGGCTTGGTCAGGTAGTCATCGGCGCCGAACCCGAGGCCGGTGAGCTTGTCGTCCAGCGTGTCGCGTGCCGTGAGCATCAGCACCGGGGTGGACTTGCGCGCATCGTTGCGCAGGCGACGGCACACTTCGATGCCATCCAGGCGCGGCAGCATCAAGTCGAGCACCACGACGTCATAGCTGTTCTCCGCCGCAAGGCGGTAGCCATCCAGGCCGTCCTGTGCATAGTCGACTTCGAAGCCGCGACCTTCCAGGTATTCGCCGATCATCTCGGAGATGTTGCGGTTGTCTTCGACCACCAGCACCAAGCCGGAGGTCTCCTTCGTCTGACGCATGTGATTCCCTCTAACTTCAGCTTTGTGAAACATGCCGGATCGACGGTGGACGCGATGTGAAGTTCCGTCAAGAGGTACACAAACGGTTCAGAGGAGCGGCCTGAGCAGCGGCCAGACGTTGTCCAGCAGCTTCGGCTGCGCCTCTGCGGTCGGGTGCAGGCCGTCGGCCTGCATCATGCCCGGCTGCAGGGCCACGCCTTCCAGCAGGAAGGGCAGGAGCGGCACCTCGTACCGCGTGGCCAGCGCCTTGTAAGCCGCAGCCAGGCGCTGGCGATAGGCCGGCCCGTAGTTGGGCGGTACGTCGATGCCCAGCAGCAATACCTTCGCGCCGGCCTTCTGGCTGGCCTGCACCATCTTTTCCAGGTTGCCCTGCACCTGCGCCGGGGTCAGCCCACGCAATGCGTCATTGCCGCCCAGCGCGATCACCACCACCGTCGGCTTTTCCTTCGCCAGCAGGCCCGGCAGGCGGGTCAGCGCGCCGGCGGTGGTCTCCCCGCTCATGCTGGCGTTGACGATGCGCGCCGGGGTTTTCGACTGCTGCCTGACCCGCTGTTGCAGCAGGCTGACCCAGCCGGCGTCGGCAGGGATATTGTGGGCGGCACTGAGGCTGTCGCCGAGCACCAGCACGGTGCGGGCCGGACCTTTGGCACAGGCCAGCCCCGGCAACAGCAGGAACCCTAGCAGCAGCACCACCATCGCGCCGGCTCGCCGGCTCCATCCCGTCTTGCGCATTGGAGTCTCCTCATCGACAGCCTGTCCCCCCGCAGCGCGCCCGTCGCCATCGCCGTCGACCAGGTCGGCAAATCCGTGCAGGGCCCGGAGGGTGAAGTCCACATACTGGACAACATCACCCTGACCGTCCATGAAGGCACCAGCGCGGCCATCGTCGGCGCCTCCGGTTCGGGCAAGACCACCCTGCTCGGGCTGCTGGCCGGGCTGGACCTGCCCAGCCGCGGCCGCATTGCGCTGTCGGGCCAGGACCTGGGCGACCTCGATGAAGAAGCGCGGGCCCAGCTGCGCGCGCGTGAGGTTGGCTTCGTGTTCCAGAGCTTCCACCTGCTACCGGCGCTGACCGCCGCCGAAAACGTCGCGTTGCCACTGGAACTGGCCGGGCGCGAAGACCGTGCGCGGGTCGATGAAGTGCTGGCCCAGGTCGGGCTGGCCCATCGCGCCCGCCACTATCCGCGCCAGTTGTCGGGCGGCGAGCAGCAGCGCGTGGCATTGGCGCGTGCGTTCGTCACCCGCCCGCGCATCCTGTTCGCCGACGAACCGACCGGCTCGCTGGACCACGCCACCGGCCAGCACATCAGCGACCTGCTGTTCGAACTCAACGCCGGCAGCGGCACCACCCTGGTGCTGGTCACCCACGACCTGCGCCTGGCCCAGCGCTGCCAGTACATCCATCGCATCGACGAGGGCCGGCTGCTGCCGGTCGAGCATGGGGCGCAGGCATGAACCTGCTGCGGCACGCGTGGCGCGCGCTGCGTCGCGAGGCCCTGGCCGGTGACCTGCTGACCGTGTTCGCCGCACTGGTGCTGGGCGTGGCGGTGATGACCGCGGTGGGCACGCTGGTCAACCGGGTCAACCTGGCGCTGACCGGCAGCGCTGCGGAAATGCTCGGCGGCGACCTTGGCATCGTCGGGCGCGATGACCCGCCGCAGGCGTTCGCCGACGAGGCACAGCGGCGTGGACTGGCCTACACCCGCATCGCCAGCTTCGGCAGCGTGCTGTTCAACGGTGATGCCAGCCAGATGGCCAGCATCAAGGCGGTGCAGGCGGGCTATCCGCTGCGTGGCACGCTGCGGGTGCGGGCCACACCCGGCGGCGCCCTGATCGCCGATGCCGGCATGCCGCCCAAGGGCCAGGCCTATGCCGACCCGCGCCTGTTGCAGGGACTGGGGCTGAAAGCCGGCGATGACCTCGAATTCGGCGCCGGCACGCTGCGCATCGCCGGCATCATCGAGGCCGAACCGGATACCGGTGGCGACCTGCTGACGCTCTCCCCCACCCTGCTGGTCAACCGCGCCGATGTGGAAGGCGCAGGCCTGCTTGGCCCCGGCAGCCGCATCAACTACCGGCTGATGTTCGCCGGCTCCGCCGACCAGGTTGCCGCGTTCCGCCAGTGGCTGCTGCCACAGGTGAAAGGCCTTCGCCTGCTGAGCGTGGACGACACCCAGCGCGGCGTGCGCCAGGCCTTTGATCTTGCCGGGCGCTTCCTCGGCCTGAGCGCGCTGCTGGCGGTATTGCTTGCCGGCGTGGCGACCGCGCTGGCGGCCAACCGTTTTGCCCTGCGCCGCATCGACCAGGTGGCGATCCTGCGCTGCCTGGGCGCGCGCCAGCGCGACATTCTGTCCGGTCTGGCACTGCAGCTGCTGATGCTGGCAGTGCCGGCCTGCGCACTCGGCATCGGCCTGGGCATGGCTGCGCAGGAAGGTCTGGTGCAGGTACTGGGCAGCCTGGTGCCGCAGCGCTTGCCGCTACCCGAGGCAATGCCGGCGCTGACCGGCGCCGGCATCGGCCTGTTGCTGCTGTTCGGCTTCGGCCTGCCGCCGCTGCTGCGCCTGCGCGGGGTGCCGCCGATGCGCGTGCTCAACCGCTCCTTCGCCGCCCTGCCCCCGGCCTCGCTGCTGGCCTACGTAGCAGCGCTGGCGGCCAGCGTGCTGCTGGCGGTGCAGGTGACCGGTGATCTCAAGCTGGCGCTATGGGTGCTGGGCGGCCTGGCCGCGTTGGCGGTGGCGGCCGGCGTGGTCGGTTTCGTGCTGCTGCAGCTGCTGCGCGGCCTGCAGCACCGTCTGCACGGCCACTGGCGGCTGGGCCTGGCGGCGCTGACCCGGCGCCGGATGCTGGCGGTGATGCAGCTGGTCGGGCTGTCGCTGTCGCTGTGCGCGCTGTTGCTGCTGGCGGTGACCGGCCCCGGCCTGCTGCAGCAGTGGCGCGAACGCCTGCCCGCGGATACGCCGAACTACTTCCTGATCAATATCCAGCCCGGACAGCGTGACAGCGTGCTGGCCGCGCTGCGCGGACTGGGGGCCAACGACGCCAGCATCGAACCGATGGCGACCGGTCGCCTGATCGCGATCAACGGCAAGCCGCCGCTGCGCGTGGATCGCTCGCCGGACCAGAGCGGGCAGCCGGCGTCAGGCGAAGCCCAGCGCGATGACGACGACGAGAACCGGCCGTTGAACTTCAGCTGGCGCAGCAGCTTCCCGCCGGCCAACACGCTGATGAACGGCACCTTCTGGACGCCCGACAGCACGGCGGCGGAGGCGTCGGTTGAAATCGGCTGGGCCAAGCGCTACGGCGTGTATCCGGGCGACCGCATCACCATTTCAGTAGGCGAGCAGGAGCGCGAGTTCACCGTCACCAGTGTGCGCAAGGCCGACTGGAACACCTTCCGGCCGAACTTCTTCGTGCTGCTGAATCCCAATGCGGTGGGCGACACCCCGCACAACCTGCTGTCGGCGTTCCATCTGCCGGCCGGCAACGCGGCTGGGCTGGGCGAGCTGGTGCGCGCACAGCCCAACCTGTCGCTGCTGGACGTGGACGCGGTGATCTCGCAGGTGCGCGATGTGATGGAGCGGGTCGCGCAGGCGGTGCAGCTGGTGATGGTATTCAGCCTGCTGGCCGGCGTGCTGGTGCTGCTGGCCGCACTGCAGGCCACGGCGGGCGAGCGCCGCTACGACAGCGCGGTGCTGCGCACGCTGGGCGCGACCCGGCGCCAGCTGCGTGGCGCGGTGCTCGTTGAGTTCGGCGCACTGGGCACGCTGGCCGCGTTGCTCGCGGTGGGCGCGGCGGCCGTCATCGGCGTGGCAGTCTCGCAGAAGGTGTTCGAGCTGCCGTTGCTGCCGCCGTGGCCGGGCCTGCTGATCGGCGGCGTGGTCGGCATTGGGCTGAGCCTGCTGGCAGGCTGGTGGGGTACGCGGGCGATCCTGCATACGCCGCCGGCATTGGCGCTGCGTGAGGCCTGAGGCGGCGCCGGACGGGGGCGCGTGCCGAGCAAGCTCGGCACCTACCAAGTGCACATGACGGCGTTGCCAGTGTTCAAGGAACAAGCACATCCACGCATGGCGTGGCTCTACTGGGCCTTTTCCACGTACTTGGCGAACACGTCGTCAATCTGCTTGTCCTTCACCTTCTTGCCGGACTGGATCTCTTCGGCCTGGGTGAAAAGCGGGATGATCATCGCCATGCCGTCGATCCTGGTCTTCAGGTGCACGCCCGGCGCCTGGGTCAGGAAACCGTCCCAACGCTGGCGCACCTTGGCCCAGTAACCGGCGGTGGCCTTCCAGTAGTTGCGCGCCGGGGTGAAGTCGACCTCGGTGGTCTTCACGTAGTCGTTGAAGCCGAACTCGCGTGCGATCTCCACCTGGCTGCCATCGGCGTTGCGCTGCACCTTGGTGTTGAACTGTTCGTGGGTCCAGCCGTTCGGGGTCAGCGTGTGGCGGTTGATCACGGCCAGCGCGTTGTAGTCGCTGCGCTTGGTGTACTCACGGCGCGGCAGCGGGCGCCAGCTCAGGTCGCTGGTCCAGCTCGGCACGTTGTTGGTGTAGGTCCAGGTGCCGGTGCCGCAGTAGCGCGGTGCGTCGCTCACTTCGTACACGCACTGGGTCCAGGCGCCCTGGTTCACCGCCGACGGAATACTGCGCACCTTCCAGGTCTGGTCGGCGCTGAACTCGAAACGGTTCGGTGCTTCGTACACCCAGTCCTGGCGCCAGTGCTTGGTGATGTGGCCGCTCTTCTCGTCCAGCAGCAGGTGCTGCAGCACGATGCGCTTCGGCGTGTCCTCGACCACGATGACCACTTCGCTGCCACCGCTGCGCATCGCCGGTGCACGCTCGTAGCCCGGCTTCAGCAGCACGGTCTCGTCGAACGCGAAGTCCACGGTGTACTCACCCTGCATGGCAAGGATGCTGTCGTGGTCGCGGGCGATATCGGAGGGCTGCGCGCTGGCCACGCCGCTGGCGGCGAGCAGCAGCATGGCGCTGGCTGTCTGGAGCTTCATCGGGGTCTTCCTTCGGGGTTGCAGATTCATTGAGGGGCCATCCGTGGCCAACGGGCGTTCCATCAGGAGAGGGTCACAGGCGGATCAGCGGCAGGTCGCCGGGAATCTGGGGCGCCGGACGCCGGGCGGCGTCGGCACAGCAGCAGTCGTCGATCACCAGCTCGCCTTCAGCACCTTCCAGGCGTGCGATGCGGCGCGCGGTGGCCGCGCCCAGCGAGGACAGGGTCGACAGACTGGCGGCCAGCGTGCGTCCGTCGTCGGCGGCATGCAGGCGCAGCGCGCACAGGCGCCAGCGCTGGCCGCCAAGATGGCCGGCCAGGCGCCGCCACAGGCGTTCGCCAACGCTCGCCTCGCTGTCGTGTTCCGGTCCCGGCGGCAGCGGCGCGACCAGACGGTCCCAGGCCAGGAAATCGCTGTCGGGCAGCAGGTACAGGCGCCACACGCAGCGGCCGCGGCCATCAAGGAAGCACAGGCTTTCGCGCAGGCCCTCGCTGTCCACGCCCTGGCAGGCGTGTACGCGTACGGCCTGGCGCCAGCCGCCCAGCTCGTTGCCGTCGGCGTGGTACAGGCACAACACGGTGCCGAGCGTGGCCAGCTGTGCCGGGGTCGGCCAGGCCGCGCTGTTCGGCGCGGCGATGGAGTCATTCCTGCGTGCGGACAAGGCTCGGCTCATGAGATCACCAGGAAACGGCAAGGCTGGCGGAGAAGGTGCGGCCCGGGCCGCTGAAACGATCGCTCAGTGCGCGATCGGTGATCAGGCTCGGGGTGATCGACGACCATTCGATGTAGCGCTTGTCGGCCAGGTTGAACACGCCGACATTGAAGGTGGCACCCGGCGCGAAGTTCCAGTGCGCCATCAGGTCCAGCACGCCGTACCCGGCCGGCTGGTAGACGAACGGCGCCGGTGCGTTCGGATTGGTCTGCGCCGCAGGCGGCGGCAGGCGCTTCTTGCGCTGCACGAAGGTACCGGCCAGTTCGACGCCCCAGGTATCGGCGTCATACATCAGGCCCAGCGTGCCACGCAGCGGATCGACCGAGGCCAGCGGTTCGTCATCGGTCCGGTTGTCACCACGCGACCATGCCAACGCACTGCGCAGCGCCCAGCCCTTCAGCGCCGGGCTGAGTTCGCCAAACTCGATGCCGGCCTTCATTTCCGCGCCATAGATGCGCGCGTCGGCGATGTTCTGCGACTGGAACACGGTCAAACCCTGCGCGTTGCGACCGGTATCGACGTTGGACTCGATGAAATCCTTGTAGTCGTTGTAGTAGCCGCTGACGCTGACGTACGCCGCCGGCGCGATGAAGCGCAGGCCCAGTTCGTAACCGTCGCTGGTTTCGGGCTTCAGATCCGGATTGGCGATGGCGGTATAGCGGAAGGCGATGTTGGTCAGGCCGATGTTTACGTCGTTGTACGGCGGCGAACGGAAGCCACGCGCATAACCGGCGAACAGCGACCATTCGTCGGTAAAGCGCCAGACCATGCCCAGCTTCGGCGACACGCTGGTCTTCTTCAGCTGCGCCACGGCCGTGGTCGGGTTGTCTTCGGCGAAGATGCTGTCCACTTCCGGCTTCAGCTCGTAGCGGTCCACGCGCACGCCCGGCACCAGCGACAGCCTGCCATCGGCAAAGCGCATCTCATCCTGCGCATACAGGCCCAGCTCGGTAGTCTTGCTGATCGGGAAGTCACGCACCGGGAAGGTGTCCGGCAGCACCGTGTTGCTGACCACGCCAGCCTTACTGACCTGATAGCCGTCGCGCTTCTGGCGGATCTCGGTACGGGTGCCTTCGAAACCGTAGGTCAATGCGTGCTCGACGCTGCCGGTGGCGAACGCCTTGTTGAACTGCGCCTGCAGGCCATAGGCATGCTGGTCGAAGGAGAACACGCGGTGGCGACGGGTGCCGTCGGTGCGGGTCTCGTCGGTCTGCTGCCGGGTTTCGCTGTTCTGCGCGTACACCTGCCAATGCAGGCTGTCGGCGAACGGCTGGTCCAGCGCATCCATCTCGTGGGCGAAGGAGACGCGGTTGCGCTTCTGGGTGTCGTGGGACTTCATGCCAGTGGCCGCAGCCATCGCGCCGGGGCGCGGTGCAACGCTGGCGATCGCCGACAGCACATTGGTATCGGTGGTGTCTTCGTTGCCTTCCACGGTCAGGCCGAAGCGCTGGTCCTCGCTGGGTGCATAGACCAGTTTGCTGAGCAGGCTGCGGCCGTCGCGATCCTGCGGATTGGACGCGGTGCGGGTGTCGTTGTCGCTGCGAACCGTGCCCTTGTTGTCCGTTTCCTGGCCCTGGTGGTGGTTGACGTTGACCAGGCCGCTCCAGTGGTCGCCACCGAAGGCGGCCGTGGCACCGCCGAGCAGGCCCTTCCACTCACCGTCGTAGCCGAACTTCAGGCCGAAGTAGCTGTTCTTGCCGTCCTTGAGATAGTCGGCCGGGTCTTTGGTCACGAACGCGACCACGCCACCGAGTGCATCGGAGCCGTACAGCGGGCTGGCCGGTCCACGCACGATCTCGACGCGCTTGAGCGTATCGAGGTCGGTGAAGTTGCGGTTGGAACTGGCGAACGAACCGATGTCGAACCGGGTCGGCATGACGATGCCGTCGGTCTGGATGCGCACGCGGTTGCCGTCCAGGCCACGGATGCGGAAACCATCCAGGCCGAAGCGGGTCGCGCTGCGGGTGACCGACAGGCCCGGCTCGTAGCGCACCAGATCCTTGATGTCCTGCACCAGGTGCCGGTCCATCTGCTCACGGTCGATGACATCCACGGTGGCCGCCACGTCGCTCAGCGCCCGCTCGGTGCGGGTGGCGGTGACCTGCACCCGATCGAATTCGCGCGCATCGGGGGCAGCAGTGGCAGCAGCGTGGGCGGACAGCGGCAGCGCCATCCAGACAGCAAGGCAAAGGGCGGTATGGCGGGTCATCGGGTTCGTTCGGTCAGGCAGGGGAACCCCCGGTTACCGGCGCACCCGGAAGGTGCACGCGGTAGACCGAGGGGGAGAGAGCGGGAGCGGACGGGTCGCCCACCCTGTCGGCGCTGCCGGCAGGAGGGAGGGAGGCGGGCGACCAGACCGCGATTACTTGGTCAGGATCAGCTTGTCGTTGCTGGTGTGCCGCAGGCGATAGAAGCGGTCGCCGTGCTGGATCAGGATTTCACGACGGCCCTTGAGCAGGGCTTCGCTGTCGATGACCTCTTCCGGCGGAACGACACGGACCGGACGATCGCGGAGGGTCAGCGTTTCGGGGCGCAGCAGTACAGGTTGAGCATTCATGAGCATCTGGACTCGTGCGAGGGACGAGTTAAATGATAATGATTCTCAGTTGACAATCAACAACCATTCTCAATTTCATTGATGAGATTAATGATCGAATTCGGAAATTCGATAAACACCATCAATCAAAAGATTGGGTGCGACACCTTTGTAGAGTCGAGCCACGCTCGACTGCTCTTGGCGCCGTCGCCAGGAAACGCCCGCGCTGCGCGCGGAGTCGATCATGGCTCGACTCCGCAAAGGGCTGTCAGGCGAAGACGGCTTCGACCTGGGCCCAGCCGGCGGCGTCGACCTGCTCCAGCACGTCCAGTGCCTGCAGGTTCTGCAGCAGCTGGCTGACCCGGCTGGCGCCGAGGATCACGCTGGAGACATTCGGGTTGCGCAGGCACCAGGCAATCGCCAGCGTGGCCGGGGCCTGGCCCAGCGCGCGCGCGACTTCGCTGAAACGGCGCACCTGACCCAGGCGGGCCCCGGCGTCGGCCCCCAGCACCAGGTCCTGCAACCACTCCATGCCTTCGCGCCCCAGCCGTGCATCGGCCGGGATGCCCTGGTCGTACTTGCCGGTGAGCAGGCCCGAGGCCAGCGGCGAGAAGATGGTGGTGCCCAGGCCGGCACCGGCATACAGCGGCGCGTACTCGACCTCCACGCGCTCGCGGTGCAGCAGGTTGTACTGCGGCTGCTCCATCGACGGGCCCTGCAGGTTGCGCGCCTCGGCGATGTCCAGCGCCTGCTGGATCTGCGCCGCCGACCACTCCGAGGTGCCCCAGTAGAGGATCTTGCCCTGCCGCACCAGGGTGTCCATGGCATGCACGGTCTCGGCGACCGGTGCGTCCGGATCCGGGCGGTGGCAGTAATAGAGGTCCAGGTAATCCACCCGCAGGCGCTTGAGCGCGGCGTGGCAGGCATCGGTCACATGCTTGCGCGACAGGCCGCGCTGGGTCGGCCGCGGGTCCTTGGCGCTGCCGAAGAACACCTTGCTGGAGACGCAGAAACCGTCGCGCGGCAGGCGCAGGTCGGCGATCACATCGCCCATCACCTGTTCGGCGCGGCCGTTGGCATAGCCCTCGGCATTGTCGAAGAAGTTGACGCCATGATCCCAGGCGGCCGCCACCAGGTTGCGGGCCTCGTCGCGCGGGATCTGGTCACCGAAGGTCACCCAGGCGCCGAAGGACAGGGCGGAAATCGGCAGGCCGGTGGAGCCCAAGCGACGGTATTGCATGCGAATCTCCTGCTGCGGGCCCGCATCCGGGCCGGGATCGAACTCCATTCTACCTGCCGCCGCCGGCCGCAAGCCCTTGCCGTTGCTGGCCCGATCGGTACCGTTGGGTGCGCGCACGCTGCTTTTTCTTGCCCCGGCCCCTGCCCTGCACTAGGCTTCCCGTTTTTCGCGACGCCCCAGGGGAGTCACTCACATGGTCGAAGGTTTGGGCAGGATCGGCTTCGGCCTGTTCGGGTTGGCGGTGCTGATCGGCATCACCTGGTTGTTTTCCAACAACAAGCGTGCAGTTGACTGGAAGCTGGTTGCCACCGGTATCACCCTGCAGATCGCCTTTGCGGCGCTGGTGATCCTGGTGCCGGGCGGGCGCGACGTGTTCGATGCGCTGGGCAAGGGCTTCGTCAAGATCCTCAGCTTCGTCAACGAGGGCTCGGGCTTCATCTTCGGCTCGTTGATGGACACCAAGAACTACGGCTTCATCTTCGCCTTCCAGGTGCTGCCGACCATCATCTTCTTCTCGGCGCTGATGGGGGTGATGTACCACCTCAACGTCATGCAGGCGATCGTGCGCGTGATGGCCTGGTCGATCACCAAGGTGATGCGCGTGTCCGGCGCGGAAACCACCAGCGTCTGCGCCAGCGTCTTCATCGGCCAGACCGAGGCGCCGCTGACCGTTCGCCCGTACATCGCCAGGATGACCCAGTCCGAACTGCTGACCATGATGATCGGCGGCATGGCGCATATCGCCGGCGGCGTGCTGGCGGCCTACGTGGGCATGCTGGGCGGCGGCGATCCGGCGCAGCAGGCTTTCTACGCCAAGCACCTGCTGGCGGCCAGCATCATGGCGGCCCCGGCCACCCTGGTCGTGGCCAAGCTGCTGATTCCGGAAACCGGCACCCCGCTGACCCGCGGCACGGTGAAGATGGAAGTCGAAAAGACCTCCAGCAACATCATCGATGCCGCCGCTGCCGGCGCCGGTGACGGCCTGAAGCTGGCACTGAACATCGGCGCGATGCTGCTGGCCTTCATCGCCCTTATCGCGCTGCTGAACGCGCCGCTGACCTGGGTGGGCGAAGTGACCGGCCTGGCCGCTGCCATCGGCAAGCCGACCAACCTGTCGACCATCTTCGGCTATCTGCTGGCCCCGATCGCCTGGGTGATCGGCACGCCGTGGGCCGACGCCACCACCGTCGGCTCGCTGATCGGCCAGAAGGTCGTGATCAACGAGTTCGTCGCCTACACCGAACTGTCGCAGATCGTGAACGGCCAGATCCCGGGCGTGAGCCTGTCCGCCGAAGGCCGCCTGATTGCCACTTACGCGCTGTGCGGCTTCGCCAACTTCAGCTCGATCGCGATCCAGATCGGCGGTATCGGTGGCCTCGCGCCGGAGCGCCGCCACGACCTGGCCAAGTTCGGCCTGCGCGCGGTGCTAGGCGGTACCATTGCCACCTTCATGACGGCGACCATCGCCGGCGTGCTGACGCACTTCAGTTGAACCCCTGGTTGAGAAAAGATTTCCTATGAGCAGCAGTGTCGTTGTCGTCGGTTCCTTCAATGTCGATCACGTGTGGCGGTGCGAAACGCTGCCGGCACCGGGTGCGACCATTGCCGGCCGCTACAGCACCGGCCCCGGTGGCAAGGGCTTCAACCAGGCCGTGGCGGCCTGCCGCGCTGGTGCGGACACCCACTTCGTGTGTGCGTTGGGCGATGACGCCGGTGGCGCCACTGCGCGCGAACTGGCTGCGCACGATGGCTTCGCGCTGATCGCCGAGGCCAGCAGCGAGCCGACCGGCACCGCCGGCATCTACGTCGATGCCCGTGGCCGCAACACGATCGTGATCGGCCCCGGCGCCAATGCCGCGCTGGGCACCGATTTCCTGCAACAGCAGCAGGCCCTGCTGGCCGGTGCCAAGGTGGTGCTGGTGCAGCTGGAATCGCCGGTGCAGACCATCGAAGCGGCGCTGGCCACGGCCCGCGAGGCCGGTGTCACCACCGTGCTCAACACCGCGCCGGCCGATGCGCCCTCGACCATCGGCCTGCTCAAGCTGGCCGATGTGATCACCCCGAACGAGACCGAGTTCGCCGCCCTGCTCGGCCGCCATGTCGGCGAGCGCGTGGATGCCAACGACGTCGCGGCGCTGGATGGCGCCAGCCTGCATGCGCTGTGCCGCAAGCTGGTCGGCAACGGCACGGTGGTGGTGACCCTGGGTTCGGTGGGCGTGTTCGTCTCTCACGCCGACGAGAACCTGCGCGGCGATACCCAGCCGTACTACCGCGTCGGTGCCGAACAGGTGCAGGCCATCGACACCACCGGTGCTGGTGATGCCTTCAACGGTGCGCTGGCTGCGTCGCTGGCACAGGTGGCCGATGCACCGTTCGCCCGCCACGTGCGCTTTGCCAACCAGTTCGCCGGTCGCTCGACCGAGAAGGAAGGCGCTGCGGCGGCGATGCCGCGCTTCACCCCGGCCGACGCCGAAGCCAAGTAATTCCACGCCACGCGTGGATGACAAGGCCCGGGTGCACAGGCACCTGGGCCTTTCTTTCGCCCATTGCCCAGCCCCTGCGACCGCCTGTCGCATTGCCCACATCCTGCCCCTCGCTCACGATCCGCGCAGCTTCCTTGCACGGGCAGGACATGGACGGATTCCCCTGGTTGCTGGTCGCGGCCGCAGGCAGTGCCGCTGCGGCGCTGCTGCATATCGGCTGCATCGCCTTCGGCGCCGCGTGGTACAGGTACTTCGGTGCCGGCCAGCGCGTGGTCCGGCTGGCACAGGCCGGGCATTGGTGGCCACCGCTGATGACCGCCGGCATCACGGCCGTGCTGGTGGCCTGGACGCTGTACGCACTGGCCGCTGCGGGCTGGCATTCGCCACTGCCGGCCAGTCGTCTGGTCCTGTCGGGCATCGCCCTGCTGTTGCTGCTGCGCGCCGCGATGGGCTTCGGGCTGGCGCTGCTGCGGCCCGGCTACAACGGCCGGCGCTTCTGGATGGTCAGTTCACTGGTCTGCCTCAGCCTGGGGCTGGCCTTCGCCCTGGGTACCCGCCAGGCCTGGCAGCGCCTGGGGTAGCCGCCCACCTTCGCCCGCCCTTGGGGGCGGCGGAAGCAACCGTCAAGCATCTGCTGATGCCGGTACGGCATGAGGTCGGTGCCGATCGGCCTGAACCGGGGCGCAGCCGATACGGCCGCGTCGCTGTCGGCGCCCTACAATGGGCGCATGCAGATCGGCCCGTACACCATTGCTCCGAACGTCGTGCTGGCGCCCATGGCCGGCGTCACCGACAAACCCTTCCGCCTGCTGTGCAAACGGCTGGGCGCGGGCCTGGCCGCCTCGGAAATGACCATCAGCGACCCGCGCTTCTGGACCACGCGCAAGTCGATCCACCGCATGGACCATGACGGCGAACCGGCACCGATCAGCGTGCAGATCGCCGGCACCGAGCCGCAGCAGCTGGCCGAGGCCGCACGCTACAACGTCGACCACGGCGCGCAGATCATCGACATCAACATGGGCTGCCCGGCCAAGAAGGTGTGCAACGCCTGGGCCGGCTCGGCGCTGATGCGTGACGAGCAGCTGGTGGCGCGCATCCTCGAGGCCGTGGTCAACGCGGTGGACGTTCCGGTCACGCTGAAGATCCGCACCGGGTGGGACTGCGACCATCGCAATGGCCCGGTGATCGCCCGCATCGCCGAGGACAGCGGCATCGCCGCGCTGGCGGTGCATGGCCGCACCCGCGACCAGCATTACACCGGCCAGGCCGAGTACGCCACGATCGGCGAGATCAAGGCCGCGCTGCGCATTCCGGTGATCGCCAACGGCGATATCGATTCGCCGCAGAAGGCGGCATACGTGCTGCAGCAGACCGGCGTGGACGCGGTGATGATCGGCCGCTCGGCACAGGGCCGGCCGTGGATCTTCCGCGAAGTGGCGCACTTTCTGGCCACCGGTGAGGAACTGCCACCACCGTCGTTGGCGGAAGTGCGCGACATCCTGCTCGGCCACCTGCACGCACTGCATGCGTTCTATGGCGAGCCGCAGGGCGTGCGCATCGCGCGCAAGCACCTGGGCTGGTATGCCAAGGACCGGCCGGAGAATGCGGCCTTCCGCGCCGTGGTCAACCGCGCCGAAGACCCGCAGAGCCAGGTCGCGCTGACCACCGAGTACTTCGACCGCCTGATCGCCGGGGAACCGGCGTTGTCTTCGGCGGCCTGAGCCGCCAATCCTGCGTTTCCGGACAGTCGAGCCTGCTCGACGCTACAAGAGCCCGCCCCATGACCCCGCCGATCTCCTCCCCGACCTACCTGCACGGGTTCTCCGGCACCGAGCAGCAGCGCCTGATGACCCAGGCGCGCCTGCTGGAATCGAGCATCTTCGGCCAAATCGACTACAGCGGCGCGCGGCGCCTGCTGGAAGTCGGCAGCGGCGTGGGTGCGCAGACCGAGATCCTGCTGCGCCGCTTCCCCGAGCTGCACGTGACCGGTGTGGACCTGAGCGAGACCCAGCTGACCACCGCGCGCGAGAACCTGGCGCGCACGCCGTGGTGCAGCGATCGCTACACCCTGCAGCAGGCTGACGCCGGCGAGCTCTCGTTCGAGGCACGCAGCTTCGACTCGGCGTTCCTGTGCTGGGTACTGGAGCACGTGCCGTCACCTGCGCGCGTGCTGAGCGAGGTGCGCCGGGTGCTGGCACCGGGTTCGCCGGTCTACATCACCGAGGTGATGAATGCCTCGTTCCTGCTCGACCCGTATTCGCCGCACATCTGGCGTTACTGGATGGCGTTCAACGATTTCCAGTACGACCACGGGGGCGACCCCTTCGTTGGCGCCAAGCTGGGCAACCTGCTGCTGGCCGGCGGCTTCCGCGACGTGCACACCGAGATCAAGACCATCCACCTGGACAACCGCGAACCGGCGCGGCGCAAGACGATGATCGCGTTCTGGGAGCAGCTGCTGCTGTCGGCCGCCGACCAACTGCTGCAGGCCGGCTCGGTGGACGAGGAAACCGTGGAAGGCATGCGTCGCGAGTTCCGCCTGGTGCAGAACGGCCCGAATGCGGTGTTCTTCTATTCGTTCGTGCAGGGCCGCGCCACGGTGTATTGAGCCGACGCGGCACCAATGCTCCCGCATCCACGCATGGCGTGGATCTACTCGACAGCGCCGACTACGGGCGCATGCCAGATCCGCTGCCACATCGCCGCCAGCCGGCGCCCGGCATCAGCGCGCGCGGCGGGACTGCTGTAATCCGCCCGCAGCTGCTCGGGCGTGATTGGCCGCCACTGCCCGTCGACCTGCTCGGCCACGGCGAAGTTGAAGGTGTAGTCCGGCTCCAGGCCCATGCGCAGGTCGCTCAGCACCAGCCGGCCGTCCATCACCTGCGCACGCATGAAGCCACGGTTGAACCAGGTCAGCTGCTGCACCGCCGGGATGCCCCCTGCTTCGCGCAGTACCTGCACGTTGGACGCGTGGCCTTCGAACCGCATCGGCCCGTGGTCGGCCACCAGCGAGCGGTCGCCCACCACGTAGCCGTTCGGCGTCATCGCCACCACCCGCCACAGCAGGGTGTTGAACGGCATCGGCACCGAGAAGCGCGGCGCATCGCCCAGGCCCATCGCGTCCAGGCTCTGCTGCGCGGCACGGTCGACCTGTGCCTTGGCGATCAGGCCCCAGCCCAGGTAGCCACTGCTGATCAGCAGCGCCACGCCCAGCACCTTGCCCACCCACGGCCGGGCGCGGCCAAACCAGGCCAGCACGCAGCCCAGCAGCAGCCACACCGTGTAACCCGGGTCGATGATGAAGACACTGGAACCCATGGTCGGGTGCGGCCGCAACGGCCACCACAGCTGGGTACCGTAGACGGTGAACGCATCCAACAGCGGATGGGTGACCAGCGCCAGCTGGATCGCCCAGAACCAGCGCAGCGGTGACTGCGCGACGCGGCCATTGCCGAAGCGCTTGAACAGCCACCAGATCAATGCGGCCACCCAGGGCAGCACCAGCAGCGAATGACTGAAACTGCGGTGCTCGATCATGTTCGCCACCGGATCGGCTGCGGTGAAACCGAGCCACAGGGCGTCGAGGTCCGGCAGGGTGCCAAGCGCGGCACCGGCCAGCAGGGCCGCGCGGCGGTGGCCAGGCGGGGCGATGGCAGCAGCGACGGCGCCACCGAGCACGATCTGGGTCAGGGAGTCCATGGGCCGATGCTAGCGGCTTGCGGGCGGTGCATGTAGAGCCGAGCCCATGCTCGGCTGCTCTTCATTGCGTGTAACGGCAGCCGAGCATGGGCTCGGCTCTACAAGGGTACAGACGCGAGCGGGTTACGCCGCCTGCGACATGCGTGCGCCCGGCAGCTCCGCCAGCGTCTGGCCGTTGTGGTCCAGCAGGCGCAGCGCGCCATCATGGTCTTCGGCCAGCGCGGTCAGGCTTTCCACCCAGTCGCCGTCGTTCGCGTAGACCAGGCCATCGCGTTCAATCAACGCAGCTCGGTGGATGTGGCCACAGACGATGCCATCCAGCCCGCGACGGCGGACATCGTCCAGCCCGGCCTGCACGAAGCGCTCGATGTAGCGTTCGGCGGCGCCGCTGCGCTTCTTCAGGAATTCAGACAATGACCAGTAGCGCATGCCCAGCAGCCGCCGCACCGCGTTCAGCGCCTGGTTGCCGGTCAGGATGCGGTAGTACAGCCAATCGCCGAATTTCTCCTGCAGGCCACCGAAGTGGGTCACGCCGTCGTACTCGTCCCCATGCACGACCAGCAGCCGGCGGCCATCGGCGGTCACGTGGATGGCGCGGCGGCGCACCTGCATCGCCGGCAGCATCAGCCCACAGACCTGGCGCAGCGAGGCATCGTGGTTGCCGGGGATGTAGATGATCTCGGTACCCGCACGGCGCAATGCATGCAGGGCCTGGATGACTTCGCTGTGTGACTGCCGCCAATTGGCCCGGCGATGCGCCATCCACCACAGGTCGATGATGTCGCCGACCAGGTACAACCGTTCGCAACGCAGCTGCAAGAGGAACCGTGCCAGCTCGGTGGCATGGCAATGACGTGAACCCAGATGCACATCGGAGACGAACACTGCGCGCCGGTGCGGCGACAGGTTCGCCAGCGCGCTCATGCCGGCGTCCCCGCGTCGCGCAGGTAGCGTTTGCGCTTGTTCGGCCGGATCGCACACAGGTCCACTTCGATCAGGCCGTCGATCGAATCGCTGAAGTCCGGGTCGACACCGAAGGCGAGGAAGCGGGCACCACCGGGTTCACACAGATCGGTGTACTGGCGGTACAGCGTGGGCACGCCGGTACCGAGCGCAGCCAGGTTGGCCTTGAGCACCTCGAACGCGGCGCCTGCATCCAGCTCACCGAAACTGGGCGGTGCGGCGAAGTACTGGAACGGGCGGTTCGATTCGGCCATGCCAGCGGTACCGCTGTAATAGCGCTGGTAGTACGCCACCAGCTGCTCGCGCGCTTCACGCGGTAGCGCCGCGCTGATCGACACGGCGCCGAACAGGTAGCGGATGCCCGGCCGGCACTGCAGGTAGGCGCCGATGCCCTGCCACAGATAGTCCAGGCTGCGGCTGCCCCAGTAGTCGGGCACCACGAAGCTGCGGCCCAGTTCCAGGCCCTCGGCGATGTGGGTGATGGCATCGTCGGAATAGCGGAACAGCGACGCGCTGTAGAGCCCGGACAGGCCGTGCCGGGCCAGTGCGTGGGCGCCGCGCATGATCCGGTACGCGCCGGCGATGCGCTGCGCGGCGGCGTCCCAGATCACGATGTGCTCGTACTGCGGGTCGTAGTTGTCGAGGTCACGGCTGCGCCCGGTGCCCTCGCCCACCTGGCGGAAGGTCAGTTCGCGCAGGCGGCCCAGCTCCAGCAGCAGCGGCGAATCGGCAGTACAGGTGGCCAGCAGAATCTGCTTGCCATCGGCGGTCTGGCCCAGCTGGGTCGCTGCGGCAATCCCTGCAGCAACCTGCGAAGGGGGCACCGGGGCGGCCAGCGGCTCAGGGCCTGCGCAGGCAGCGGCATTGCCGGCCGCGCCATTGCGGCCCAGCGCATACAGCGCGCGACGTACCGCCAGCAGCTGTGCGCCCGGGTCACCGCCATCGCCCAGCCGCATCGGCTCGCCGATGCTCAGCCGCAGCGGGCGGCCACGACGGGTGAACATCTCGCGTGCCAGCAGGGCGGTGCCGGCCGGCTTGAACAGGGTTGATGCGCCGTAGAACAGCGCCGAGTTGCGCGCTTCCACCCGCACTGGCAGCACCGGCGCCCCGGCGGCGCGGGCAAAGCGCACGAACCCGCGCTGCCAGCGACCATCGCGGATGCCTCGCAGCGAGAGGCGCGAGACCTCGCCGGCCGGGAACACGATCACGCACTGCTCGGCGGCCAGCGCCTCCTCCACCGCGTGCAGACTGCCGCGCTGGGCCTTGCCGCCAAGGATGCGCACCGGCAACAGCAGATCCTGCAGTGGCGCGATAGCCCCCAACAGATCGTTCGCCACGATCCGCACGTCACGGCGGATGCGTCCGACCGCGTCCAGCAGCGCCAGCGCGTCCAGCGCCCCGGACGGATGATTGGCAACAATCAGCAGGCGGCCGGTGGCCGGGATCTTCGCCAGCGCGGCCGGATCCACCTGGTACTGGCCATCGACGAATTCCAGGGCGGCGGCGACGAAGCCGAATCCGCGCAACCCTGCACTGCGCTTCAGGAAGGCCTCGATCTGGTCCAACCGCGACCAGCGACCGACGCTGCGCAGCAGCGGCCGTGCCAGCTGGCCACGACGGCCATGGAACCAATCGGGGAAGCGTTGCTGGAGACGCTGTTCGAGTTCCTGCATGGCGGATCCACTCATGCCCGGCGGCCGGATTGGCCGACAGCCTGCGCCCGGCAGGCGGCAGCCAGATGGCGGTTTCGGGGCAGAACGATGACGGCCGGTCCGGCAGGGTCGCGGCCTGCGCGGTCCGGGGTTGGACAGCCCCGTCCGTCGTCACGCTGGTGGAACACTGGGCCTCGAGGCCGGGCCCCAATCCCGTCACGACGGCCCCTGCCAGGCCTACGCGGGCTTAACCACCGGCAACCGGTACCGGTTCACAATGCACAGGCGGCGCACCCCGTGTATCATGCGCGCCCATCTTTCCATCCGAATCAAGGGATATTACGCCTGATGTCCAGCTATCTCTTCACCTCCGAGTCGGTCTCTGAAGGCCATCCGGACAAGGTTGCCGACCAGATCTCCGATGCGGTGCTGGACGCGATCCTGACCCAGGACCAGCGTGCCCGCGTGGCCTGCGAGACCATGGTCAAGACCGGCGTTGCCATCGTGGCCGGTGAAATCACCACCAGCGCCTGGATCGACCTGGAAGCGCTGACCCGCAAGGTCATCACGGACATCGGCTACGACAGCTCCGACGTCGGCTTCGACGGCGCCACCTGCGGCGTGCTGAACCTGATCGGCAAGCAGTCGCCGCACATCGCCCAGGGCGTGGACCGCAAGAAGCCGGAAGAAATGGGCGCTGGCGACCAGGGCCTGATGTTCGGCTATGCCACCAACGAGACCGACAGCTACATGCCGGCCGCGATCCACCTGTCGCACCGCCTGGTCGAGCAGCAGGCCAAGATCCGCAAGAAGAAGAACTCGCCGCTGTCGTGGCTGCGCCCGGACGCCAAGAGCCAGGTCACCCTGCGCTATGAAAATGGCGTGGTCTCGGCCATCGACGCCGTGGTCCTGTCGACCCAGCACGCCCCGGGCATCAAGCAGAAGGACCTCATCGAGGCCGTCCGCGAAGAAATCATCAAGCCGGTGCTGCCGGCCAAGTGGCTGCACAAGGGCACCAAGTTCCACATCAACCCGACCGGCAAGTTCGAGATCGGCGGCCCGGTGGGCGACTGTGGCCTGACCGGCCGCAAGATCATCGTCGACACCTACGGCGGCTGGGCCCGTCACGGTGGTGGCGCGTTCTCCGGCAAGGACCCGTCCAAGGTCGACCGTTCGGCTGCCTACGCGGCCCGCTACGTCGCCAAGAACGTGGTTGCTGCCGGCCTGGCCGACCGCTGCGAAGTGCAGGTCTCCTACGCCATCGGCGTGGCCGAGCCGACCTCGATCTCGGTCACCACCTTCGGCACCGGCAAGATCAGCGATGACAAGATCGAGAAGCTGATCCGCAAGCACTTCGACCTGCGCCCGTACGGCATCATCAAGATGCTGGACCTGATCCACCCGATGTACCAGCAGACTGCGGCCTACGGCCACTTCGGCCGCAAGCCGAAGGAGTTCAGCTACCTCAACGGCGAAGGCGAGACCGTCAACGCCACGGCCTTCTCCTGGGAGAAGACCGACCGCGCCGCCGCCCTGCGCGCCGATGCGAAGCTGAAGTAAGAAACACGAAGGGCCGCTCACGCGGCCCTTCTGCTTTCTGTAGAGCCGAGCCCATGCTCGGCTTTCTTTTTCCTGCGACAAGAGCAGCCGAGCATGGGCTCGGCTCTACAAGAGCTACGCCACGCCGATACAATCGGCCCATGTCGACCGAACTGAAAACCCACCAGCTGTCCATGACCGTGCTGATGTCGCCGGACATGGCCAATTTCTCCGGCAAGGTCCACGGTGGCGCGATCCTGAGGCTGCTCGACCAGGTCGCCTATGCCTGTGCCAGCCGCTACGCCGGCAGCTATGTGGTCACCCTGTCGGTGGACCAGGTGATGTTCCGCCAGCCCATCGCGGTGGGCGAGCTGGTCACCTTCCTGGCCTCGGTGAACCATACCGGCACCTCGTCGATGGAGATCGGCATCAAGGTGGTGGCCGAAGACATCCTCAAGCGCAGCGTGCGCCACGCCAACAGCTGTTTCTTCACGATGGTGGCCGTGGATGAGGAAGGCCGGCCGACGCCGGTGCCAACATTGCAGCCGGTCACCTCGGACGAGAAGCGCCGCCAGGCCGCAGCGCTGATCCGCCGCCAACTGCGCCAGGAAATGGAACAGCGCCACCTGGAACTGCTGGCATCGAATCCTCCGTCGCCGGAGGAGTGAGGGTGTGCGGGGCACGCCCCGCACCCACCGAGGCAGGTAGCGCCGGGCCATGCCCGGCGGATACGCATCAACCCGTGTTCTGCACCCCCTGCGAAACACCGTTCACGCACGCCACCAGCGCGCGCAGCAGCTCGTCATCCTCGCGCCCGCTGGCCCGCCAGCGCTGTAGCAGATCCACCTGCAGCACGCTGATCGGATCGACGTAGGGATTGCGCAGGCGGATCGACAGCGCCAGCCGCGCATCATGGTCCAGCAGCGTCTTCTGGTCCATCAGCGCCAGCAGCCAGTGCCGGGTAAGTTCCAGTTCGCGCTGTACCTGCGGGAAGAAGCGCCCGTGCAGGTCGCCAGACAACAGCGAGAACTGCTCGGCGATGGTGATATCGCCCTTGGACAGCACCATCGCGATGTCGTCCAGGAAGGTGCGGAAGAACGGCCAGTCACGCGCCATTTCGCGCAGGGTCTCTTCATGGCCAGCGTCCACCGCCGCCTGCAGGCCGCTGCCCACGCCGTACCAGCCGGGAATGACGGCACGCGCCTGGCTCCAGGCAAACACCCAGGGAATCGCACGCAGGTTGCCCAGTGCCGCATCCTGGCCGAGCCGGCGCGAAGGACGCGAGCCCAGCGTCATCCGCTCGATCACGTCGATGGGTGTGGCGGTACGGAAGTAGTCCATGAAGCCGGCCTGGCCAACAAAGGCGCGATACACCTCGCTGCTGGCCGATGACACCGCGTCCATCACCGGCCGCCACGCATCCTCGCGCGGCTCGGCGGCACGCGGGCGCAGGCTGGCGCGCAGCACCGCACCGGTGGCCTGTTCCAGCGAGCGCAGGGCCAGCGCGCGGATGCCATATTTGCGATGGATCACTTCGCCCTGCTCGGTCACCCGCAGGCGGCCATCGATGCTGCCGCGCGGTGAAGCATCCACCGCGTGCGTGGTCTTCCCACCGCCACGGCTGATCGAGCCGCCACGGCCATGGAAGAAGGTCAGGCGGATGCCCGCCTCGGCCGCCACCTCCAGCAGTTCCACCTGCGCGCGCTGCAGGCCCCAGCGCGAGGCGGCGATGCCACCGTCCTTGCTGCTGTCCGAGTAGCCGAGCATCACCATCTGCACGTCGCCGCGCGCGCGCAGATGGGTGCGATACACCGGGTCGTCCAGCAGGTCGCGCAGCGTGGCGGTGCCGCGCTTGAGGTCATCCACGGTTTCAAACAGCGGCGCGATGTCCAGCGGCACCGTGTCATCGGCGTCGACCAGGCCACCACGCCGCGCCAGCGCCAGTACCGCCAGCACGTCGCTGCGGTCGTGCGCCATCGAAATGATGTAACTGCCCAGTGCATCGCCGCCATGGCGTGCGCGTGCATCAGCCAGCGCGGCAAACACCGCATCCAGCCGCTGGTTGCCTTCGTCGTCGCCCTTCGGCAACGGCGTGTCACCACTCGCATGCGGCGCCAGCAGGCGCGCACGCCCCACGGCATCGAGATCGTCCCACGCTACGTCACTGCCCAGCACCGTGGCCAGCGCACGCGCATGCACGCTCGATTCCTGGCGCACATCCAGCCGCGCCAGATGGAAGCCGAACGTCTTCACCCGCCACAGCAGACGCTGCACGGCAAAGCCGCCGGCATGTTCGCCGCGATTGGCGCGCAGGCTGTCGAGGATCAGCTGCAGATCGTCGATCAGTTCGGCGGGGCCGGCGTAGGCGCCGCTGCCATCATCCAGCGTGGCCTGCAGGCGTGCGCGCATGCGGTCGTTGAGCAGGCGGTACGGCATGTCGGCATGGCGCGGGCGCGACTGCACCTGCGGCAGCAGCTGCTGGTACTGCGCCACGCGTGCCTGCAACGCATCACTCACGCCCACTCGCTCGGTAGACTGGCTGAGCAGGCTGGCCAGCTGCAGCAGTTCCTTCTGGTAGCGCCCCAGCACTGCCTGCCGCTGTGCATCCAGCGTGTTGCGGATGGTGGTGGCATCCACGTTCGGGTTGCCGTCCATGTCGCCGCCCACCCAGGTGCCGAAGCGCAGCAGGCGCGGCAGCGGCAGTTCTTCGCCGAAGGTATCGCGCAGCGCCTGCTGCAGCGATTCGTACAGCACCGGGATCACCCGGTACAGCACCTGTACCAGATAAAAGCCGACGTGCTCGCGCTCGTCGTCCACGGTGGGCCGCACCGGCGAGGAATCGGTGGTCTGCCACGAAGCGGTCAGCGCCATGCGGAAGCGCGCGGCATCGGCGGCCGCTTCCCCCGGCGTGCGCTGGCCATCAAGGTTGTCGACCAGGCTGGCCACCATCAGCTGCTCTTTCTCCAGCAGCGCGCGGCGCACCGCTTCGGTCGGGTGCGCGGTAAACACCGGTTCGATGTCGATGCGCGGCAGCCATTGCGCCAGCTCGTCCAGCGTCACGCCCTGCGCCTTCAGGTGCTGCAGCGCATCCTGCAGGCCATCGGGCTGCGCCCCTGCGGTACCGGCACGCTGGTAGTCACGGCGGCGGCGGATGCGATGCACGCGCTCGGCGATGTTGACCACCTGGAAATAGGTGCTGAACGCCCGCACCATGGTCTCGGCCTGCTGCGGCGTGCGCCCGGCCAGCCCTTCGGCCAGCTCGGACAACGCCGCCTGGTTCTCGCGGCGGGCGATGGCGCGGGTGCGCACGTCCTCGACATCGTCGAGGAAAGCGGCGGAGACCTGTTCAACCAGCAGGTCGCCGACCAGCGCGCCGAGCCGGCGCACGTCATCGCGAAGCGGAAGATCGGGAGAAGCAAACTCGATGCTGCTGCGGTACTCGTTCATCGGCGACGCACAGGCCTCGGTCAACGGATCCAGACCCCAAGCCTAAACCAGAACGGGCAGCGTGCTGCGATGCAAAAATGGTTTCATCTGGTAGTGCCGGCCGCTGGCCGGCAACCTCAGCTTGCGTGAGTCCATGAGGTTGCCGGCCAGCGGCCGGCACTACCGGGTCCGGTCAGCGCTTCTTCTTCGCCTTGCCCTGCTCGGCCGGGCCGATGGTCTGCTCCAGCCAGCGCTCGCTTTCGGCCAGCATGGTCATGATCGATTCGCGTGCGCGGTAGGCATGCGATTCGTTGGGCAGCATCACCAGCCGCGCGGTGCCACCCAGGCCCTTCACCGCGGCGAACATGCGCTCGCTCTGGATCGGGAACGTGCCGGAGTTGTTGTCGTCCACGCCGTGGATGAAGAGGATCGGATCCTTGATCCTGTCGGCGTAGTTGAAAGGCGCCATCTTCTGGTAGACCTCCTGTGCCTGCCAGTAGTTGCGTTCCTCGGCCTGGAAGCCGAACGGGGTGAGCGTGCGGTTGTAGGCGCCGCTGCGGGCGATGCCGGCCTTGAACAGGCGGGTGTGTGCCAGCAGGTTGGCGGTCATGAACGCACCGTAGGAATGGCCGCCGATGGCGATGTGATCGCGATCGGTCACGCCACGGCGCACCACCTCATCCACCGCTGCCTGCGCGTTGGCCACCAGCTGTTCGATGTAGGTGTCGTTCGGCTCCTTGTCGCCCTCACCGATGATCGGCATCGACGGGCTGGCCAGCACCACATAGCCCTTGGCCAGGAACGCCTGCGGGCCCCAGTAGCTGACCGCGTTGAAGCGGTACGGCGAATCGGTCACCTGGCTGGCCGCAGCCGCGCTCTTGAACTCACCCGGGTAGGCCCACATCAGCAGCGGCCGCGGGCCGTCCCGCTTGGGGTCGTAGCCCGGCGGCAGCAGCAGGGTCGCGGTCAGGTCGACCCCATCCTTGCGCTTGTAGCGGATCTGCTCCTTCTGCACGCCCTTCAACTGCGGCAGCGGGTGCGCGAAACGGGTCAGCGCGCGCGGTGCAGCACCGGCATCGGCCAGCGACTGCACGTAGAAGTTGGCCGGCTCATCCGGGCTCTCGCGGCTCAGCAGCAGCGAGCTGGCCTGGTCGTCCAGCAACGCCACCGGCAGCGAATAGCTCGGCGCCTGCGAGTGGAACAGGCGCGTTGCCTTGCCCGTGGCGATGTCGAAGCGGTCCACGAACGGACGGTCGCCTTCCGGCGAAGCACCGGCACCGGCCAGGTACAGGCTGCTGCCATCGGGGCTGGTCTGCAGCAGCGAACGACCCCGCTCGTCACTGGCCAGCAGCGGCCGGCCCGGATCGGCATAGCGGTCCTGCGCGTCACGATCCCACAGCAGGCGCGGCTCGGCACCGGCGTTGTCCGGGGCGATCAGCCAGGTCTTGGTCCTGCGGGTCTTCCACCACGATTCGGTCAGCAGGGCCAGGTCACCGCGGCCCCAGCTGATGCCGGCCAGGCGGCTGCCAAGCTGGGCCAGGGTGACCGGCGGTTTGTCGAACGGCGCGGCCTGCATCAGCACCGCATCGCGCACCCTGGCCTCCCTGTTCGGGTCGCCGCCGTCCTGCGCTTCGGCCCAGACCAGGGTGGCGTCGGCATCACCGCGCCAGCTGATGTCGCGCACGCCGGTCACTTCGGCATCGTTGCCGGTCGGCAGCCCTTCCACCAGCGGGCGAACGGCGACGGTGTGCACCAGCTTGCCGCTGGCACGGTCGATCACTTCAATGCGGCGCGGGAAACTGCTCACCGGCACCACGTAGGAGTACGGGCGCTGCACCGGCTGGCGCAGCACGAAGCGGCCATCCGGCGACACCGAGAAGCCCATGAAGATGCCGGCCGCGCCGATCGCGCGGGTGCTGCCATCCAGGCCGACTTCCATTGGCTGGGTAGTGGCGTAGTAGTCGAACTGGCGTGCGTCGGCCTCGTTCTTCAGCAGGTCCTGGTAGGTACGGATCGACACCACGCCGCCGCCCTGGCTGGTCTGCTGCACGGCCGGGCCGGTCGGAATGCCATCGGCGGGCGGGGCCGCACCGAGGTTGGCCGGGCGGGTGAACACCACCAGGCCGCGGCTGTCCGGCAGCCACTGGTAGCCGCTGCCGATCACCGTGTTCAGGCCGGCAACCAGGCGGCGGGCACTGCCGCCGGCCACGTCCACCAGCCACAGTTCATTGGCGCCACTGGCAGCGTCGACCTGGTTGAAGGCAAGCCACTTCTGGTCCGGCGACCACATCACACTGGCGATCGACAGCTTGGCCGGCAGGCCGCTGATCTGCCGCTCCTTGCCGTCGGCCACGTTCATCAGCCACAGCTTCTCGCCGAAGCTGAAGCGGCTGTCGGAGAACGTGCGCGGGTTGATGCGCAGGCCAGCCAGCTTCAGTTCCGGCTGCGCCACCACCTGGATCGAAGGCAGCGACGGCATCTGCATCATCGCGGCCACGTCGCGGCGCGGCGACAGGAACAGCGACGGCGCGCGCGGGGCGTCGACCACTGCCTGCAGTGCGGCCGATGGCAGTTCGTAGCCATTGACGCCCTGCGCCTGCGCCGGAGCTGGCTGGGAGCCGGCCGCCCAGGCCAGCGGGGCCACCGCCAGCAGCCCCATCGACAGGACCAGGCCGGTCCACCGCCGCGTACGGCGCGCGTGCATGCTCATCGTTCCACCTGTGTGATGCGTGAAAACACCGACCTTAACAGGCCGTGCACGCGGCCCCATCTGCCGATGGTTGGGTCATGCCGATGTCATGCCGGGGCCGCGATATAATGCGGGTCCTCCCCTGCCGAGGGGCGCTGCGACCGGATCCCACGAGGCCCGGCCAGGCTCGGTAAGGTGGCTTTGTAACAACGGCGCCCGGCTAGATGCGAGCACCCGCTCGTCCACAACCGGAGCACACGAATGAACGCTGTTGCCAAGACCTTCTCCACCGAAGGTGATTACAAGATCCGCGATATCACGCTGGCCGACTGGGGCCGCAAGGAACTGGACATCGCCGAGCACGAAATGCCGGGCCTGATGTCGATCCGCCGCAAGTACCAGGCCGAGCTGCCGCTGAAGGGCGTGCGCGTGACCGGGTCGCTGCACATGACCATCCAGACCGCGGTGCTGATCGAGACCCTGAAGGACATCGGCGCCGACGTGCGCTGGGCCTCGTGCAACATCTTCTCGACCCAGGACCACGCGGCCGCCGCCATTGCCGCCACCGGCACCCCGGTGTTTGCCTGGAAGGGCGAGACCCTGGAAGAGTACTGGGACTGCACCCTGGACGCGCTGACCTTCACCCTGGCCGATGGCACCCTGACCGGCCCGGAGCTGGTGGTGGACGACGGCGGTGACGTGACCCTGCTGATCCACAAGGGCTACGAGCTGGAAAACGGCAGCGACTGGGTCAACACCGCCTCCGCCTCGCACGAAGAACAGGTCATCAAGAACCTGCTCAAGCGCGTGGCCAAGGAGCGCCCCGGTTACTGGGGCCGCGTGGTCAAGGACTGGAAGGGTGTCTCCGAGGAGACCACCACCGGCGTGCACCGCCTGTACCAGCTGGCCCAGGCCGGCACCCTGCTGATCCCGGCGATCAACGTCAACGACTCGGTCACCAAGAGCAAGTTCGACAACCTGTACGGCTGCCGCGAGTCGCTGGCCGACGGCCTGAAGCGCGCGATGGACGTGATGCTGGCGGGCAAGGTGGCCGTGGTCTGCGGCTACGGCGACGTCGGCAAGGGCTGCGCGGCCTCGCTGCGTGCCTACGGTGCGCGCGTGATCGTCACCGAGATCGACCCGATCTGCGCCCTGCAGGCGGCGATGGAAGGCTATGAAGTCAACACCATCGAATCGACCCTGGGCCGTGCCGACCTGTACGTCACCACCACCGGCAACCGCGACATCATCCGCATCGAGCACCTGAGCGCGATGAAGGACCAGGCCATCGTCTGCAACATCGGCCACTTCGACAACGAGATCCAGGTCGACGCACTGGTGTCCTACCCGGGCATCAAGCACGTCAACATCAAGCCGCAGGTGGACAAGTACATCTTCCCGAACGGCAACGCGATCTTCCTGCTGGCCGAAGGCCGCCTGGTGAACCTGGGCTGCGCCACCGGCCACCCGAGCTTCGTGATGTCCAACAGCTTCGCCAACCAGACCCTGGCGCAGATCGACCTGTGGGCGAACAAGGACAGCTACGAGAAGAAGGTCTACCTGCTGCCGAAGAAGCTGGACGAGGAAGTGGCGCGCCTGCACCTGGAGAAGATCGGCGTGAAGCTGACCACCCTGACCCAGGAACAGGCCGACTACATCGGCGTGCCGGTGGAAGGCCCGTTCAAGCCGGACCACTACCGCTACTGATGCCTGCGCGGTGCCGGCCAGCGGCCGGCACTACCGGTGCATGCGACACGGACGGGCGCCTTCGGGCGTCCGTTCTGCGTTTGCGTGTGGCCGTACACCCCGCATCCAGTCCCCACTGGTAGATCCACGCCATGCGTGGATGCTCCGGCAGTAGCTTCGGTCAAGGCAACGCGCCCAGCGCGCGCTACGATGCAGCCATGACCCCTGCCATCAACCTGCTCAAGCGCGAGAAGATCGCCCACACCGTGCGCAGCTACGTGCACGACGCCCACGCCGGATCGTACGGCGGCGAAGCCGTGGACAAGCTCGGCCTCGATCCAGCCCAGGTGTTCAAGACCCTGCTGGCCAGCACCGAAACGCACGAACTGCTGGTGGCGATCGTACCGGTGGCCGGCCAGCTCGACCTGAAGGCCCTGGCCGAAGCAGCCGGCTGCAGGAAGTGCGAGATGGCCGCCGCAGATGTGGCACAACGCGCCACCGGCTACCTGGTCGGTGGCATCAGCCCGCTCGGGCAGAAGAAGCGCCTGCGCACCTTCCTGGACGCCAGCGCGCAGGCGCTGCCCCGCCTGCATGTCAGCGCCGGTCGCCGCGGACTGGAAGTGGAACTGGCACCGGCCGACCTGCTGCGCCTCACCGCCGGCCACTACGCTGCCATCGGCAAGTCTCGCTGATGCGCTGGCCCTGGTCTGCAGCGCGGATACCCCGTCTCGACGATGCACAGGCCGATGTGCTGTTGCAGGACCTGCTGTCGCGCGACGCAACGCGCATCACCGATGCCGCACGTAGCGTCGCACGGCTGTTCAGTGCCTCATCGTTGGACACGTTGGCCACACATGTCGACCTGATCGAACGCAGCTGCGAGGGCATCGCCCTGGGCGGCATGCTGATCAGCAACCAGGCACACCTCAAGGCGGGCCTGCAACGGCTACGCTACTGGCAGGCGCGTAAGGGATGCCTGTGTGCGCTCAACCCCGGCTACCCGTTCTTCGATCCGCGTCGCCTGATCGAACAAGGGCAGATGCAGCTGCTCTCGTTGCAGGAGGCCGAGGATGTTTGGGGCGATTGCCATACCGTTGCCTGCACGCAATGCGGCCAGCATTGGCAGGCCATCGACCGCGAGTACCATTACCCGTGGTGGGAATGGAAAGCTGCCTGAAGGCCAAGCAGCCACGCATGGCGTGGCTCTACTGCGGTCCGCACATTCACGCGATGCGTGGATGGCAAATATTGCTCACGGCCGCCAGTTCGCGTTGTTCTCCCAGAACTCGACAGAACGCCGGTACGCCTCACGGTCCAGCGGCACGCCGGAGCCGCCCTCCTCCACGCCCAGCGCATTGCGCATCATCGTGATCGGCGCCATTGGCACCTCTTCCGGTTCGGCGGTGTAGATGCAGCCGACGATGCCCCAGTCGGCCTCGATCGGCGAACCTTCCCTGGCCAGCTGCTCGGCGCTGTACAGGATCACCACCAGGTAGTTCGCACGCGGCGATTCCACGCCCTCGAACCAACGCACCAGCACCGGCAATTCCTCGCGGTTGCGCGCTTCGTAACCACTGCGCAGCAGGTGGCGGTTGGCCTCGGTGACCGGCACCGTCAGGCAGCGCGTGCTGGTCCAGTTCTCGTAGACGAACAGCTTGCAGAACGGGGCGTAGCCGTCGAGTACCTTCAGTGGCGCATGCGCATTGAGATGTGCCTCGAACTGCTCGGCGGTGCAGTCCTGGATGGTGTTGCCACGCGGCACGCGCGGGAACAGGCGGGGACGGGCGAAATCGGTGAGGACGATGGACATGGCGCAGGTGTGATCAGGAGTTCTGCTGCACAGGGTAACCGCTGGCAGCCCCTACAACGCCATCCGCTCGCGCAGGTCACGTGCCTGCCGCCGCGATACCTCCACCTCGCTGCCGTCGTCCAGCGTCAGGTCGTAGCCATCTGCAATGCTGGGCGTCACGCCACGAATGCGGCGCAGGTTGACCAGCGTGTTGCGGTTGGCGCGGAAGAACAACTCCGGCGGCAGGCGTGCTTCCAGCGCGCTCAGGCTGCGAGTCAGCAGGGCGTTCTGGTCGCGGAACCACAGCCGTGTGTAGTTGCCATCCACCACCAGCCGACGGATCTCCGAGACCGCGACGAACCAGCAGCGTTCGCCCTCGCGCACGAACACCTGGTCCTGCGCGCCCAGCGTGCTGCGCGGCTCCGGTGTTTCGCCCGCCACCACCTCGCGCTGGCGCGCCCGCTGCAACGCTTCCAGCAAGCGCGGCGCCTCGACCGGCTTCACCAGATAGTCCAGCGCATTGGCCTGGAAGGCGCGCACCGCGTAGGTGTCGTAGGCAGTAACGAACACCACCGCCGGCACCGCCTCCAACCCATCCAGCACATCGAAGCCGCTGCCGGAGGGCATCTGTACATCCAGCAGCACCAGGTCCGGGGCCAGTGTGGCGATCGCCTCGCGTGCAGCGGGCACATCGTCGGCCTCGCCCACGCACTGCACCCACGGCAGCGCCGACAACAGCGTGCGCAGCTCCTGGCGCGCCAGCCGTGCATCATCAACGATCAACACACGCAGCATGGCACTCATTGTGGAATCTCCAGCAGGGCCTGCATGCGGTCGCCGACCGGCTGCAGGGTGAAATGCCCCTGCGTGCCGAGCTGCGCACGCAGGTAGGCAAGGCCAACACCATGCCCGTGGGTGAGCTCGCTGGCGTTGCCCAACGGGTTGTCCACCTGAAGGCGCAACACATCGCCGTCCAACGTGGCCCGGATCTCTATCCCGCCACCGCCGGGGCGACTGGCGATGCCGTGCTTGATGGCATTTTCAACCAGCAACTGCAGCGCCATCGCCGGCAATTGTGCCTGCAGGGCGCCGGCATCGATGTGCTGTCCTACCTGCAGGCGCTGCTCGAAGTGGATCGCCTCGATGGCCAGGTAATCGTCCACGACCGCCAGTTCCTCGGCCAGCGTGACCTGCTCGCTGCGGTTGTTCGCCAGCGCCTGCCGCAGCGTGCGCGACAGGCGGGTGACCATGTCGCGGGCCCGCTCCGGGTCTTCCAGGATCAGCGCGCGCAGGTTGTTCAGCGCATTGAACATGAAGTGCGGGTTGAGCCGTGCGCGTAGTGCATCGCGCTCCAGTGCGCTGCGTTCGGCTTCGGCTCGCAGCCGGGCCAGTTCACTGTGGCGCGCCCGGCGCAGACCGTGCAGGCCGGCCCATAGGCCGGTCCACATCAGCAGGAACAGCGCGGTGTTCATCCAGTACACCAGCAGCGAAGACCATCGGTAATCCGCGTGGCCACCGGGCAGCTGCACCCAGCCCAGTGCCAGCGCCGGCAGCAGCAGCGCCGCCGTCATCGCCTGTGCGACGCTGGCGCCGGCCACCACACCGGCGGCCAGTTTCAACACCAGGCTGCCCAGGCTCCCCTCCCACCAGCGCTGGCGCAGCGCCACCGCGCGCAGCATGCCACTGCACAGCCACAGGCAGGCGGCCACGCTGACGGTGATCAACACGATGCCGCTGAACACCACGCCGCCGCCGATCCGCATCCCCGCCCACAGCCCGTACATCGCATAACCCGCCCATGCCAGTGCATTGAGCGTCCAGAAGCGGCGGGATGAGGTAGTGGCGTCCATGCGGGCTCTCGGCGAGGACAAGGGTCAGGGGTGCGCGGCGAGGAAACGCTGCACCTGCTCCTGCAGCCAGCGCGGATCATCCCACATCAGGAAGTGGAACCCCTGTGCGCTCATCGCAATCTGCACGCCCTGAAGCTTCGCGTACTGGGCCTGGAACACCGCGCGCGTGCTGTCCTCGGTGCCGCCCATCGGCTGGTAGCCGGCCCAGCTGCCCAGCACCAGCGTCGGTGCGGTGATCGAGGCGATGCTGTCACGCAGGTCGGTGGTCATCACCGCATGCATGGCATCGGCCGTGGTCTGGCGGTCGCTGGCTTCGCCCCAGCGGCCCAGCTCGGCCTGCCGCTGCGGATCGCGGGTCATCCCCGGCAGGCCGGCCTTCAGCTGCGCCTGCCATTGCGCAGCGTCGGCGGCCAGCATGCCCTTGCGCAGCTGGTCGGCCATCGGCCGCACGCTGTCAGCGGTAGCCTTCGGGTCACGCGCGGCCGGCAGGAACGGCAGTGCGTCAACCACCACCAGCGCGCTGACCGCCTTCGGCTCGGTCTGCGCCATCTGCAGGCCCAGCAGGCCACCGAGGCTGTGGCCAACCACCACCACCGGCCCCAGGTGCTGGTCATGCAGGTAGGCCAGCAGCTGCCCGCGCATCGCCGGCAGGAACTCGGCCGGGCGCGGATCGGCCGCAAGCGCACCGGCAAAGCCCGGCAGCTGCACCAGATGACACTGCACAGCTTTCAGGGCCAGGCAGGTCTCGCGCCAGACCCCGGCGCTGCTGTTCAGGCCGGGGATCATCAGCAGCGGGCGACCTTTGCCGACCACCTCGACCTGCACCTTACCCGCCGCCGGGGCGCTGGCGGCGTGCGCCGAGCCGGAACCGAGCACGGCCATCGCCATGCCGATCATCGCCAGCCGGGCCAAGGCCTTCATTGCATACCAGAGTGCCAGGAAGATCTTCATCATTTGCTCCTTCGTCGGGTGGGTGTTGCCGGGATGGGAACAGCGTGGCGCCGACCACGGCACCCGGGTTGCGATTTCGGAGCAGCGGCCGATCGCCGGGGCGAACGGTCGCAGGCGACGGACGGTGCACACCCGTACGAATTGACAACATCCATCTTGATGGAGCGATATACTGATCCGCACCCGCCGCTGCCGCCCGTACCATGACCGCCATCAGCTTCGAGTTCTATCCGCCCAAGACCGACGAACAGCGCAGCCAGCTGGATCGTGCCGCAGCCAAGCTGAAGGACTACGGCCCCGAGTACGTGTCCTGTACCTTCGGCGCTGGTGGCTCGACCCTGAGCTATACCTCCGAGACCGTGCGCCACCTCAACCAGCACCATGGGTTCGATGCGGCGCCGCACCTGTCATGCGTGGGCGGCACCCGCCAGGAGATCCGCGAGCTGCTCAAGCTGTACCGCGCCATCGGCTGCCGCCGCTTGGTCGCGCTGCGTGGCGACCTGCCCTCGGGCATGGGCTTCCCCGGAGACATGCGCTACGCCGCCGAGCTGATCGACTTCATCCGTACCGAGCACGGCGATGCGTTCCACATCGAAGTGGGCGCGTATCCGGAGACACATCCGCAGGCCTCCGATTCACTGGCTGACCTGAAGCACTTCAAGGCCAAGATCGATGCCGGTGCCGATGCGGCCATCACCCAGTATTTCTTCAATCCGGACGCGTACTTCCATTTCGTCGATGAAGTGCGGCGGCTGGGCGTGCAGGTGCCGATCACGCCGGGCATCATGCCGATCGCCAACTTCAGCCAGCTGCGCCGCTTCTCCGAACAGTGTGGTGCGGAGATTCCGCGCTGGATCAGTCGCAAGATGCAGGCCTATGGCGATGATGCGGAGTCGGTGCGTGCATTCGGCACGGAAGTGGTGGCCCGGCTGTGCCAGCGCCTGATCGAAGGCGGCGCGCCCGGCCTGCACTTCTACACGCTGAACCTGGCCAAGCCGACCACCTCGGTGCTGAGGCTGCTGCAGGGCTGAAAGCACGCCGCGCGAGCATGATCGGCGTTACCCTGCGGGCATGATCCGGCTTTCCTTCCTGCTGTTGCTGCTGCCGCTGTGCGTGCTGTCGAGCGTCGCCCACGCACAGTCCACGCGCCTGAACCGCTGCACCGATGCGCAGGGCCAAAGCGTGTATACCGACCGACCCTGCGACAGTGTGGGTGCGCGGTCGCGGGTGCCACCGCCTGCGCCCAGCGGCAACATCCTGCAGCGCGATACCCTGGGGGCACGCTGCCCGCGGCGGCTGAGTGAACTGGTGGACGCATTGCGCAACGGCATCGTCAGCAATGATGTGAACCGGCTGTCCTCGCTGTACCTGTGGGGCGCGGTCTCCGATGCGGGCGCGCAGCGAATCCTCGGTCAACTGGAATCGCTGGTGCGGCGGCCGCTGGTGGACGTCGTGCCGGTGTATCCAGGACAGGGCCAGGACGCAGTGACTGACGAGGGCCAGGGCCCTGCTGCGCAGGGATCCGCCCCTGAGCCGACGGCTGTTCGCCATCCGGTCGGCCTGCGCCTGGAGCAGACCCTGCCAGGCAGCGTGGCGCGTGCCTCGACGGTGGTGGGATTACGGCGGCAGTACGGGTGTTTCTGGATCACGTTGTGATCGCGGGCATCCATCCACGCATGGCGTGGATCTACTGCTTCCATTCCACAGGGTAGCGCCGGGCGATGCCCGGCGACCGACGCGGCTTTACGCCAGCCACAGCCCGCGAATAGCGGCGATGCCCTGGCCGCCATGGCGGCGCGCTTCGGCAATGTGACTGCGGCCCATGCCGCCCAGCGCATAGATGGGCAGTGACACCTGCGCGCGCAGCTCGGCGAAGGCATCCCAACCCATGGGCACGGCATCTGGATGGCTGGGCGTGGCCTGCACCGGGCCCAGCACAGCGAAGTCGCAGCCCAACTGTTGTGCGTCCTGCAGTTGCTGCAGGTCGTGGCAGGATGCAGCCACCAGCTGGCCTTGGGGTAGCGGGCGCTGCGACAGCTGCAGCAGCTGTTCGCTGCCCAGGTGCACGCCCACGCCCAACGCACGCGCCAGTTCGATATCGCGGTTGAGCAACCATTGCACGCCGCTGCGGCGATGCGCACGCACGACCTGCTCGACCATCGCCTGCCGCTGCGGATGGGCCGTCGGCAACCGCAGTTGGATGCGCTGCTGGCCCGCAGCCACCACGCGCTGCAGCTGTTCATGCCAATGCTGCACGCCGCCCTCATCATCGGCCGGCGCCGGGGTGATCAGGTAGCTGTCGGGCTGGCGCAGGGCGGCCACCACCGGCAGGTCTGCCGGCGGCATTGAATAGCGGCCCAGCTTGTCCGGCGCCACCCAGGTGATCGCCTGGCCCTCCCGCCCACGCGGTGTCCCCTTCCAGCTGCGCACGTGGCGCACCTCCAGGGTCAGGTGCTTGTCCGGATAGCGCTGCGGCACATCCATCAGCCACTCGCCGACATCGGCCTCGATGCCCAGTTCCTCGCGCAGCTCGCGCACCAGCGCCTGTTCGGAGGTCTCGCCGGATTCGCGTTTGCCGCCGGGAAACTCCCACAGGCCGGCCATGTCGCGGTTCTCGGTACGGCGGTTGAGCAGCACGCGGCCACGGGCGTCGGTGATGACGGCGGCCACGACATGGATCGATCGGGTGGGGGAAGGCATGGGGGGAAGCATGCCCAGAACAGGGCGGCCGGCGCAATCACGGATCCGCTGCAACTCCCCTGCCACAAACGAAAAGCCCCGCTTTCGCGGGGCTCTTCGGCATCAGCTCAGCTGGCCGTGGCAGTGCTTGTACTTCTTGCCACTGCCGCACGGGCACGGATCGTTGCGGCCGATCTTCGGCTCGTCGCGCTGCATCTGCGCCACGCCCTGCTGGGCAGCCTGCACCTGCGCGGCTTCCTCGTCGGCGCTGTAGCCGCCCACGTCCTGGTGCTGGAACTGCGACTGGCTCAGGCGGGCTTCGACCTGCTGGCGCTCGGCCGCTTCCAGCGCCTGCACTTCCTCGTCGCTGCGGATACGCACGCGGGCCAGCAGGGTCACCACTTCGCGCTTGACGTTCTCCAGCATGTCCGAGAACAGCTCGAAGGCTTCCTTCTTGTATTCCTGCTTGGGCTGCTTCTGCGCGTAACCACGCAGGTAGATGCCCTGGCGCAGGTAATCCATGCGCGCCAGGTGCTCCTTCCAGCTCTGGTCCAGCACGGTCAGCATCACGTGCTTCTCCAGCGCGCGCATGGTCTCTTCGCCCAGGCTGGCTTCCTTCTCGGCGAAGTGCTGGTTGACGCGCTCCTGGACCTTGCTGGCGATGGCCTCGGCATCCAGTTCCTCATGCTGCTTGACCAGGTCAGTCAGCGACATCTGCAGACCGAAGTCCGACTCCAGTGTCGCTTCCAGGCCACGCAGGTCCCACTGCTCGTCGATCGAGTTCGGCGGCACGAAGCGGGCCACCACGTCGAAGATCACGTCGTCGCGGATGCCGTCGACGTTGTCCTTCACCGACTCGGCGTCCAGCAGCTCGTCGCGCTGGGCGTAGATCACCTTGCGCTGGTCGTTGTTGACGTCGTCGAAGTCCAGCAGGTTCTTGCGGATGTCAAAGTTGTGGGCTTCAACCTTGCGCTGCGATTTTTCGATCATTCGAGTGACCAATCGATCCTCGATGACGTCCTCTTCCTTCATCCCCATCATGCGCATCATCTTCTGCACACGCTCTCCCCCAAACACCCGGAGAAGATTGTCTTCCAATGCGAGGTAGAAGCGGGACGAACCCGGGTCACCCTGGCGGCCGGAACGGCCACGCAGCTGGTTGTCGATACGGCGCGACTCATGGCGCTCGGTGCCGACGATGTGCAGGCCGCCCGCCGCCTTCACTGCCTCGTGGCGCTTCTGCCAGTCGGCCTTGACCGCGGCTTTCTGCTCGTCGGTCGCGTCCTCGCCCAGCGCGTGGAGCTCTGCTTCCAGCGAACCGCCCAGCACGATGTCGGTACCACGGCCGGCCATGTTGGTGGCGATGGTCACCGCGCCCGGACGGCCGGCGTTGGCGACGATGGTCGCTTCGCGGTCGTGCTGCTTGGCATTGAGCACTTCGTGCTTCACACCGGCCTTGCTCAGGTGCTCGGACAGCATTTCCGAAGTTTCAATCGAGGTGGTACCGACCAGCACCGGCTGGCCGCGCTTGGCGCACTCTTCGATGTCGGCCAGCACCGCATTGAACTTGCCCTTGCGGTTGAGGAACACCTGGTCCGGGCTGTCCTTGCGGATGGTCGGGCGGTTGGTCGGGATCACCACCACTTCCAGGCCGTAGATGCTCTGGAACTCGAAGGCTTCGGTATCGGCCGTGCCGGTCATGCCGGACAGCTTCTTGTACATGCGGAACAGGTTCTGGAAGGTGATGCTCGCCAGCGTCTGGTTCTCGCGCTGGACCGGCACGCCTTCCTTCGCTTCCACCGCCTGGTGCAGGCCATCGGACCAGCGGCGGCCAGCCAGGGTACGCCCGGTGAACTCATCGACGATGACCACTTCGCCGTCGCGCACGATGTAGTCCACGTCACGCTGGTAGATCGCGTGCGCGCGCAGGGCGGCGTTGAGATGGTGGACCACGGTCAGGTTCTGCGCCGCGTACAGGCCTTCGGTTTCGCCGTTGAGGATGCCGGCTTCCACCAACAGCTGCTCGGCGTGCTCCATGCCCGCTTCGGACAGGTGCACCTGCTTGCCCTTCTCATCGACCCAGAAATCACCTTCGCCGTCCTCGCTCTCCTGCTTGACCAGGTGCGGCACGACGCGGTTGACACGGATGTACAGCTCCGGGGAATCGTCGGCCGGACCGGAGATGATCAGCGGAGTACGCGCTTCGTCGATCAGGATGGAGTCGACTTCGTCGACGATGGCGTAGTGCAGGCCGCGCTGGTAGCGGTCGGCCTTGGACAGCGCCATGTTGTCGCGCAGGTAGTCGAAACCGAATTCGTTGTTGGTGCCGTAGGTGATATCCGCAGCGTAGGCTTCGCGCTTGTCGCTGTGCGGCATGCCCGGATACACCACGCCCACGCTCAGGCCCAGCCAGTTGTACAGCTTGCCCATCTGCGCGGCGTCGCGGCGGGCCAGGTAGTCGTTCACGGTGACCACGTGCACGCCCTTGCCTTCCAGCGCGTTGAGGTACACCGGCAGGGTCGCCACCAGGGTCTTGCCTTCACCGGTACGCATTTCTGCGATCTTGCCCAGGTGAAGCACCATGCCGCCGATCAGCTGCACATCGTAATGGCGCATGCCCAGCACGCGGCGGCCGGCTTCGCGGCACACCGCGAACGCTTCCGGCAGCACCTTGTCCAGGGCTTCACCACCGGCAATGCGCTGCTTGAACTCCGGCGTCTTGGCCTGAAGCTGCTCGTCGGAAAGCTTCTCGATCTCCGGCTCCAGCGCATTGATCTTGGCGACGATGCGGTTGAGCTGGCGCAGCTGTCGTTCGTTACGACTGCCAAATACGCGGGTAAGCAGGCTGTTGATCATTGAAGGAACCGGGTTGGATGGACACGACGCCCGGCCTCCCCCTGGGGATCCGTCCGCCGCAAACGAAACAGGGCGCCTGGCGCCCTGTCGATGGCAACACCCATTGTAGCTTGGGACGGGCGGCTGAGGTTTCAAGCGCCAATCCGGTCGCAATCGCCCCGGATTCGGCAAAGAAACACGGATACGGGGCCAGAGCCCTCCCGCGGCGCGGAAGGGATCCGACCCGGGATCAGCCGCGGCTGACGCGGCCGACCGGCGTGTTGCCGCCGTCGCCGAGGAATTTGCGCGGGTTGACCACGTTGCCGTTCTCCCACACCTCGAAGTGCACGTGGGCGCCGGTCGAACGACCGGTGGAACCGGCCTTGGCCACTTCCTGGCCGGCACGGACCAGGTCGCCGGCCTTCACCACCAGGCGGGAATTGTGCGCGTAGCGGGTGACGTAGCCATTTCCGTGGTCGACGTCGACCACGTTGCCGTAGCCCCCCTTCACGCCGGCGAAGCTGACCACGCCTTCGGCCACGGCCATCACCGGGTCACCGACCTTGGCGTGGAAGTCCATGCCCTTGTGGGTGGCGGCGCCTCGGCCGAACGGGTCGGCACGGGTGCCGAAGCCGGAGGTCACGTAGCTGTTGCGGATCGGCATGCGCGAAGGCACGGCGTTCTGCTGCAGCTGGTGGTCGAACATCAGCGACTCCATCACCGACAACTGGCGGCCTGAAGCAGCGAAGCGCTGCTCCAGCACCTGTAAGTCGGCGTTGACGTCCTTGACCGGGATGTCGCTGGTCGGACCGCCTGCGTCACCGTCACCGAGACCGGGGGTCTCGTTGAAGTCGAACTCGCCATCCTCCAGCTTGCCCATCTGGGTCAGCCGTTCGCCGAGCGCGTTGAGGCGGGTGGCCTGGGCCTGCAGCTCGCCGAGACGGGCCGCCAGCGCGTTGACCTGGGTCTGCGCATCGCGCTTGACCTTGGCCAGCTCCGCATCCTGGCGCTCGACCTTGGCCTGCAGCCGGGAATCATTCAGCGCGCTGACGCCAATGCCGCCAGCAAGGCCGATAATGCAGCCTACCCCGAGCACGCTGCCCAGCAGGGCGCGGGGGCGGTCCTCGAAATAGAACCGCAAACGCGTGATCGGCGACGATTTGGCCTGTCCTTCACGCGTTTTGATTACGATCTTTTTGAATGCCATCAGTGAGTTTTCATGTCTGAGCCGAAATCCAGCGTTCGCCCCGCGTCGGCACCGAAACCGGCGCTGGATGCGGTAATGGCGGACAAAAGCGGGAACCCGCTGCGGCGTGCCCTGTGGCTCGACGCGCTGGACCGACAGTTGCGCCCCCAGTTGCCGCCACCTCTGCGCAGCCGCTGCCGGCTGGCCAATGTGGACGGGGAACACCTCGTTTTTCTCGTCGAATCCCCGGTCTGGCATGCCAAGTTGCGGCTTGCCGAAGCCCAGTTGCTCGACGCGGCCCGTTCCATCGGGCTGAAGGCCACCAAGGTGACCATCAAGACTGCGTCTCCCACTCCCACCCGCTCCCCAGCGCTCGACAACCGGAATGGACCCCACGCAGTTTCAGCCGCCACGCACAAAGGGCTACGCGACGCCTTGGCTTGCCTGCAGGACGTTCCTTCCAAACCGAAGAAACGGTCATGATGGCAACGGAGCATCCGGCTCCGCTCCCCGTCGCGCGTGTCACCACGGCGTGAAACATTTCGGGGGCCGGGTCGCATCCTAGCGGCCATCCAGGGGCCTGTCGTTAGATTGTTGTTAAAACGGCGTTAAATTCAGGCTTCGGATCCAACAGGTTCACAAAACCGTGACCTCGAACCGGCCTTGATGCCTTTTCAAGCACACTGAATGCGTCGTCTTCGCCGGAAACAACAACGCCGCCTTGGGTGGCGGCGTTTTTATCTTTAAATTCAACGGCCTACGGAATCAGGCATAGGCCGGAGTGGCGTATTCGACCGGACCCGGGGTGGCAGGCGAGTCGAAGCTGACCCATTCCCAGGCAGTGGCGTCGGCCATCAGCGCCCGCACCAGCTTGTTGTTGAGCGCGTGGCCGGATTTGAAGCCCTCGTAAGCGCCCAGCACCTGGCCACCGGCCAGGTAGAGGTCGCCGATCGCATCGAGGATCTTGTGGCGCACGAATTCGTCGGCGTAGCGCAGGCCGTCTTCGTTGAGCACGCGGAACTCGTCCAGCACGATGGCGTTGTCCATCGAACCGCCCAGGCCCAGGTTGCGCTCGCGCATGTATTCCAGGTCGCGCATGAAACCGAAGGTGCGCGCGCGGGAGATTTCCTTGGTGTAGGCCAGCGTCGAGAACTCGATTTCCTGGCGCGACTGCTTGGCCGGGATCATCGGGTGGTCGAACTGGATGGTGAAGCCCAGCTTGTAACCCTCGTACGGGGTGAAGCGGGCCACCTTGTCGCCCTCGGTCACTTCCACGGTCTTCAGCACGCGGATGAAGCGCTTGGGCGCATCCTGTTCCACGATGCCTGCCGACTGCAGCAGGAACACGAACGGGCCGGCCGAACCGTCCATGATCGGCAGCTCGGCCGAGGACAGTTCGACGATGATGTTGTCCACACCCAGGCCAGCCAGCGCCGACATCAGGTGTTCGACGGTCTGGATCTTGGCGTCGTTGCAGGTCAGGCCGGTACACAGGGTCACTTCGGTGACCAGCTCGGCCTTGGCCGGCACTTCCACCACCGGGTCCAGGTCCACGCGGCGGAACACGATGCCATGGTTGACCGGTGCCGGGCGCAGGGTCATGTAGACCTTGTCGCCGCTGTGCAGGCCAACGCCGGTGGCGCGGATCGTGTTCTTGAGGGTGCGTTGCTGGATCATGGGGGATGGACCGGAAGTGACACATTAGATTAACACGCACGCTCCCCTACCCCGGCTGAAACGCCGGCAGGACGCGCGTGAAGCAGGGCGGCCGGGCCCATCCTGGCCCGGCGCCCGCGTTTTCAGGACATGGTGGCGCTACCCGGGGAGGACAACCCCGGGCCGCCCCGCTCAGTCCGCCTGGCGGCGCAGGAACGCCGGGATGTCCAGGTAGTCGTTCGGCAGTTCCGCCGCAGCCGGGGCCGAGGAGGACGGCGCCGACGGGGCCGAAGCGGCCGCGGTATCGCTGCTGGCGCGACGCAGGCCCAGGCCCATGCCGCCGACGGCCTTGGACACGGCGTCGCCACCGTTGTCGAAGTCGCCGAACTCCGGCTGGCCAGTCGTGGCATTGCGGACCAGCTTGATCGGCGCACGCTCGCCCGGACGCTGGGTCTTGCTGGCCGAAACGCGGTTCAGGCCGGTAGCGACCACGGTCACGCGCACTTCGTCCTGCATGTCCGGATCCAGCACGGTACCGACCACCACGGTGGCGTCTTCGGAAGCGAAGCCATCGATGGTGCGGCCGATCTCGTCGAACTCGGCCATGGTGAAGTCGGCGCCGGCGGTGATGTTGACCAGGATGCCGTTGGCACCGGCCAGGTTCACATCGTCCAGCAGCGGGTTCTGGATGGCGGCTTCGGCGGCGGCCTGGGCGCGGTCATCGCCACGAGCGGTGCCGGTGCCCATCATCGCCAGCCCCATTTCGGACATGACGGTACGCACGTCGGCGAAGTCGACGTTGATCAGGCCCGGACGCACGATCAGGTCGGCGATGCCCTGCACGGCGCCCTGCAGCACGTCGTTGGCGGCGCGGAAGGCCTGGATCATGGTCGCGTTGCGACCCAGCACGGTGATCAGCTTCTCGTTCGGGATGGTGATCAGCGAGTCGCAGTGCTGGCTCAGTTCCTCGATGCCCTTCAGCGCCACCTGCATGCGGCGACGGCCTTCGAACGGGAACGGCTTGGTGACCACGGCCACGGTCAGGATGCCCATTTCCTTGGCCAGCTGTGCCACCACCGGCGCAGCGCCGGTGCCGGTGCCGCCGCCCATGCCGGCGGTGATGAACACCATGTCCGCGCCCTGCAGCGCGTCCATGATGCGCTCACGGTCTTCCAGCGCGGCCTGGCGGCCGACTTCCGGGTTCGCGCCTGCGCCCAGGCCCTTGGTCACGTTGGTACCCAGCTGCAGCTGCAGCTTGGCACCACAATTCTTGATGGCCTGCGAGTCGGTGTTGGCGGTGATGAATTCCACGCCGTCCACCGCCGAGTTGACCATGTGCGCCACGGCATTGCCGCCGCCGCCGCCCACGCCAACCACCTTGATCACCGCATTGGGTGCCATCTTTTCGATCAGTTCAAAATGCGCCATGTCCGTGTCCTCGTTGTATCCGCTTGTCGGTGGCATGGACGGTCGGGCCTCCTGCCTTCGCGTGTCATGTTGCCGTTGCGGCTGTGTGGGTTGTGTATTGCGTTGTTGCGTTGTTGCGTTGTGATGCGGGTACTGCGGGTGTTGCGCCGGGCCGGGCCCGGAGTTGCGGGTTCCGCGTCAGAACTCGCCGCGGAACCAGGTCTTGAGTTTCTTGAACATGCTTCCAGCGCGCCCGGTCGGCAGCGATGGCCGCCGCGGGTGCTCGATCTGGCTGCCCATCAGCAGCAGGCCCACGCCGGTGGCGTGCACCGGGTTGCCCACCACTTCGCCCAGGCCGGTGACGTGCTGCGGGATGCCCACGCGCACCGGCATCTGCAGCATTTCCTCGGCCAGTTCGACCACGCCCTCCATCTTCGAGGCGCCACCGGTCAGCACCATGCCGGCGCGCACCAGTTCCTCGAAGCCGGAGCGGCGCAGTTCGGCCTGCACCATCTCGAAGATCTCCTCGTAGCGGCCCTGCACCGCCTGCGCCAGCGAATGGCGCGGCATGCGGCGCGGTGGACGGTCGCCCACGGACGGCACCTGGATGCTTTCCTCGGCGGTGGCCAGCTGGGCCAGGGCGCAGGCGTAGCGCACCTTGATCTGCTCGGCTTCCGGGGTGGGCGTGCGCAGCATGTGCGCGATATCGTTGGTGACGTGGTCGCCGGCGATCGGCAGCGAGGCCGTGTGGCAGATCGCGCCCTGCACGAACACCGCGATGTCGGTGGTGCCGGCGCCCATGTCGACCAGCACCACGCCCAGCTCGCGTTCGTCAGCGGTCAGCACCGCCACGCTGGAGGCCAGCGAGGACAGCACCAGGTCGTCCACCTGCAGGCCACAGCGCTGCACGCACTTGCTGATGTTGGCCGCGGCCGACTGCGCGCACACCACCAGGTGCGCATGCACCTCCAGGCGCACGCCGGTCATGCCGACCGGGTTGCGGATGCCTTCCTGCGAATCGTCCAGCACGTACTCGCGCGGGATCGCGTGCAGGATCTTCTGGTCGGCCGGAATCGCCACCGCCTTGGCCGCATCGAGCACGCGATCCAGGTCGCCCCAGGTCACTTCCCCGTCGCGGATCGGCACGATGCCGGGCGAGTTCTTGCACTGCACGTGGTTGCCGGAGATCGAGGCGTACACCGAGCGGATCTCGCAGCCGGCCATCAGCTCGGCTTCTTCCACCGCGCGCTGGATCGACTGCACGGTCGATTCGATGTCCACCACCACGCCGCGCTTCAACCCGCGCGATTCGTGCGAGCCGATGCCGATCACTTCGATCGGGTTGCCCGGCGAATACTCGCCCACCAGCGCCACCACCTTGGAGGTGCCGATGTCCAGGCCAACGATCAGCGATTTGTCACCCTTGCGATTCATGTCCTTTCCTGCGTCCTGCTGACTGGGGTCGCCGGCGTTTTCGCCGGCGTGGCCGGGGTACCCCAGCTCAGCGTGAAACCATTGGTGTAGCGGAGGTCGGCGCGCTCGATCGGCGCGTCCTGGCGGTTGAGCTGTGGCAGTACCTTGACGAAGCGCTGCAGGCGCGAGCGCGCATCGTCACGGCCGACCACCACTTCGGTGCCGTTGCTCAGCACCAGCGACCAGCTGCCGCGTGCATCCATCGTTACCCGGCGCACATCGACGCCGGCCGGTGCGAACAACGCACGCGAGTCGCTGTACAGCTTCATCACTTCTTCGGTCTGGCTGTCCGGGCCGTCCAGTTCGGGCAACGCCAGGTCGGCCAGCTTCTTCGGCGTGGGGAACAACTTGCCCTGCTCGGAAACCAGGCGGTCGTTGCCCCAGCGCGCGAACGGCTTGTGCTCGACCAGGGTCACTTCCAGCACGTCCGGCCACTGCTTGCGCACCCGCGCGCTTTCCACCCACGGCAGTTTTTCCAGTGCGTCCTGCGCGTCCTGCAGCTTGACCGCGAAGAAGCCGGCGCGCGCATACGGCAGCAGCACCTGCTGCAGCTGCTCGGCCGGTACCCGCTTGAACTCGCCATGCACGCGCAGCTTCGCCAGCGGCCAGCGCTCGGCGCCGACCCAGCCATTGACCACGGCCACCACCGGCAGTGCAACCACCGACAGCGCCAACAGCCAGACGAAGATGCGCAGCACCGCGTTCATGCGTGCGAAGCCTCCAGGGTCTGTTCCAGCACGCGCCACACCAGTTCCTCGAAACCGATGCCGGCCTGGCGGGCCGCCTTGGGTACCAGCGAATGGCTGGTCATGCCCGGCGCGGTATTCACTTCCAGCAGGAAGAAGCGGCCGCTGCTGCGGTCGCGCATCACGTCCACGCGGCCCCAACCACGGCAGCCGGCCGCGCGGAACGCGGCCAGCGCGATGCGGCGGATTTCCGCTTCGTCGCCACCCTCCAGGCCCGGGCAGAGGTACTGGGTGTCCTCGGCGATGTACTTGGCGTTGTAGTCGTACCACTGGCCCTTGGGCACGATGCGGATCGACGGCAGGGCAACGTCGCCGAGGATGGCCACGGTCAGCTCATCGCCCACCACCATCTGCTCCATCAGCAACTGGCCGTCGTAGCGCGCGGCCAGGGTCACGGCCTCGTCCAGGCCAGCCTCGTCGGTGACCCGGCTGATGCCCACGCTGGAGCCTTCGTTGGCCGGCTTGACCACCACCGGCAGGCCCAGCTCGGCCGCCAGTGCATGCACGTTCGATGCGTCGACCTTGCGGTATTGCGGGGTCGGCAGGCCCAGCGACAACCACACCTGCTTGGTACGGATCTTGTCCATGCTCAGCGCAGAGCCCAGCACGTCCGAGCCGGTGTACGGCACGCCGAAGGCGTCCATCAGGCCCTGCACGATGCCGTCCTCACCACCACCGTTGTGGCCGTGCAGGATGTTGAACACACGGTCGATGCCGCCGGCAGCCAGCGCCTTGGCCAGCGCCGGAATGCCGTCCACCGCGAACGCATCGACACCGCGCGACTGCAGTGCTTCCAGTACGTTGCGGCCGGAATCCAGCGACACCTCGCGTTCGCTGGAAGTGCCACCGAGCAGCACGGCGACGCGACCGAACACGGCCGGGTCGGTCACGCGCAGCGGCGGGAAGGTCAGCGTGCTCACGCCTCGCCCTCCCCCTTGAAGCCTTCCACCGCGATGTGGGTGGCCACGGCGCCAATATCGCCCGCCCCCATCATCAGCAGCAGGTCACCGTCCTGCAGCACGTCCGGCAGCACGCTGGCCAGTTCGGCAGCCTTGCCCACCACCACCGGCTCGCTGCGACCGCGGGCGCGGATGGCGCGGGCCAGCGCATGCGAGTCGGCACCGGCAATCGGTTCCTCACCGGCCGGGTAGACCTCGCTCAGTACCAGTGCGTCGACACTGGACAGCACCGCAGCGAACTTGTCGAACTGGTCACGGGTGCGGCTGTAGCGGTGCGGCTGGAAGGCCACCACCAGGCGCTTGTCAGCCCAGCCACCGCGGGCCGCGGCGAACACGGCCTCCAGCTCGCTCGGGTGATGGCCGTAGTCATCGATGATACGGACCTTGGCACCACTGGCGGTGGTCACTTCGCCCAGATCGTTGAAGCGACGGCCGACACCGGCGAAGCTCTCCAACGCACGCGCGATGGCATCCGGCGCCACGCCCAGCTGCCAGCCCACTGCGGCGGCGGCCAGCGCGTTGAGCACGTTGTGCCTGCCCGGCAGCGCCAGCACCACTTCCTGGCTGGTGCCCTGCGGCAGGCGCAGGGTGAAGCGCATGCGCGGCCCTTCCTGCACCACGTTCTCGGCGCGCACGTCGGCCTGCGGGCTCATGCCGTAGCTCATCACGTGACGCGGGGTTTTGGCGGCCAGCGCGGCCACTTCCGGGTCATCGATGCACAGCACGGCCAAGCCGTAGAACGGCAGGCGCTGCAGGAATTCGGCGAACGCCGCCTGCACGCGGGCAAAGTCGTTGCCGTAGTTTTCCAGATGGTCGGCATCAATGTTGGTGATGATCGACATCAGCGGGTTCAGGCGCAGGAAGCTGCCATCGCTTTCGTCGGCCTCGGCCACCAGCCACTGGCCTCCGCCCAGCTTGGCGTTGGCACCGGCCGCCAGCAGCTGGCCACCGATCACGAACGTCGGGTCCAGGCCACCTTCGCTCAGCACCGCAGCAGTCAGGCTGGTGGTGGTGGTCTTGCCATGGGTACCGGCCACGGCGATGCCGCGGCGGAAGCGCATCAGCTCGGCCAGCATCGCCGCACGCGGCATGATCGGAATGCGCTGGCTGCGCGCTTCCATCAGTTCCGGGTTGTCTTCGCGGATGGCACTGGAGACCACCACGCAGTCGGTGCCCAGTACGTTGGCTGCCGAGTGGCCGCGCATGATGCGCGCACCCAGGCTGGCCAGCCGACGGGTTGCCACGTTGTCGGCGTTGTCCGAGCCGGACACCTCATAGCCCAGCGTCAGCATCACTTCGGCGATACCGCTCATGCCGGTGCCGCCGATGCCGACGAAATGCACGCGCGGGAACGCGCGCACCAGGTCGTTGGTGTCGTGCAGGCGACGGATCATGCGCGGCCTCGCGCAGGGCAGGCGCGGTGGCATGCCTTCTTCATACAGCTTCCTCAAGAATGATATCGGCGATGCGCTCGGCGGCATCGACCTTGGCCAGGGCACGCGCGGCTTGCGCCATCTGCATGCGGCGGGCGGGATTTTCGGACAGATCGCGCAGCAGTGCGGCAATGCCGTCGGCCAGCGTTCCGTCCTGCTTCAGCAAAACCGCAGCACCGCGCTCGACCAGATACTCCGCATTGCGGGTCTGGTGATCGTCGACGGCAGCGGGGAATGGCACCAGCACACTGCCGACACCGACCGCGCACAGCTCGGCCAGCGTCGAAGCGCCCGCGCGGCACACCACCAGGTCGGCCCAGGCGAAGGCCTCGGCCATGTCGGCGATGAACGGCGTGATGTCGGCCAGCACGCCGGCCTTTGCATACGCCTCCACCGCTTCGGCGTGCATTTTCTCGCCACTCTGGTGGCGCACCTGTACCGGAATGCCGGGGCCGAGTGCGGCGATCGCCTGCGGCACGCCGGTGTTCAGTGCACGCGCGCCCTGGCTGCCGCCAACCACCAGCACGCGCAGCGGTCCGTGGCGGTCGGCGAAGCGCTGTTCCGGCGGTGCGGTGGCGGCGATCTCTGCGCGCACCGGATTGCCGACGAACTCCTCACGCTCGGCGAAGGTACCCGGGAAGCCGGTGAGGAGGCGGCGCGCATAGCGCGACAGGATGCGGTTGGTCATGCCGGGCGCGCGATTCTGTTCGTGCACCAGCAGCGGGAGGCCGTGCAGGCGGGTGGCCATGCCACCGGGGCCGGAGGCAAAGCCACCGAAGGCGACCACCGCACGCGGCTGGCGCTTGCGGATGATCATGCCGGCAGCGCGCAGCGCGCGCATCAGCCGCCACGGCGCGCCCAGCAGGGCCAGCTTGCCCTTGCCGCGCAGGCCGGTGATGGCCAGCGTGTCGATTGGAATGTCGTGCTGCGGCACCAGTCGCGTTTCCATCGCGCCGTCGGCGCCCATCCAGGTCACCGGCACGCCGCGCTCGCGCAGCACGCGGGCCACAGCCAGGCCGGGAAAGATGTGACCGCCGGTGCCACCGGCCAGGATCATCACCGGGCGCACGCTATCGGTGGCCGCGCTCATGACAGCCTCCCGAAGGTCGGTTCGATACGCGACTGAAGGCGGCTGGTGCCGCGCGCGGCGTTTGCTGGAGCTGCGGCCCTCGCCCCGGCGCTGATCGGCGCGCTGGCGGCCACCTGCACGGCTGGCTCGCCCACCGGCTCAGCAGCTGCGTCTTCGGCACCACCGATGCGCACGGCCTGGCGGCGCTCGGCACGCTTGAGTTCATAGGACACGCGCAGCAACAGGCCCATCGCAACGCAGGTCATCAGCACCGACGAACCGCCGGAGGAAATCAGCGGCAGAGTCAGTCCCTTGGTCGGCAGGATGCCCAGGTTCACGCCGATCGAGACGAAGGTCTGCATGCTGATCCACAGGCCGATGCCGAAGGCGATGTAGCCAGAGAAGTGGCGCTTCATTTCCACGCAGCGCATGCCCAGCCAGAAGGTCCGGCCGACCAGCAGCGCGTACAGGGCCACGATCACGCAGGTGCCCAGGAAGCCGAATTCCTCGGCGGTGACCGAGAAGATGAAGTCGGTATGCGCTTCGGGCAGGTAGTACAGCTTCTGCACCGAGTTGCCCAGGCCGACGCCGGTCCACTCGCCACGGCCCACCGCCATCAGCGCGTTGGACAGCTGGTAGCCGTCGCCCTGCTGGTCGGCCCACGGGTCCAGGAAGGAGGTGATGCGGCGCATGCGGTACGGCTCGATGATCGCCAGCGCGCTCATGCCGACCAGGCCGATGATCACCGGCATCGACATGCGCGGCATGTTCACCCCGCCCAATACCAGCATGCCGGCGGTGATCGCCAGCAGCAGGGTGGACGAGCCGAAGTCCGGCTGCAGCAGCAACAGCACCACCAGCGCACCGGCCACGCCCAGCGGCTTGAGCATCGCCGGCCAGGTCGCGTTGACCTCGTCGCGGAAGCGCACCAGGTAGCTGGACAGCCAGACGATGTAGAGCACTTTCACCGCCTCGACCGTCTGGAACTTGGAGATGCCCAGGTTGATCCAGCGGCGCGCACCGTTGACCGTGCTGCCCAGGCCCGGTGCGAACACCGCCAGCAGCAGCACGAAGCAGCCCAGCAGCAGCATCTGGTTGTACTGCTCGATGGACTTCAGCTCGGTACGGGCGGCAAGCACCGCCAGCACGATACCCACCGCCAGGAAGATCAGGTGGCGGTTGAGGTAGTAGAACGGGCTGCTCATCAGCGCGATCGAGCTGGACGCCACCATCACCACGCCAATGCCGGTGAGCGCGATGATCGCGCCCAGCAGCCACTTGTCGTAGCTGCCTTCGATGGCTTCAAGGCGTGTTGCCTGGCGGGACAGGTCGTTCATCTCAGCGCACCTTCAACGTGGCCAGGCCGATCAGCACGAGCACGACGGAGATTATCCAGAAGCGCACGATCACGCGCGGCTCCGGCCAGCCCTTCAGTTCGAAATGGTGGTGGATCGGCGCCATGCGGAACACGCGCTTGCCGGTCAGCTTGAACGAGGCCACCTGGATCATCACCGACAGCGTCTCGATGACGAACACGCCGCCCATGATCACCAGCACCAGCTCCTGGCGGGTGATCACCGCGATGGTGCCCAGCACCGCGCCCAGCGCCAGCGCGCCGATGTCGCCCATGAACACCATGGCCGGATAGGTGTTGAACCACAGGAAGCCCAGGCCCGCGCCGGCGATGGCCGCGCAGATGATGACCAGTTCGCCGGCCCCCGGGATCTGCGGGATCTGCAGGTAGTTGGCGAACACTACGTTGCCCGAGGCGTAGGCGAACACGCCCAGCGCGCAGGCCACCAGCACGGTCGGCATGATCGCCAGCCCATCCAGGCCGTCGGTCAGGTTCACCGCATTGGAGAAGCCGACGATCCAGAAGTAGGCGATGGCCACGAAGCCGATGCCGGCCAGCGGCAGCGCCACCGACTTGAACATCGGGATGTAGAAGGTCAGCGCTGCCGGCACGTCGGCTGTATGGAACAGGAACAGGCCGGCGGCCAGGCCGAAGATCGACTGCAGCAGGTACTTCCAGCGCGACTTCAGCCCGTTCGGGTCGCGGCGGACGATCTTGATCCAGTCGTCATACCAGCCGATGGCACCGAAGCACAGCATCACTGCCAGCACCAGCCACACGTAGCGGTTGCGCAGGTCGGCCCACATCAGCACCGACAGGGTGACGGTCAGCAGGATCAGCGAGCCACCCATGGTCGGCGTACCGGCCTTGGAGAAATGGGTCTGCGGACCGTCCTTGCGGATCGGCTGGCCGCCCTTGAACTGGGCAAGCTTGCGGATCATCGCCGGGCCGAGCCACAGCGACAGGAACAGGGCCGTCAGCGCGGCAAGGATGGCGCGGAACGTCTGGTAGTTGAACAGCCCGAACAGGCTCTCCAACTGCTGCAACCATCGAGCCAGTTCATACAACATGCGGGGATTCCTCTCCTTGCGCCAGCAGCGCTTTGACGATCAGGTCCATGGCACTGCCACGGGAACCCTTGACCAGGCAGCGCACACCAGCGTGCAACTCGTCCTGCAGCGCCTGCGACAGCGCACCATGGGTATCGAAATGGCGTCCTCCTTCACCGAAGGCGGCCGCAGCGGCGGCACTGAGCGGACCCAGTGCATACAGCCGCTTCAGGCCGGCGGCGCGTGCACGGATGCCGGCCTGAGCGTGCAGCGCTCCGGCGTCCGGACCCAGCTCACGCATGTCGCCCAGCACCAGCCAGCCCTCTTCCGGCGCGGCGGCCAGGGCGTCGATGGCCGCAGCCAGCGAACCGGGGTTGGCGTTGTAGCTGTCGTCCACCAGCACCGCGCCATTGCGCAGCTGATGGGCAATCTGGCGGCCCGGCACCGGCTGCGCTTCGGCCAGGCCGGTCGCGATCAGCGCCAGGTCGACACCGGCGGCCAGCGCCAGGCTGGCGGCAGCCAGCGCATTGCTGACGTTGTGGCGACCCGGCAGGCCGAGCACCACGCGAGCCTCGCCGGCCGGCGAGACCAGGGTGAACTGGCTGCCCTGCGCACCTGCGCGGATGTCGCGCGCGGTCACATCAGCAGTATGTTCCAGGCCGTAGCGCAGCACGCGGCAGCGTGCCGGGGTACCGACGAAATGCTGTTCGAACCAGCGGCCGTAGGCATCGTCGGCGTTGATCACCGCCACGCCATCGGCCGGCAGTGCGGCATAGATTGCGCCCTTGGTCACCGCCACGCCAAGCAGGCTGCCCATGCGTTCCAGGTGTGCCGGGGCGATGTTGTTGACCAGGGCATAGCGCGGGCGGGCGATTTCGGTCAGGTAGGCGATATCACCCGGCTTGCCGGCGCCCATCTCGTAGACGGCGTAGTCGGCATCTTCCGGCGCATCGATCACCGCCAGCGGCAGGCCGATCTCGTTGTTGCGGTTGCCCGGGTTGGCGTAGACCACCTTGTGGGCGTGCTGGGCCACCTGCTGAAGGATCGACAGCAGCAGGCTCTTCACGCTGGTCTTGCCGTTGCTGCCGGTGATCGCGAACACCTCGGTGCCGCGGTCACGCTGCATGCCGGTGGCGATCTTCGCCAGTGCAAGCTCGCTGTCGGCCACCAGCACCTGCGGCAGCTCGACCGGCAGCAGGCGCTCGACCAGCAGCGCGCTGGCACCGCGCACCTGTGCGTCGGCGGCAAAGTCATGGCCGTCGAAGCGCTCGCCGCGCAGCGCCACATACAGGCTGCCCGGACCGAGGCTGCGGGTGTCATTGCTGACCGCGTCGATGGCCACGTCGTCGCCGTGGATCTCACCGCCGGCCCAGTGGGCGATCAGCGAAAGCAGAGTGCGCTTCACGCGGCACCCTCCCCGGCCTGCGCCTCTAGTACACCGGCCTTGGCCGCCAGTGCAGCGGCAGCCACCTCGGTGTCGTCGAAGTCATGGCGCACACCGTTCACTTCCTGGTACGGCTCGTGGCCCTTGCCAGCAATCAGGATGATGTCGCCGGCACCGGCACGCTTCACCGCCAGGCCGATCGCACGCGCGCGACTGCGCTGCACGGTCACGGCATCGGCATTCTGGAAGCCGGCCAGGATGTCGGCGACGATCACGTCACCGTCTTCGCCACGCGGATTGTCGTCGGTGACGATGACCTGGCTGGCCAGGCGCTCGGCGATCGCGGCCATCTGCGGACGCTTGCCGGTGTCACGCTCGCCGCCGCAGCCGAACACGCAGAACAGCGTACCCTGCAGGTGACCATGCAGGCTGCCCAGCGCTTGTTCCAGCGCGTCCGGGGTATGTGCATAGTCGACCACCACGGTCGGCAGGCCATTCTCGCCGCCGAGGCGGTTCATGCGGCCGCGGATCGGCTGCAGCGCCGACAGCACTTCAGCGATGCGCGGCAGCGGCTGGCCCTGTGCATGCAGGGTACCGGCCACGGCCAGCAGGTTGTCCACGTTGAAGCGGCCCAGCAGCGGCGAATGCACGGCCGCGCGCTGGCCGTCGATGACCAGTTCAAACGCAATGCCACGACCATCCAGCTGCAGCGCTTCGGCGCGCACGCTGGCATCGCTGGCACCACGCGAGCTCAGTCCGATCGGCTGCACGCCCGCCGGCAGGCCGGCAAACAGCTGGCGGCCGAAGGCGTCGTCAAGATTCATCACCGCAGCCTTCAGGCCCGGACGATGGAACAGCCGCGCCTTGGCCGCGCCGTAGCTGGCCATGTCGCCGTGGTAATCCAGATGATCACGGGTGAGGTTGGTGAACACCGCCACGTCGTAGTGCACGGCATCGACGCGACCCTGGTCCAGCGCGTGCGAGCTGACCTCCATCGCCACCGCGCGCGCACCGGCGTCGCGCAGCTGTGCCAGCAGCGCATGCATCTGCAGCACCAGCGGCGTGGTGAAACCGGTCGGCTCGACCGCACCATAAAGTCCGGCGCCCAACGTGCCGATACTGCCACTGGGCGTTCCGAGCAGGTGCCAGGCCTGGGCCAGCAGCTGCACGGTGGAAGTCTTGCCGTTGGTGCCGGTCACGCCCACCATCGCCATCGCCCGCGACGGCGCGCCATGGAACTGGTCGGCCATCGCACCCATGCGTGCGCGCAGGCCCGGCACGGCGATCGCATCGGCTGGCGCCGGCAGTTCGGCCGGTGCCGGGGGCTCGAACAGGATGGCGCTGGCACCGGCCGCGCGGGCCTGCTCGACAAAGTTCAGGCCATGCGCGCCGAAACCGGCGATGGCGACGAAGGCATTGCCGGGACGCACGGCGCGGCTGTCCAGCGCCAGGCCGGTCAGAACGGGATCATGGCCCGCCAGGGCCACGTCGGGAAGCAACTGCGAAAGCAACATCGAAGGACTCATTGCGTGCCTCCCGTAACGGGGGGCGTCTGGGCGTGCGCGCTCGGCAACGCAGCATCGAATTCAGCGGCGGCATCCACCGGCAGCGCGGTCTCGGCCGGCGGTGCGGGCAGGATCGAGGCCGAGTGGCCGACCTTGCCCGACTGCTGTGCGGCCAGCCACGACTGCAGGTCATCCAGCGGCACGTCCATCAGGCGCAGTGTGCCTTCCATCACGTTGTGATAGACCGGCGCCGACACCAGGCCGCCGTAGAACTTGCCGGCCTGCGGATCGTTGATGACGATGACGGTGGCGAAGCGCGGGTTGGTGGCCGGCACCACACCGGCAAACAGCGCGTTGTAATGGCCACGCTCGTAACCACCCGGGCCGGTCTTGCGCGCGGTACCGGTCTTGCCGGCTACGCGGTAACCCAGCACTGCTGCCTGCTTGGCGCCGCCCTGGGTGACCACCGTTTCCATCATCGCCACCACCTGCCTGGCGACGCTCTCGTCGATGATCTGATGCGCTTCGTTGCGCTGGCCCTTGACGAAGGTCGGCGCGATCAACTTGCCGCCATTGGCCAGCGCCGAGTAGGCGGTGGCGATCTGCAGCGGTGTCACGTTCAGGCCGTAGCCGTAGGACATGGTGGTCTTGGTGGCACCGTCCCAGTTGGCCGGGCGCCGCACCACGCCACCGGATTCACCCGGGAACCCGCTGTGCGGCACCGAGCCGTAGCCGAAACGGCGCACGCCGTCATAGAACACCTGGTCCGGCATCTTTGCCGCGACCTTGGCCGCGCCGATGTTGGAACTGCGGGTGATCACGCCGGTCACGTTCAGCACGCCGTTGTTGCGCGGCACGTCGCGGATGGTGAAGCGGGCCACCTGCATGTAACCCGGGTTGGTATCGATGATGGTGTCCTTGGTCACCGCACCAGCCTGCAGCGCCGTGGCAATCGTCAACGGCTTCATCGTCGAACCCGGCTCGACCAGGTCGGTCACCGCACGGTTGCGGCGCGCATCGGGCAGCGCCCCGGTCAGCGAATTCGGGTTGTAGGTGGGCAGGTTGACCATGGCCAGGATCTCGCCGGTGTTCACGTCCATGATCACCATCGAACCGCCGGCCGCTTTGTTGGCCACCAGCGCGTTGCGCAGTTCCTTGAACGCCAGGTACTGGATGCGGCGGTCGATGCTGAGCGTCAGGTCCTTGCCCGGTTCGGCGGCGCGCAGCAGATCGCTTTCGACGGTCTCGCCCTTGCGGTTGCGGATCACCCGCTTGGCACCGGCCTTGCCGCGCAGCCATTCGTCGAACGCCAACTCCAGGCCTTCCTGGCCGCGGTCGTCGATGTTGGTGAAGCCCAGCACGTGCGCCATCGCCTCACCCTGCGGGTAGAAGCGGCGGAACTCGCGCTGCGCGGCCACGCCCGGAATCTTCAGCGCGACCACCTTTTCTGCCTCGTCCGGATTGATCCGGCGACGCAGGTACATGAATTCCTTGTCCGACTTCTGCGACAGGCGGCTGCTCAGCTCATCCACAGACATGCCGACCGCCTGGGCCAGCTCCGGAATGCGCTCGGGCGAACGCAGCAGGTCCTGCGGATTGACCCAGATCGAGGCGACCGGGGTGGACACCGCCAGCGGCTCGCCGTTGCGGTCGGTGATCATGCCGCGCGAGGTCTTGATCGGCAGCTCGCGCAGGTAACGGGCCTCGCCCTGGCGCTGGTAGAAGTCGCTGTTGATGATCTGCACGTAGGCGGCACGACCGACCAGCGACACCGAGCACAGGCCGAGCGCCAGCGCGACCCAGCGCAGGCGCTGGCGCAGGTTGAAGGCGTTGCGCGGGCGGTTGCGGCCGGTCTTGCTCATGGCCGCACCACCACGATGTCGGCGGCCTCGGGGAACTTCATGCCGAGCTTCTCGCGGGCGATGCGATCGACACGGTTGGCTTCGGCCAGGGTGGCCTGTTCCAGCTGCAGGCGACCGAACTCCAGGTTGATGTCATCGCGCTTGCGCTCGGCGCGCGACAGTTCGATGAACGTCTGCCGGTGACGATGACGCACGAACACGACGCCGATCGCCGAGGCCACGGTGGAAGCCAGCAGGATGATCAGCAGCAACCGGCTCATGCGTCGGCCTCCCGCTTCTGCGCCACGCGCAGCACGGCGCTGCGGGCACGCGGGTTGGCGGCCAGCTCTTCGTCGGTGGCCTTGATGGCACCGCCGATCAGGTCCAGCGTCGGCACGAACGCGACCGCCTCGGGCAGGCGGCGGTTGGCCGGCGGCGCCTTGGCCAGGCGGTTCATGTACTGCTTGACGATGCGGTCTTCCAGCGAATGGAAGCTGATCACCGCCAGGCGGCCACCGGGCTTGAGCCGTTCGACGGCGGCATCCAACCCGGCCTCCAGATCGGCCAGCTCGCGGTTGATGTGGATGCGGATGGCCTGGAAGCTGCGCGTGGCCGGGTGGATCTTGTCTTTTCCACGCGGCATCACCGAGGCGATCAGCTCGGCCAGTTCGGCGGTGCGGGAGAAGGGCTGCTTCTCACGGCGGGCCACGATGGCACGGGCGATGCGGCGGCTCTGGCGCTCTTCGCCGTAGGTCCACAGCACATCGGCGATCTCGCGCTCTTCCACGCGGTTGATCCACTGCGCGGCGCTTTCACCACTGTCCGGATCCATGCGCATGTCCAGCGGGCCGTCCTTGCCGAAGCTGAAGCCACGTTCGGCCACGTCCAGCTGCGGCGACGACACGCCGAGGTCGAACAGCACGCCGTCCAGGCCTTCGGCCGTCGCATCCCACTGCAGCAGCTGGGCGAAGCTGCCACGGAAGATGGACACGCGCGGGTCCGGCGCGAAATCGCGCTCGGCAACGGCGATGGCTTCCGGATCCTTGTCCATGACCAGCAGGCGCCCCTCGGGACCGAGCTGGGTGAGCACGCCACGTGCATGACCGCCACGACCGAACGTGCCATCCAGATAACGTCCGTTTTCGATCACCCTCAGGCCTTCAAGGACCTGGGTGTACAGGACCGGCAGGTGCACCGCCGGCGACTGCGACACCGGAAGGTGACCGGTCTGCGCTTCTGGGCGCATCCGGGCACCCCGGCTCACAACTTCAGGTCGAGCAACCCATCACCCAGATCCTCGTCAGACAACGTCTGCTGGATCAGGGCCCGATGCGCCTGCTCGCTCCACAATTCGAACTTGTCGCCCATACCGAGCAATACCGCCTTCTTTTCAATGCCCACCGCACCGCGGTGGCTGGCGGGGATGCTGATGCGACCGTTGCCGTCCAGTTCCAGATGGGCGGCCGAGCCGACCAGCTTCTGCTGCAACAGGCGCACGACGCGTTGGGTGTTGGGCTTGGACATGACGTCGTCGCGCACCCGCTCCCATTCCGACTCTGCATACAGCCACAGGCAGCCGGCTTCGAACGGGTTGTAGGTCAGCACGAGACGGTTGTTGCTGGCGCGCGCGACGAGGTCGCGGTAAGCGGTGGGAACCGCCATGCGCCCTTTATCGTCAACTGTGATGGCCGTCTCGCCCTGGAACACGACGCGTGCACCTATCCTTCGCCCGGTGAAACATTGAACCACGAAAACCCACAAAACACCCGGATTTCCCTCTGATGCCCACCTTAGCAGCGGCCGAAGGGTTGTCAACAACTTTTCAGCGGGGAAATCGCCAGCCGCATCAATGGCTTGCAACAACCTTTAGAGAATTGTTCAAGGCTTATCCACAAGTTGCTGATCCGTCTCAATTTTTGAGATTGAACGGAAGTTCAGGGGTGTGGACAGAGCGTGAAACATCGCTCGCGCATTCATCCGGGACGGGCAGGAAGCGGCGCCAGACTGCGCAAACCGTGCACAATGAGGCCATGTGCCTGCTCGCTCTTGGTTGGATGCACCACCCGCGCTGGCGGCTGGTGATGACCGGCAACCGTGATGAGTTCCACGCCCGCCCGACAGCGGCGCTGGCCCCCTGGCAAGATGAGACCTCCGTCATCGGGGGGCGCGACCTGCGCTCCGGCGGCGGCTGGGCCGGCGTCGGTGCGGGTGGACGCATGGCTGTGGTCACCAATGTCCGCGACCCGCTGGCCGCACAGACCGGTCCTTCACGGGGTGCGCTGGTGGCCGACTTCCTGCGCGGCCGCGACCCGGCCGCCGTGCATATCGAGCGGCTGGCAACGGTGGCGGGTGCCTACGCCCCATTCAATCTGTTGCTGGCCGATGGCGACAGCCTGGAGTACCTGGGCAACCACCCTGCCGAGCGCCAGCGCCTGGGCCCGGGCGTGCATGGCATGTCCAACGGCGCGCTGGACGCACCCTGGCCGAAGACCCGACGACTGATGGCCGCGCTTGAAGCCTGGTTCGAGGCCGGCGATGAGGACCTGACCCCGCTCTGGGCCGCCCTGGCGGACGAACATCGCCCCGCCGACAGCGACCTGCCCGACACCGGCATCGGACTGGAACGCGAGCGCTGGCTGAGCCCGGCCTTCATCCGCGGCGACGACTATGGCACCCGCGCCAGCACGGTGCTGCTGATCGATGCCGAAGGGCACGGGCAGATCCACGAGCGTCGCTTCGGCCCTCAGGGTGTCGCCCTCGGCCAGAGCCAGGTCGATTTCTGACCCTGTACCTGTTTTCTGTGTCTATAAATGTCTGCACGCACGCCACACGATGACCCGGCGCGGTTCTGCCGCGCGCCTCACCGATCCACAGGGAGTCATCGATGCGCCGTGTTGTCGTACTTGTCGTCACCCACCTGCTCGCCCTCGGCCTGGGCTTCGGCCTTGGCATCTACCTGCTGCCGATCCTGATCGCTCCCGACGACCCGCCGGTCGCGCAGGTACAGGCGGCGATGGGCGACGCCCGTTACCACACCACCTTCCGTCGCGACCTCAAGGGCAGCGACGCCGTGCACTGGGCCGACGGCAAGGTCAGCGTCAGCCCGCGCCAGGTCGCGTTCGACGGCAAGATGGGCCCGGGGCCGGACTACAAGGTCTACCTCGTGCGCGACTTCGTCGACAACAAGGCCGATTTCCTGAAGATCAAGGCACAGGCCCAGCGCATCGGCGAGGTGAAGACCTTCAACCGTTTCCTGGTGGACGTGCCTGAAAGCGTCAACGTGGACGATTACACCACCGTAGTGGTGTGGTGCGAACGGTTCGAGCAGTTCATTTCCGCCGGGCAGTACCGCGCGCCGGGTTGAACAACATCCCAAGCATCTGGGCGAAGAGCAGCCGAGCATGGCTTGTATGTTCCTCCCGGCTCCTACGCGGTATGTAGGAGCCAGGGTGGAGGGACCGTCAACATGATATCTGCGGATAGCAGCCGACAGACGAGCCGAGCGATCCCCATCCCGCACCTTAACGTCG